>NZ_JBEYYI010000013.1:0-217245 GCF_040645495.1 Nocardia sp. NPDC046763 | reverse complement strand
GCGGCCTACACCCTGCAGGAACTCCTCACCATCAAGTCGGACGACGTGGTCGGCCGCGTGAAGGTGTACGAGGCGATCGTCAAGGGCGAGAACATCCCCGAACCGGGTGTCCCCGAATCCTTCAAGGTCCTGCTCAAAGAACTCCAATCTCTCTGTCTCAATGTCGAAGTCCTCTCCGCCGGCTCCGCCATCGAACTCCAGCAACCCGACGACGACTTCGACCGCGCCGCCACCAATCTCGGAATCACCCTCACCCACAACGAATCCCCCACCATCTCCGACCTGACCAGCTGATCCACCCGGCCATGTGCCGCGTCCCGGCTCTCCGGGACGCGGCGCACGCCGGGTCCGGCATTGCGACGACTCAACGTGGTCGGCAGCATGTCCGCCGAATGTCTTTTCATTCGGATAGTGCCCGGGACAGTCTCGAAGGGCTGTCCGTCGGGATGCGGCCCGGGCACGCTCACCCGCTTCGACCCGGCGCTGCGCGCACCGATCGGCCCGCTGCACTGGGCGGGCACCGACAGCCACCCGTTGGGCCGGCTACATCGACGGCGCCGCCGAATCCGGCCATCGCGTGGCCAGGGAGATCGCCCCCGCCTTCCTGCGGAGCAGCGTGTAAAGGTCGGGAACGGGTCCCGAAGATCAGGAACACACGGATCGAGACAGCGAGCGTTCGTCGATCCGGAAGTCGTTGGCGGCCGCAGTGTGACCGGACTCATGCCGGCGCGGGGCCGAGTCCCCGGTCGCGGCAGGTGTGATGCTTGTCGGATTCCCTCGGCGGTAGACCGATCGTCATACTTGATGGTGTTTTCGTGGCGAGCGGTTGTCGCTCGCCGTCGCAGTCAGATGCCGGGACCGCCCAGGGGTGCGGTTCGAAGGGTTCCCGGCAGTTCTGGAGATCAGGAGGGTTGATGGATCGCCGTCGAGTGGCAATCGGGATTGTTGTCACCGGTCTCGCGTTGAGTGTTCCCACCGTGGCCGTGGGCGCGGGCTTGGCCGGGGCGGCGCCGGTGGCCGAGGGGTGCCATAGCGGTACCCGGGTTCCCACCTCGGATCCCCACGAATACGACTCGTGCATCGCGGGTGAGTGGGGCAATGTGCGGCGGTGCCCGCCGTTCACGATCGTCGATCAGACCGTGGACGGCGACATCCGCTGCGTGAACGAGTGACGTT
Organism: Nocardia sp. NPDC046763; assembly: GCF_040645495.1. Lineage (NCBI taxonomy): Bacteria > Bacillati > Actinomycetota > Actinomycetes > Mycobacteriales > Nocardiaceae > Nocardia > Nocardia sp. NPDC046763. Next base: position 216,069 of record NZ_JBEYYI010000013.1, on the reverse strand, counting down.
CGCGCCTGCGGCACACGGGTTCTGGGAATCGGCCTCCGGCCCCGCGCACACTTGACGGGCGCTAGCCGGCGGGGACCACCCGGGGCGCGGCCAGGCATTCTTCGACGAGCCGGACCGCGTCGGGCAGCTCGATGTGGTCTTCCGGGTAGGCCCCGAGATGGCCGCCGTCGGGGAGGATGGTGGCGACCGAGCCCAGCTCGCGGATCAGAACGCCCACGTGTTCGAGCGGGTCGGGCGCGTTGACCGGGTCGTCGATGGCCTGGAGCACCCGGAACTGCTTGGCGGCGGCGCGGATTCGCGTCCAGTCGAAGTCACCCGCGAAGAAGCTCGCGAGCAGGTCGTAGCCGACCTCGTGGACCGAGGCCGAGACCAGGACGGCACCGGCGAAGACCCCCGCGGCCGGATCGTACGCCTCGAGCACGCGCAGCACATTGACCGCGCCGATGCTGTGACCGACCAGCACGGTGTCCTCGGGCCGGCTCGCGGCAGCGGCCGACGCCAAGGCCTCGCGCCACGGACCACGCTGCGGCGCATCCGTATCCGGCAGGTTGGGGATGACGACCCGATGCCCTCGGCCGGTCAGTTCGGCGCGGAAGGGGGGAAACCAGACGCTGTCCGCGCGGGCTTGCAGTCCGTGCGAGACCACGATGGTGCTCACTGCTCGATAGTCCTCTCGTTGTCGTTCCGACCATCGAGCCTGCACGACGACACTGGCATTGGACTGGCAATGCCCCCGCCGCCGTGCCGGGCGGGGGCCGGTACGCCGCTATTGTGCTGCGGCGCGGATGATCTCGCGACGACGGCCGAGCCGGACTGGTGAATGGCTCGGGAACGACGACTTCTTCAGTGGCGCTTGGGATCACCTGGACGAGGTCACCGCGGAGGGGCTGCGACTGTGCGCCGAGCTCGGCTATCCGACCACCGCCGGACCCGGGAAGTTCCTGCGCGGCCTGGTCGCGGCCGCCCGCGGGGAGGTCGCAATCCTCGAACAGCTCAGCGAGGAGCTGCTCCGTTGAGCACCAGCACGATGTCATCGTCCGGGACGCCGGTGACGAACGCGGAGATCACCTCGATATCGACCGCCCGACCGACCAGCATCCGCCACCGCTCTCCCACCGCACCACATCGTCCCGATCATTCTGACCACGCGGCATTCCGGGCCCGCACATTTCTGGGAATACCCGGCGAATCCGCCCACTCGGTGGGCGCAGGTGCGAGCAGGGTGCCGCCCGTGAATTGCATCGCGAGCCGGGCATCGACGGTTCGGCGCGTGAGGTGGCAACAGCGGGCAATTCCGACCACCGAAACCGGGCGCTGATCGGGCAAACTCCTGGAGATCCAACAAGTGAGCGCACGCTCAGGACATTTGACCAGTTGCCTATGAATTGCCAAGGAGGCCGATAGGTTACATCAAACCCTTTGTTACACATATCAACTCGAATAGCTCCGAGGTGACCATCCCCACAGCACCGAAACGGCGATTCCGGTTGAACGCCCAACCTGGAATCCGTAAAGTTACTCACTAGTTAGGCACGAAGGTGTTCCTACCTCGGCCCGACATTCTGCTAGGGGGCCAATCGCATACCGTCCGCATCCACCGACGCATGTCGGACGAACACCGTTGGATACCAACAGGTTCGTATTTAAGGAGGGGACGATGGTTTCCTACATCGTCACGGGCGGAACCGGATTCCTGGGCCGGCGCGTTGTCGCCGCGCTGCTGGAGCGCGACCCGGAGGCCGTGGTCCACGCACTGACGCGTGAGGCCTCGGTGGCCAAACTGCGCGAGCTGGCGGCGGGCTGGGGCGCCGAGGATCGGGTGTTCCCACTGGTCGGAGACCTGGCAGCGCCGGGACTGGGCCTGCCGGAGGGCGCCGGCGGCCGTTTCGCGGAGGCCCCCCGGGCCGATCACATCATCCATCTCGGCGCGGTCTACGACATGACCGCCGACGCCGAGGTCACCTACGCCGCCAATGTGCAGGGCACCCGCTCGGTCATCGACCTGGCCCTGGAACTCGGCGCGGTCCTGCACCACGTCTCGTCGGTCGCGGTCGCGGGCGATCACAAGGGCAAGTTCTTCGAGGACGACTTCGACCTCGGTCAGGGCCTGCACTCCGCCTATCACCGCACCAAGTTCGAGGCCGAGAAGATGGTCCGCGAGGCCGCGGGCCTGCGCTGGCGGGTGTACCGCCCGGCCATCGTGGCCGGCGACTCCCGCACCGGCGAGATGGACAAGATCGACGGGCCGTACTACTTCTTCCCCGCCATCGCGGGGCTGGCGGCGCTGCCCTCGGAGCTGCCCATGCCGATCCCCGACCTGGGCGCCACCAATATCGTTCCGGTGGACTATGTGGTCGACGCCATGGTCGAGCTGATCGGCAAGCCCGGGCTCATCGGCCGCACCTTCCACCTCACCAATCCGGAACCGCAGCCGTTCACCGAGATCTACAACGCGCTCGCCCGCGCGGCCGGCGCGCCGACCGCCATCGGCACCGTGCCGGGCTCGCACACCGCGCTCAACGCCCTCGGCGGGTTGCCGGGCGTCCCCGCGGTGCGGGACTTCCTGCTGGAGCGCTTCGGCATTCCCGCCGAGGTGGCCCCGCACACCTCCTTCGAGTCGACCTTCGTCTCCGAATCCACCCGGGCGCAGCTGCGTGGCAGCGGCATCGAGGTGCCGGCGTTCGAGGACTATGCCGCCGCCCTGTGGAAGTACTGGCGCGCCAACCTGGATCCGGATCGTGCCCGCCGCATCGAGGGCGATCGCCTCGCGGGCCGCATCGTGCTGATCACCGGCGCGTCCACCGGCATCGGCCTGGCGACCGCGCACGCGGTGGCCAAGCGCGGCGCGACCGTGCTCATGGTGGCGCGCACCGAGGAGGACCTGAACGCCGCGGCCGCCGAGGTGCGGGCGGAAAGCGGTGCGGCGCAGGCGTACATCTGCGACATCACCGACGAGAAGTCGGTGGAGCTGCTGGTCAAGCAGGTGCTCGCCGATCACGGGCACGTCGACTACGTGGTGAACAACGCGGGCCGCTCGATCCGCCGCTCGGTGCTCAACTCCACCGATCGCATGCACGACTTCGAGCGGACCATGGCGGTCAACTACTTCGGCGCGGTGCGGCTCATCCTGGCGCTGCTGCCGTCCATGCGGGAACGCCGCTTCGGGCACTTCGTGAACATCTCCTCGATCGCGGTGCAGACCAAGGTGCCGCGGTTCGCGGCGTACGTGGCCAGCAAGTCGGCGCTGGACAACTTCAGCGAGATCGCGGCGGTCGAGAACGCCGACGCCGGAATCACCTTCACCTCGGTGCGCATGCCGTTGGTGCGCACGGCCATGATCGCGCCGACCGACCTGTACAAGTCCATCCCGGTGCACAGCCCGGATCAGGCGGCCGACATCGTGGTGCGCGCGCTCGAGCACCGGCCCAGCCGCATCGACACCCCCATCGGCACCTTCGCCCAGTTCGTCGACACGGTCATGCCCTCGGTGAAGCGCGCCATTCTGCACCAGGGCTTCCGGATGTTCGGCGAGTCCAAGGCCGCGCGCACGCCGGCGCCGCTCGCCCCGGCGAGCACCGAAACCGGTACGGAGAACGCCGAAACCGCCACGGAGAAGCCGGAATCGCGCAGCCCGCTGCTGGCGCTGGCCCCGATCGTGCAGCCGCTCATGGGCCTGCCCGCCCCGGCCGCACGTATTACCAACCGCATTCCGGGTCTGAACTGGTAATCAGCCCGTCCGCCAACACGGTTCGGCCCGGTGTGGAACACCACACCGGGCCGGCCGTTGTTCGGTATCCGCGGTCCGGTGGTGGGCGAGGCCCCAAGTGCCGTGACACCTGACGCCCCCCGAACCGCGGATACCCGGACCCGCTCCGGGGTCTCGTCAGCAAGTCCACGAGACCACCCGGGAGTCGGGCCCTTCCCCTCCCCGGGGTCAGATGCGGTCCGCGGCGAAGTTCGCCGCGTCCACCAGATCGCTGCCATAGGCGACGTGCGCGTTGGCGTCGATGCCGGAGCCGCAGATGGGATCGCCGCGGGTGCACCAGTCCCCGGTGCGGAACTGATACGCGCCGGGCACATTCCAGCCCAGGCCGCGGATGGGGTCACCGAACAGCAGCACCGCGGCGACGCGCTCGCCGAGGTAGTCCGGCAGCTGCACCCGGCCCGGATACCAGGACACCACGCCGGTGCCCAGTGCCGCGTGCACGACCGCCGCACCCTGCGAGTAGCCGACCAGGACGAACTCCTGACCCGGGCAGGCCGCGGCCGCAGCGGCCAAGTGCCCCACCAGATCCGCGCTCCCCGCGCCCACATCGAACGAGTAGTCGGCGGGGTAGTTCACGCGATAGGAACTCGCCGAAACGGGCAACCGATCCTGCAGCATGCCGTAGAGCGGATCGCCGATCTCGTCGCCGAGCCACCCGGGTTCGCCTGTGCCCCTTGCCACTACGACGTCCACGGCAGCGCATCCCTGGTCCGCGTGGGCCCTCGCTGGTGGAACGAACACGGTCGCGATCGTCAGCATGATCGCGAGACCCCGAGCCGTACGCCATTTTCCAGGCAGCAATACCTTCCGGTCGCCCATTGTCCTCACCTCTCACGTCGTTGTGAGAAGCCCAGTGACTCTTGTCATTGACTAGAGACCGATCACCGGGCCATGTGACCCAAGGTAGGAAGGGTCCAGGAGGGCGGCAACGAATTCTACTGGAGAGACGCCTGATTGGTACCCAAACGTTTCATCATGAAACTTGTTATCTACGTGCTACTTTGGGGCTACGAATCGGCCACGGACGGAATCCGGACCACACCGCGAACCACGCGCAAAATGAAACTAGTTCTCATAGTGTGTTGGTATGGAACGACTTACCGGACTCGACGCGAGCTTCCTCTATCTCGAAACAGACACCCAACTCCTGCACGTCTGCGCAATGCTGATACTCGACCCCGCCGCCGACGGGGTGAGCTACGAGCACGGGGCCTTCAAGGCCGAACTCGGACGGCGGCTGCACCTCATCCCGGCCATGACCCGGCGGCTGCACGCGGTGCCGCTCAACCTCGATCATCCGGTCTGGGTGCGGGATTCGAACTTCGACCTGGACTACCACGTGCGCCGGCTCGCGCTACCCGCCGGGGCCGGGGACCGGGGACTGGCCGAACTGGCCGCCGACATCGCCGGACGCCCCCTCGACCGCGGCCGGCCGCTGTGGGAGATGTGGGTGGTCGAGGGCCTGCCGCACGGCAAGGTGGCGGTCATCTCGAAGTACCACCACGCCATCGTGGACGGCATCACCGGTACCAACATGATGATGCACCTGTGCGATATGCAGCCGGGTGTGTCCTACACCCCGCCCGCCGAGATCGCCCCGGCCGAAACGGAACCCAATGATCTGCAGCTGGCCGGGGAGGCGCTGCTGAAGCTCCCCGGCCGGCTCGGGATGGTCGGCATGGTGCCCAAGACCGTCGGCATTCTGGGTGGTCTGGTGCAGCGGCGGCGAGGCAACGGCAGCCGCGGCATGCCCTTGCCCTTCACCGCGCCGCGCACGCCGTTCAATCGGGCAATCACCCCGCATCGCGCCATCTCCTTCGTGCAGACCGAGCTGTCGGATATCAAGGAGATAAAGACCGCCTTCGGGGTGAAGGTCAACGACGTGGTGCTGGCGGTGGTCGGCGGCGCGCTGCGCAGCTACCTCGAGGTGCACGACGAACTGCCCGAAACCTCGCTCATGGCCTCGGTTCCGGTGTCCACGCACGAGACCTCACGCCACGAGGAGGGCACCAACAAGGTGTCGACCATCTTCGCGCGGCTCTACACCGAGATCGAGGATCCGGTGGCGCGGGTGCTGGCCATCGCCGAGGACAATCGCGGGGCCAAGGAGGAGCACAATCTGATCGGCGCGGACTTCCTCCAGGACTGGGCGAAGTACGCGCCGCCCAACACCTTCCAGCTGGCCGCGCGGGCGTACTCCTCGCTCAAGCTGGCCGAGCATCACCCGGTGGTGCACAACCTGGTGGTGTCGAATGTGCCCGGGCCCAACTTCCCCATGTACTTCCTGGGGGTCCGGGTGGCGTCGATGTATCCCTTCGGGCCGGTGTTCCACGGCGCGGGACTCACCGCCACCGTGATTTCCAACAACGGGCACCTGGATTTCGGGTTCATCGCCTGCAAGGAACTGGTGCCGGATGTGGGCACCATCGCCGACGCCGTCCCCGAGGTGATCACCGCGCTGCTCAAGGCCGCGCGCGAAAAGGCCTGACCCGGGCCCGAATCCGCTACACCCGATCCACCACCGATTGAACGGCCTCGAGGAACACCGGGACAAAGACGTCCGCCTCGAGTGCGCAGGCCGCGTGACCGGCCTTGGCGAGGAAGATCTCCGCCCCCGGAATCGCCTTCGCCATCTCCAGCTGACGGAAGACGGGCAGCGCCCGATCCCGCGTGGTGATCACCACCGCCGTCGGCACTTTCAGGGTCGGCAGCCAGTCCGATGCATCGAAACGCCCCAGCACCGCGAGCGCCTGTGCGAGCGCCCAGCCGCTGGTGGCCCGCAGTTCCGTCATGGCCCAGCGATCCATCCGGCCCACCGGCCACGAGGATTCCGGCAGCGTGGGCAGTTTGTCGCGGCGCAGTTCGGCGCGGCGGAATGACCATTCGGAGAACAGCGTGGCAGTGGCCGACCAGCCGCGATGGAAGGCGCGCTCGCGCCACTTCTCTTGGAAACGGTACGTGGTGGCGGCCAGCACCAGCCCGCCCACGCGATCCGGGTGCCGGTGCGCGGTCAGCTGGGCGATCACGCCGCCCATGGAATAGCCTGCGAGAACAGGGCGTTCGACGCCGACCGCATCGGCGACGGCGACGACGTCATCGGCCAGATCGTCGAGATCGAAACGCTCGGAACGGATTCCGTGACCGTGCCAGCGCTGATCGAACAGAACCACGCGGTAGCGCTCGTTGAGTTCACGCAGGCACGGGAACCAGTTGAGCATGGCGGTGGTGGCCATGCCGTGCAGCAGCAGCACGGTCGGCGAGTCCGCGGACGGACCCGGCAGGTCGACCACGTAGGTCGAGCCGCGGCCGGGCAGCTCCACCATCGCACCCTGTGGCACCTCGGTCAGCCGGGAGATGCGCGGCGAGAGCCGCCGGCCACCGCGGCTCGCGGCGGCGGGCGTGGTCAGGTCCGAGCTGGGGTTCGTCATCGAAGGCCTCCCGGCGCACCGCCTCGGCGGTCGAAATGGAACACGTTTCACTTGATGATGCCATACCGGGGCCGGACCTGCGGGTTACGGTTTGCAGGCGTCCGGGGCGACGACTGTGGTCACGAACACCGGAGCGGTCGGTGGGGGTGCGGTGACGGGCGGGTCGGCGGGGATCTCGTAGAGGTGAATTCCGGTACGGCGCACCTGCCCCGGATCCAGGGCGACGCCCGAGACGAAGGCGGCGTGACCGTAGATATCGGTCACCTCGGCCGTGAAGGGGCCCGGACCCAGACCCGAGAGGTTCCAGTAGTTGTCGTTGCCACGCCGCAGGGGCCGGTAGTCACCGCCCGAGGCGGGACGCAGCGCGACCTGCTGGATGGGATTTCCGGTGCCGGAGAACAGGATTCCGATCCAGCTGGGCGAGGAGCTCGGCTGCACGCGGTAGACGAGCTCGGGCGCCGGATCGGGGTCGCGCACCTGGCTGATCCGGATCTGCGCGACACCCTCGTCGGCCTCGGCGACGGCCTCGAAAGCCGAACGGCTCAAATCATATTGATCCGGGCCGCAACCGGGGCAGCGGTCCACGACCTGGGCGCGGACGCTGCCGAGCGGGCCGTCGATATCGACGTAGGAGCCGCAGGGGGCGGAACCGTCGTACTGACCGGTCGGGACCCCGACGTAGTAGCCGTCCAGCGGCAGATCGGGCAGCGAGCACGCCACGCCCTGATCGAAGGCGTAAAACAGGGCCTCGCCCCGTTCCGAGGCCGGTCGCGACTCCTGGATTTGAATCTGCTGGGGAGTAACCGAACTCAGTGCAGCGGCAGCGGGAAGCGTGATGACGGTTGTGGCGGGTAAGGCCGTCGTACAACTGAGGGACTGCGGTCTTATCCACCAGGTGGCCAGCCCTACCACCACCGATCCCACCAGAATTGTCCACAACCATGGCCTGCCAGAATGAATCTCTTCGTGTCCGGTGCGGTGCATGGCCGATCCCCCAACCCTCCGTATTATATTTGCTGAATCGATGCTGCACTCCTCCCCAGGAAAGCAGCCAACGCCGTTTCACCGGGCTCGAATCGGAAAGTCAGAGTGAAATGGGCGGCGTGTTGCCGGTGTGTCCTGGAGTTAGAACCGCAGGCCAGGGCGCTTCGTATGTCCGTGTATCCCGCATCTCCGGATGCCCGATCGCCTCAGGAGACCGCCGCCATGGCCCAGCTCGCGCCCTTCTACCGGCAGGTCCAGTCCCACTACGACCTGTCGGACGCCTTCTACGCACTGTTCCTCGACCCGACCATGACCTACAGCTGCGCCTACTTCGACCGCACGGGCATGAGCCTGGAGGAGGCCCAACTAGCCAAGATCGATCTGACCCTGGGGAAGCTGGGACTCGAGCCCGGCATGACACTGCTCGACGTCGGCTGCGGGTGGGGGTCGACCATGATCCGCGCGGTGCTGACCTACGGGGTGCGGGTGATCGGATTGACCCTGAGCCGCAACCAATTCGAGTCGGTCCAGGCCCAGCTGCGGGAACTCGGCATCTCCGAAGCCGAAGTGCGGCTGCAGGGCTGGGAGGAATACGAGGGCACCGCCGATCGGATCGTCAGCATCGGTGCCTTCGAGCACTTCCGCAAGGAGCGGTACGCGGAATTCTTCACGCGGTGCCATCGGATGCTGCCCGCGGACGGACGCATGCTGCTGCACACCATCATCGGACGCACCGTGGCCGAGCTGCGGTCCGCCGAGATTCCGGTCACCCGTGAGGATGCGCTGTTCCACATCTTCGTCAAGCGGGAGATCTTCCCCGGAGGCCAACTGCCGCAACCCGATACGGTCCCACGGGAGGCGGAGGCGGTGGGCTTCCGGACCTCGCGGATCCAGTCGCTGCGGCCGCACTATGCCAAGACCCTCGACCTGTGGGCAGCGGCGCTGGAGTCGCGTCACGACGAGGCGGCCCGGATCACCTCCGAGGAGGTCTACCAGCGGTATATCCGATACCTGACCGGGAGTGCGCACCGCTTCCGGGCGGGCCACCTGGACGTCATGCAGTTCACCCTCCAGAAGTAGGCGCCAGGACCGCTGCGCCCGCGAATCGCCCGTGGGCCAGATCCCCGAGGGCCCGGTCGGCGGCCTCGAGCGGGTAGGGATGAACGGTCACCTCGAGGCGATGCTCGCCCGCGAAGGCGAGGAAATCCCACGCGTCCTGCCGGGTATTGGCGGTGACGGATCGAATCTCCCGCTCCTGGAACAGATGTCGCTGGTAACTCAGCGGCGGAATGTCGCTGAGGTGGATTCCGGCGATCGACAGCACCCCACCGCGATCCAGCGCCGCCAGCGCGGGCAGCACCAGATCGCCCACGGGCGCAAAGAGAATCGCCGAATCGAGCGGTTCGGGGGGTGCGTCGGCGGCACCCTGCGCCGAGGCCGCGCCCAGCTCCAGCGCGAGCTCCTGGGCCTCCTTGTCACGGGTCATCACATGGACTTCCGCACCCTGCGCCAGCGCCACCTGCGCAGCCAGATGGGCGCTCCCGCCGAATCCGTAGATACCGAGACGTCCACCCTGTGGTACCGCCGCCCGTCGCAACGCTCGGTACCCGATGATGCCCGCACAGAGTAACGGTGCGAGCTCGGCATCGGCGTATCCGCCGGGCAGGGGTAGCGCGTAATCCGCTGGTACAGTGGCGAATTCGGCGTAGCCGCCGTCGGCGTCCCAGCCGGTGTAGCGCGACTCGGGGCACAGATTCTCGGCACCCCGGCGGCAGAATCGGCACACGCCGCAGGTGTGGCGCAGCCAGGCGATTCCGACCCGGTCCCCCATCAGGATCTCGCCGTTCACCCCTTCCCCCGCCTCGACGACCTCACCGACGACCTCGTGCCCGGGGACCACACCCCGCCGGTGCACCGCCAGATCGCCCTCCGCGACATGCAGATCGGTGCGGCACACCCCGCACGCCAGCACCCGCACGAGCAACTCTCCCGCGGCCGGTTCGGGCACCGGGAGCTGATCGAAGATCACGGGCCGTTCATCGATCGGCCCCGGGCGCTCGACCCGCCAGGCTCTCATCGTCGCCATCCCCCCAGTCTCCTCCCCGGCAACGACTGGCGACGGCATCCGCGCCGACCTGATCCCCGGGGCCCGAAGTGGGTGATGCCGAGGCCCTGACCCTGGGTTTCGGCGTACACATCGTTGGCGACCGGCTGCCCTCGGACAAGCCCCGGAAAAGACCGGGGCGACGATCGGCCCGAGACCAGTTATTCTGCCAGCCTGATCGACGCCCGGCATCGCCGAAATTCGGTTTTTGCCGGGCGTCTTTTCGTGGCCCGGGAGGGATGGATGTCAACGATCGACGCGGCGCCCGAGGTGGGCGCCGCCGAGCCGGCCGCCGAGCCGGTGCCGTTCGCCTGGCGCGGCGTGCTCGCCGTGTCCGTGGGGTTCGCCATTGTGCTCGGCGTGCCCGCGGCGCGGATCAATTACTTCGGCGATGAGCTGTACTTCGTGGCGGCCGGCCGGCGGCTGGCGTGGGCCTATCCGGATCAGGGGCCGCTGGCGCCGTTCGTCGCGCACATGATGGATGTGATCGCGCCGGGTTCGGTACTGGCGCTGCGGATTCCTGCGCTGTTGCTGATGGCGGCCGCCGCGGTGGTCGCGGCCGCTACCGCGCGCGAACTGGGGGCGGGGGCGCGCTATCAGATGCTCGCCGCCGCGGCCTACGCGGTCTCGCCGCTGGCGTTCAACCAGATGCAGCTGATCACGCTGACCTTCGACATTCCCCTGCAGGCGGCGATCGTCTGGCTGCTGATTCGCTGGGTGCGGACCCGGCAGGACCGACTACTGATCGTCGCGGGCGTGCTCGCGGCGGTGGCGTTCCAGGCGAAATGGATGATGCCGGGTGTGTGGGCGCTGCTGGGTCTCGGCGTGCTGATCGCCGGACCGCGCGAGTTGCTGCGCCGCCCGGCGCTGTACGTCGGCACGCTGATCCTCGCGGTCTCGATGATTCCCGGCATCGTGTGGCAGGTGCAGCACGGCTGGGTGGAATCGCAGATGACCGAGATCATCGCCCAGGAGCAGTACGCCGCCCACACCGGACCGCTGATCTGCGCGGTGGAGATCGCCCTCCAGTGCGGCCTGCTCGGCGGCCTGCTGAGCATCCTGGGCCTGTGGGGCCTGGTGCGGCTGGAGTCGTTGCGGCCCTACCGTTTCGCCCTGATCGCGGGCATGGGACTGCTGGTGATCGTCCTCGCCGAGAACGGCCGCTCCTACTATGTCGCGGGCTTCTGGCCGGCACTGATCGGCGCGGGCGCGTTCGCGCTGAGCACGATCGAGGCGCGGCGTCAGGTGCGCAAGGTCGTGAACGCCGTGGCGGTGGTGTCGGCCGTCCTGTTCACGGCGTGGATGTGCACGATCCCGGTGCCGTACGGCTGGGCGTGGGCTCGGGACTTCACCGGGATCGATCGCCCGATCACCGACCAGGCCCAGTACTGGCAGCGCGAGTCGCTGACCGGCCCGGCCGGCTACGAAACCTTCACCAAGGCGGTCGCCGACGCGGTGGCCGGACTGCCCGAATCCGAGCGCCGCGACACCGCGGTGGTGGCGACCGCGTACGTACAGGCCAGCGCGCTGGAGGAATTCGGCCGCCCATACAACCTGCCGCCGGTGTACAGCCCCAACCGCGGCTTCGGCTACTTCGGCCCGCCGCCGGACTCGGCCCGCACCATCGTCTACCTCTCCGTGGACGGCGTGGGCGACAAGGAGTTCCTCTCCAAGTTCGCCTCCACCACCCAGGTCACCCGCCTCGACGACCCCAACGGCCTCCCCGGCCTGGAACGCCTGGTCACCGTCTACGTCTGCCGCGACCCCCTGCAGCCCTGGTCCCAGGTTTGGCCGAGCCTGATGACCCTCACCTTCCCCAACGGAATCTGAGCCACTCGAGCCGGTGTGCGGCCGCGGCGTCACCCGCCGCGGCCGTACTCGTTTCGCTGGAGGACGGCTTGCGGCGGTGATTCCGCGGTGGCGGGGTGGGGTCAGAGGGACATCTTGCCGTTGTCGACGGTGTAGATGGCGCCGTGGACCGCGGAGGCTTCCTCGGAGCAGAGGAAGGTGATGACGTTGGACACCTGGGCCGGGTCCATGAGGCCGCGAGCGGACGCGGTTTTCATGATGAGGGTGTAGTCGGGGTCCGCCGGGAAGGTGAAGTTCTCCAGGAGGGGCGTCGTCATGCCGCCGGGGCAGACGGCGTTGATCCGGATTGCGCTGCTGTCGAATTCGAGGGCCATGGCCCGGGTGAGGCCGATGAGGCCGTGTTTGGCAGCACAGTAGCCGGCCGAGTAGGCCTGGCCCTCGAGGCCCGCGATCGAGGCGACGTTGACGATGCAGCCGCCGCGCTCGAGCAGATGCGGGAGTGCGGCGCGGGAGAGGAAGAACGGCGCACTCAGGTTGACGGCCAGGTCGTACTGCCACTCGTCGTCACTGACCTCGGCGGTATGCCGCATGGTGTGCGCCCCTGCCGCATTGACCAGAATGTCGATCCCGCCGAACCGCTCCACACACGCCCGCACCACCTCCGCGGACGCGCCCGGATCAGTGAGATCCGCTGCCAGCCAGGCCGTTTCGCCCTCTTCCAGTGCCGCCTTCAACCGTGCCTCGTCGCGCCCCACACCGAACACCCGGGTCCCGCCGTCACGCAGTGCCTGCGCCACCGCCCGCCCCAACCCGGAGGATGCCCCGGTCACCACCGCGACCCGGCCCTCGAACCGCCCGGCACCATTGCCCGCCATACCGTCTCCATTCCATCCCCGGGCAGCCACGAAACCGCCACCCGCTCGCGCGGCCTCCAACGTAGCTCAGCCGGCAGCGATGACCGACAGCCTCATCGCGCCCTGTCGAAGACGAACAGGTCGCGCCCGCCGAAGGGCACCGGCCAGCGGTCCGGTTCGAAGGCGATCTCGCGTAACCCGCCCGCTCGCGCCGCGGTCCGGACGTCGTCGCGGGACAGGACGCGTCGTACCTGGAGGGCGATACCGGCCGCCATGCCGGAATCCACGAAGCCGACCAGCCGCGAGAGTTGAAAGGCCAAGCGGCCGAAGAGGAATCCGCGCACCAGCAGCGACGCGCGGCCCAGCCGGCCGCCGGAGGTGGACTGGAGCACGATCACGCGCGACGCCACCCGGGCCGTCTCGCCGAGCACGGCCGCGGGATCGGCGGGGAACTGCAGGACGTGCAGGACCAGCGCTGTCTCGAAGGCACTACTGGGAAACGGCAGCACGCCGTCCGCGCACAGCACCGGCCCGTGCCCCACGACATGCATGTCCACGACATCGGTTTCGATCACGTCGAGCCCGGTGATCTTGCGCAGGAGGTCTGCATTGTGCCCGGTCCCGGAGCCGACATCGAGCACCCGTCCGGTCGCAGGCAGGTACGGTGCGATCCGCTCGGCGATGCGCGCCGCCCGCTCCTCCGCCGCCCGTTCGAGCCGGGCCTTCACGCGACTCGCTCCGCCGCGAGCGGCTCCCGCACCAGCGCGGGCCGTCTCCCCCGCACGTCCCCGGCCCGCGCCCACCCGACCCGGTGTCGAAAGCCGAGTTCCGCCAGCAGCTTCGGATCGTGGAACAGCTCGGTCGCCTGGAAGCCCACAGTTGATCTCCTCCCCACCCGGCGAACATAGCATCGCCCCCGGACGGCCCCGGGCAGCCGCGCACGACGGGCTGCCCGGCCTGGAGGTGGTCGGTTCGGCACAGTGCGATCGGCCCGAGGGCGGCGGGTTGCGCCGGTGCGGGCGAGGTCATTCCGGGTCGCCGGCGAGTGCAATCCGGAGGAAGGAGACCAGTTGGTTGCGAACGCGGTCCTGGGTGAGCCCGTCAGATCCAGCACGTAAGGCCGACAGCAGCGCCGAGACCAGGATCGAGAGCAGGACCTCCCCCGCGATCTCCGGATCGAGCGACGGATCCAGGTACCCGTGGGCGATCCCGCGCTGAACGACCTTCACCGATTGCGCTCCATAGGCGCGGGCATGGTGCAGGCAGCGGTCCAGGACTCGATCGTCGATCGAAGAGGCCTCCAACAGAAAGAAATTCACCAGCCCAGGTTCGGTCTCGACCAGGTCGTAGCAACGGTCGACGACGCGGGCGTAGCGCGCGCAGAAGGCGTCGAGGGTGGCGGGGATGTCGTCCCCCTCGGGCCCCAGCAGGCGGGCGCGGATGAGAGTGAAGCAGTGGTCGATGACGGCGTCGAGGATGTCGCGCTTGTTGGCGAAGTAGTTGTAGAAGGTGCCGTGGCTGACCCCGGCGGCCGTGGCGATGTCGTCCACGCCGAGGCCGCGGAAGCCGCGCGTAACCACCAATTCGTAGGCCGCGCCGACCAATTCGGCCCGGCGCTGCGCGGCGCGCGGGTGGCGGCCGCGCTCTGCCCGGCCGGCTGTCACGGCGGGGCGCTCCGGGGGCGCAGGGTCTTGTCGAGGACGTCGAACACCGCGGTCATGCTGCGCTCCCGGATGCCCGGATTGCCCGCGCCCAGCAGTTCCCGCATGATCCACGGCCCGACCATGGTGAGGATGGTGTGCCCCAGCACATCCGGGTCGATATCGGGACGAATCCACCCTTCCTCCCTGCCGCGTGTCAGTTCCCCCGCGATGAGCGAGGCGGTCAGCGCCTCCAGCCCGAGCAGCCGGTGCGCCAGCTCCGGATCGATGGCCCCGGCCTCCACCACCAGCAGCCGCAGCATCTGCGGTTCCCGTTCGAGCAGATCCCAGAGCCGGTCGAGGGCCGCCCGCACCGCCGCCACCAGCTCGCCGACCTCGCCCGCGGCGCCCAGGACGGTGTCGAGTTCCATGGCGTCGGTCACCTTCTCGATGCCGAGATCGATGACGTGGTCCAGGATTTCGCGCTTACTGCCGAAGTAGCGGTAGACAGTGCCCTGTCCGATGCCGGCGCGGGCGGCCACCTCGGAGATGGCGGTGGCCTCGTAGCCGTTGGCGGTGAAGACCTCGAAGGCGGCCTCGATGATCTGCCGGCGGCGCCGCGACGGGAGTTCGGGCTGCGGCGGCCGCCCGATGCGTCGCGAGGCTATTTCGCGGCCCCGCCCTTCTGGCCGAGGTCCTTGGGGCCGTAGTCGGTGACCAGCCAGTCGCCACCGCTCTTGGCCACGGTCAGCACCAGCAGGTTCGGCACGGTCGCGGGGTCGGTCTGCTGTACGTTCTGGGTCTTCTGGGTGGCGTAGACGGTGACGGTGTACTGGTCGTTACCCTTGGCCTCCACCGAACTGCCGACCACATCGCCGGTGGCCACCACCTGGGCGTCGGTCATGATCTTCGCCAAGGTGTCGTGAACCTGGGTGTACCTGTCGCGCAGCGCATCCGAGGTGCCGCGCTCCACGCCGTCGAAGAAGGCGGGCAGGTTGCGGTAGTCGTAGGTCAGCGAGCGCAGGGTGTAGTCCTTGGCCACCTGCGCGGCGCGGTCGCGATCGGCCTGGCCGTTCTTCAGCGCGTGGAAGTCGCCGGACGAGTTGCGCCAGAGCACGCCGAGGACCACGGCGACCACCGCGAGCACGGCGGCGGCGACGGTCACCACCGGGTAGGCGCGTTCGCCGAAACTCTTGGCGGGCAGGGCTTTCGAGGGCTCCGGGTCCAGAATCGAAACCGGTTCCGCCTCGCCGGTCTGCTCGGGTGTGCCGGTCTGCTCGGTCTCGCCGGTCTGCTCGGTCTCGTCGTTGTGCGCGGTGTTCTCGTTCTCACTCACGAATTGCCTTCTCTCTACCGAGGAATGTCGATGGCCACATGGGCGGCGCCGTCGCCGGGGAACACCGTGGACAGCAGGTCCACGATCGAGCCGGCGTCGACGCGCAGCGGTTTGATCACGCTGGTCGCGGGTTTCAGGACGGTGGCGAGATGACCGAGGTCGGGCCCGATCAGCTGCAGATAGTCATTGATCTTGGTGACCAGCGGCCCGATCGGATCGTCGTAGATCTTCTCGCCGATGTAGGAGTAGTTCTGGAAGGCGGCGATGATGTGCAGCAGCTCCGGCAGCGCGGTGTCGATGTCCCCGGCGGCCGCACTCAGGGTGGGGGCGCGCCCGTCGAATTTGTCGCCGAGGTTCTGGACGTTCGCGTACAGCCGTGCGATGGCATCGTGCTTGTCCCGCAACAGGTTCGCGGTGCCGGCCAGCGCCTTGGTCAGGTTGGCGACATCGGCGTCGCGGCCCTCGAATCCGGCGGCCACCGTGGTGGCCAGGTTCTGCAGCTTGGCCGGATCCAGTTGCACGGTCAGCGCGTCCAGCTTGGCGAGCGCGTCACCGACCGTGGTAGCGATCTCGACCTGCCGGTTCGGTACCACGCTGCCATCGTGCAGGAACGGCCCCTGGGTGCCGCTCGGCCGGAAGTCGAGGAACTGCTCCCCCGCCGCCGACAGGTTGGCGATCCGCACCGCGCTGTCCACGGGAATCCTGTATTTCGAGTCGTATTCGAGGGTGACGGCCAGTCCACGCCCGGTGGCCCCGATATCGCGGACCTTGCCGATGGGCAGGCCGCGTAGCGTCACCTCGGAGGTCTTCATCAGGCCGCCGGAACTGTCCAGCAGCACGGTGACGGTGTTGTTCTGCCGGCGCGGGTCCAGATTCAGCACGCCGACGGCCATGTAGCTGCCGCAGACCAGGGTGAGCACCAGCAGCATGACCAGCGAAACCGGCCCGGAGAGTGAGAGTTTCATCTAGGGCACCATCCCGATCGAGCGCAGTGTGGTGATCAGCTGGTCGGCCTGCACATCGGCGGACATCTGCTGCACCTTCACGTCCGGGGCGCTGAGGAAGGGAATGATCTTCTCCTTCAGCAGGGTATGGAAGGTGTCGAGGTCGGCCGCCAGAGTCAGGTCGGCGTATCCGGCCGTGACCGCGGTAGGCGCGAGGACCGACACGATCGACCGGAAATCGCCGACGTGCGGCAGCAGCAGGTCGCCGGCGTTCTTGGCCAGCGGGCCGCCGCTGATGATCAGGTTGACCACCGCCAGCAGCACATCCGACAGACCGGCGGCCCGGTCGGGCCCGAGCGTGAGGATCTGATCCACCGCGCCGCGACCGGATTCCAGCTTGGCGGTGATCTGCTGAGCCGAAGTGAGGATGCGATTCAGATCGGCGGTGTGCGAGGCCATATCGTGCAGCGCCGCGCGGCCCGCCGCATTGATCCGGTCCAGCTCGGCCGGATCCGACGGGAACGCCGCGTTCACGTCGGTGACCAGCTTCTGGATATCGGACCAGCGTCCACCGGTGATGATGTTGGACAGTGCCCGCAGAATGTCCTCCACATTCGTGGCGGGAATCGTCTGCGACATCGGGATCACATCACCGTTGGCGAGGAACGTGGTGTCCGCGTGCTGGGGCGCTTCCAGCGCGATGTGGATATCGCCCAGAATCGTGGACTGCCGCAATTCCGCGGTCGTGTTCTTCGGCAGTTTGGCGTCGGTGTGTAGTTTCACCGTCGCCACCGCGGTCGTACCGATCAGATCGATGTGGTCGAGCATGCCGACCTCGACACCGTCGGCGATCACCTTGGCGCGGTCCGGCAGGTTCAGCACCGAGCCGAATTCGATTCGGACGGTGTAGGTGTCGCCGGAGGGATAGGTGCCCGGAATCGGGATGTCGGTGGCTTTCACCCCGCAGCCGGTCAGGACGAGCGTGGCCGCCGTGATGAGCGGCGCCAGCCGGATCGCGGTGCGTCTCAGGACCGGTGCACGCCTCATTTCGCACCCACCTGCGGGAGCTGGGCCGCCAGTGGCGGCAGGGCGGCCAGCAGCGAACCGATGTCGCCCTCGTGCTGCTGGACGAAGGTGTGTGCCTGCGGCAGTACCGCATCCAGCAGCCCGTAGATCTGCTGATCGTATTTGCCCACATTGCGGGCGATCACCGGTAGGAATTCCACCGCGATATCCACAGCGCCGGAGAATTCGGCCGAGAACTGCCCGATCAGCTGGAGCCCGGCGCGCAGATTGTTCAGCACCTCGGCCATATCCGGCCAGTTGGTCACGAACATGGTGGTGAGCTGGTCCAGATTGTCGACCAGCCGCCGGAAGACGGCATCTTTCTGGGTGGGATCGCCGATCACCGCGGACAGCCGCTGCAGCAATTGATTCCACTGCTGCCCGGTGCCGTCGATGGCATTGTTCGCCGCGGTGAGGGTGTCGTCGAGCAGCGTGTCGGGTTTGCCGTCGGTGCCGCCGCCTCCGGTCAGATCACCGGCCAGTTTGCCCATGGCGTCGAGCGCCTCGCTGATGCCGATCGGCGTCCTGGTCCGCTCCAGCGGAATGCATTGCGAGGTGTCGAATCGGGTGCCGCCGGTGTATGGCTTGGTGAGTTCCACATGTCGGTCCGTCACAATGGAACTCGACATGGTGACGGCCTGGATATCGGCCGGGAGTTTCACCGAATCCTTGACGCTCATGGTGACCCGCATGCGGTCGCCCCGGGCCTCGATCTTGGAGACGGTGCCGACCTCGACACCGAGCATGGTCACGCTATTGCCCTGATACAGGCCGACGGTATCGGTGAATTCCGCGCATACGCTCTGTTTCGGATCGCGTTTCGAGTTCGCCCACGACACCCCGGCCACCCCGGCGGCCACCACCGCGACGGCGACCCCGGCGGCGAGTGCTGCTCTGCCCCATTTCATTCAGCACGCCTTGCCTTCGTAGGGAATGCACAGCTGGACGCCGGCGGCCGGCTGATCCACTTTCAGCTGAGTGCCCAGCATCCCGTTGAGCCGGTTGATGACATCGCGCATCCCGTTGATGACGGTGTCGATCCGATCCGGGTCCGCGGTCACCTTGGAGACCAGCTGCTCGAATTGCGTCACGGACGGCTCGACGCCGTCGCCGTAGGCCATGATCGGCCGGTGCAGGATGACCAGCAGCCTTTTGAGCAGGTTGAACATGCCCACGATGTCGTCCTTGCGATTGCCCAGCTGGTCGGCAACGGAGCCCAGCTGTTTCACGAAATCCGCGAGCAGCGCCTTGTCGTCGGCGATGGCGGCGATGTACTCGTCGGAGACGTTCAGCGCGCTGTTGAGCTGGTCGGTGCGCTCGGCGAGCAGCCCGGTCAGTTCGTCGGCATTGCCGATGACCCCGCGCAGTGCGTCGGGCTGTTGCGCCAGCGCCGAATTCAGCTGCCCGATGGTGCCGCGCATGGTGGCGGCGTCGACCTTGCCGAAGATCGGGGTGCCCTTGTCGAGGATGTCGCTCAGCTCGAACGGGGTGGCGGTCCGCTCCGGCGGAATGTGCTTCGCGGCGAGTTCCTTGTCCCCGGCCGGGGACAGCGCCAGGTAGTGGCCGCCGATCGGGGTCAGCATCTTGACTTCGACCGCAGACCGATCCCCCACGCGCACATCGTGATTCACCGTGAAGCTGACCTCGACATGGTCGCCGACGAGGTCCACCGCGCGGATCTTGCCGACATTGACGCCGGCGATTCGCACCTCGTCACCCGAGCGCGCACCACCGGAGATCTTGAAGTCGGCCACGTAGGTGCGCTGCCCGAACGGGATCACATACAGCGCCCCGGCGATGGCGAGCGCGATCACGCATACCACGACACCGGCCATCCCCCAGCGTAATTGGGTGTTCTGGTCCCCGCGCCCGGTCAGCACGTCCCGAATCGGCTCGGCCGCATAGGCGATCAGTGCTCTCATCAGTTGCACACCACCAGTTTCTGGTTGGATAGGATGACGCCGACCACGGCCGGGAGCGCGGCTTCACCGTGCGAGCAGGTGATGCGCGGCTGGTACCCCTGACCCGGCACCGACTGATTGAGCCCGGTCACCAATTGCGGTGTGAGGGCCAGGATCCGGGTGAGCTGATCGGTCTGCGGCACCAGCCGCCGCAGCAGCCCGTCGACCGGGCCGTAGGCGGTGTCGTAGGCGTCGCGGCCCTCCTCCAGGATCGGAATCATCGGCCCCAATACGCCTTTCGCGGTGTCGACCGCGCTCAGCATGGTCTGGGTCTTGGCCGTGAACTGGTGCAGGATGCCCGAGAGCTGCCGCACCAGATCACCGACCGCCTTGGATTTACCGCCGAGGGAATCGGCGACCACACCCAGATTCCGGATGAGCAGCACGATCACGGCCTCGCTGTTGCGGGCGTGCTTGGTGAGCGTGTCCAGATCCGCCAGTACCGGCCCGATGCCCGAGCCGTCGCCCTGGATGACTCGCAGCAGGTTGGTTCCGAACTGGTTCAGCTGCGCCGGATCCAAGGTGTCGAACATCGGCTCGAAGCCGTTGAACAGCTTGGACACATCGAAGCTCGGGATCGTCCGCTCCACCGGAATCGTGGCTCCGGCAGCGAGTTTTGCGCCACGCTGCCCCTCGGTGAGCAATTCGACGTACCGCTGTCCGATGAGGTTCTGGTAGCGCACCGCGGCCTTGGTGTTGTCGTACACCGGGCGCGTCCGATCGACCGTGAAATGCACGCGCGCCCGAGTGCCGTCCAGCGACACCGACTCCACCTTGCCGACGGCGACGCCGGACATGCGCACCGAGTCGCCGGCGAAAAGCCCGGAGACATCGGTGAACACGGCATCGTAGGTGACCTTGTCGCCGGGAATCGGAGTGCGCAGCGCCGTCACGATGAAGGTGGTGCAGGCGGCCACGATCACCAGGAAGACGGTGAGCTTGAGGGCGGATTTGGTGATGTCGCTCATTTCGCCCCTCCCGCCAGCGAATCGGCCAGGTACGGCATGGTTTTCGCGATCAGCTCGAGTTGCAGCCGGACCCGGCCGTCCACCACGGGGAAGGCGCCGTCCATGGCCTGCAGCAGATTCGGCACTCGGTTGTAGGCCGGGGCCACCGACCCCACCGACACGCTGATCGGCACCGCCAGGTCCAGAATGCTGTCGAGAATCTTCTCCAGATCCGGGTTGTTCTGCTGCAACAGGTTCGAAAGCCCCACCAGCACGGCGTCGTTCACGCCATTGGTGGATTCGTTGGTGCGCGCCCGGTTCTCCGGATCGCCGAAGTAGGCGCTCTGCTCGAGCACGGCCAGGATGGCGTGCCCGGCCGAGGGGGTCAGGTCTCGGAACGCGCCGGTCATGTCCCCGCCGATGCGCAGGTAGTGGGCCAGGGTGTTCTGCTGCCCGTCGGCCAGCAGCTTCGCGGTCGCGAAGAACGACTGCAGTATCGGGCCCATGCTCGAGGCATTGTCGAGCAGCAGGTCGAACAGCCGGTGCACCGCCGCCGAATCCAGCACCTGGGTCAGGCGCGCTGCGCGCCGGAAGACCCCGGCCACGGTGGCATTGGTGGCGTTCGCCCCGATCTGCAGCACCGTGTGCTCACGCAGCTTTCTGCCGTCCGTGCCCGGCACCAATTCGATGGCGCTGGAACCGAACACGTTCGAGGAGGTGAAGCGTGCGCTGATGTCGTCGGTGAGGGCGCCGGCCTGGCGGCGCTCGATCGCGAGATCGATGCGCTGATGCCCGTAGCCGACGGTCTCCACCTTCTCGACGGTGCCGATGGCGTAGCCGCGGAACTTCACCTCCGCGCCCGGGGCCAGGCCCTCACCCAGCGTCGTGGCATCGACGGTGACCTCGAACCGGTCCGAGAGGCCGCCCCGCGCATAGGAACTCACGACAATCGTCACAGTGACGAGCACGATGGCGACCACCAGGCCGCGCGCCCGCAACATCCAGGGACCGGCGCTGCGGCCGGAATAGTCCTTGAACACGGCCATGTTTCACCCCGAGATCCGGATGCCGACATCCAGGCCCCAGATCACGATCGTGAGGATCATGTCCAGGATGACCACCAGCACCAGACTGGCGCGAATCGCGCGGCCCGAGGCCCGGCCCACGCCCTCTGGGCCGCCCGAGGCGTAGAAGCCCTGGTAGCCGTGGATGAGAATGATGACGACCACGAAGATCGTCGCCTTGACCAGCGAGGCCAGTACATCGCCGGGCTGCAGGAAGGCGTCGAAATAGTGGTAGTAGGTGCCCGAGGACTGCCCGTGCAGCACGTTCACCACGGTCGCGCACGACAGGTACGACAGGATCAGTGTGAGCAGGTGCAGCGGCACGATGGTGATCACGCCCGCGATCACGCGGGTGGTCACCACGAAAGGCATGGGCCGGATGCCGATGGCCTCCAGCGCGTCGATCTCCTCGGAGATGCGCATGGCCCCGATCTCGGCCGTCATGCGGCAACCCGCCTGGGCAGCAAAGCCGATGGCCGCCACCATGGGCGCCATCTCGCGGGTATTGGCGTAGGCGGAGACGAACCCGGTGAGCGGGCCCATGCCGACCATGTTCAGCGCGGTGAAACCCTCCACGCCGATGGAGCCGCCGACCGCGATGCCCAGGAACGCCAGCACCGCGACGGTGCCGCCGCCGACGATGATCGCCCCGGAGCCCCAGGTGATGTCGGACAGGATGAGCATGGTCTGGCGCCGGTAGATCCGCAGGGTGTGCGGGATGGCGGCGAGCACCTCGTAGACGAAAGTCGCCTGGTGGCCCAGGGATTCGAAGACGGACAGCGGCGGCTGCGCGGTCGCGCCGATGACCCGGCCCGCCGTCCCGAGCGGCGCGTATCTGGCTGGTATCTGTGTCATCAGCCCACCTGCGTCGGGATGAACATCGAAACCAGCTGGGTGATCACCAGATTCACGCCGAAGGCGGCGATCACGCCGATCACCACCGCGGCGTTCACGGCATTGGCCACCCCGCGCGGGCCGGCCGTGGCCTCGAGTCCGCGCTGGCAGGACACCACCAGCACGATCACCCCGAAGACGATCGACTTCGCGATGGCCACCCACAGGTCGGTCAGCTTGGCGAAGGCCGCGAACGCGGACAGGTAGGAGCCGGGCGTCACGCCCTGGAAGCCGACGGCGATCACATAGCCGGTGAACACGCCCATGAAGATGATCAGCATGCACAGCAGCGGCGTGAGCGCGATCATGGCCGCCAGCCGCGGCGCGACCAGCCGGCGCACCGGGTCGATTCCCATGACGCGCAAGGCATCCACTTCGTCGCGAATGGTGCGCGCACCCAGATCCGAGGCGATGGCCGACCCGGCCGCGCCGCCCAGCAGCAGCGCGGTCACCATGGGCGCGCCCTGCCTGATCACGCCCAGCCCGCCGGCCGCGCCGGACACCGAACTCGCGCCCACCTGCTGGGTCAGGCTCCCCACCTGCACCGCCACGATGACGCCGAACGGAACCGACACCAGCACAGCGGGAATCGCGGTCACGCTGACGATGAACCAGCCCTGCTGTAGCGTGTCACGCCACGGATGGCGCAGTGTGACGATGTCGACGACCAGGAACCGGAACGCCGCGATCGCCAGCTGAATGGTGCGTCCGAATGTCCGCAGCCCCGAGAGAACGAATTCGATTGCCTGCCGCACCAACGGTTCCGGCCCCCGAACAGCTTTGTCGACCAATGTTCACCACCCCACAGCCCCACTGTTGGTCGATGCCGACCGGCCCCTCTGCTGACCGGTTCGAACTGACCGAGACAGTAATACAGATTTCGGACTGACGTGTCAGTCTTCACGGAAATATTCGCAGGCTTGACAGGGGCCCACCGGCCGGGGAATGATGCGCGCGCCGCGCGAATAGCATGCCCTACCAGCAGATTTCAGCAATGAGTCGGCAAATCCGAAATGCCGCTGAACCATTCGACTGGTCGAGCGGCATTTCGGATTTTGCGGGCGGTTAGCTCAACTGCGGGCGCATGCCCTCACTACTGTCCGGACAGTTATATCGCCTCGGCCAGCGGCCGGGATTCGTCCATGCAGACACCGGGATCCAGCACCGCGCCCCGGCCGATCAGTTCCTTTGCCGCCCGGAACTCCGCCGGACGGGCAATGGCCACCGCACCGGTCGCGCGGCCCTCGCGCAGCGCGAGCACCGTAGCGTCCCCGGCCTCGACCCGGCCCCGCACCACCAGCTCGTCACCGGCATGGATTACGCCCGCGAACTGCACGTTCCGGCCATATTGCAGCGACCAGCCCCAGGGGACCTCGGCGGCCGCGGCGGGCAATCCGAGCATCGATCGGGCCGCCGCGGCGCCCTGGGACTGGGCGCTGTTCCAATGCTCCTCGCGCCGATACCCACCCGACACGGGATCGAATCGGGACACCGCGTCACCGGCCGCATAGACCCCGGGTGCGGAGGTCCGATAGTGCTCGTCCACCCGAATACCGTCACCCACCGCCAGTCCGGCAGCCTCGGCGAGCCGAGTGTCCGGGACAGATCCGATCGCAACCAGCATCGCGGCCGCCGTCCAGGTGCTGTCATCATCGGCCACGGCGACCACCGCCGCACCGTCCTGTGCGAGATGCGTCAACCGGACGTCGGTGTGGATCGCAACCCCGTTGTCCGCGTGCAACTTCCGGAGGTAATCGCCGATCGCCCGTGGCGCGACGCGCTCCAGCGGCACGGCCGCCGCGTCCAGCACCGTGACCTCCGCACCGAGCCCCCGTGCGGTTGCCGCGACTTCGCACCCGATCAGCCCGGCCCCGATGATCAGCAGCGACCCACCCTGCGCAATCGCCTCCCGCAAGACCTCCGCATCCGCCCGGCCGCGCAGCGTGTGGATCCGCTCGCCTGTGCTGGGACGCCGTCCCCCGATCTCGGCACCCCTGCGGCCGAGATCGGGGCGGACCGGCGTGGCAGCCATCGACAATGCGCGCGGCCGGGCTCCGGTGGCCAGTAGGAGGGTGTCGTAGCCGATCGCCGTGCCGTCGGCCAGCCACACCAGCGCCGGGCCCGGGTCGATGGATTCGACCGTGGTGCCGGGGCGCAGGTCGATCTGGTGGGTGTGCCAGAAGTCCGCGGGCTGCAACAGGGTTCGGCGGTCCTCGACGGTGCCGGCGAGGAGTTCCTTCGAAACCATGGGGCGGCGGTACGGGTGGCCGGGTTCCGCGCCGAGCAGCACGATCTCGCCGGTGTAGCCCTCGGTGCGCAGGGTGCGGGCGGCGGTGGCGCCCGCGATGCCCGCGCCCACGATGACGATGCGGCCGCTCACGCGCGGCTGACCTCGACCATCTCGAAATCGCTCTTGGCGGCGCCGCAATCCGGGCAGGACCAGTCGTCCGGGATGTCGTCCCAGCGGGTGCCGGCGGCGATCCCGTCCTCGGGCCAGCCCAGGGCCTCGTCGTATTCAAAGCCGCACTGCAGGCAGCGGAAGAGTTTGAAGTCGGTGCTCATGAGTGGTGTCCTGTCGAGGTGGAAGTGGGTTCGAAATCGACCTTTTCGCGCACCCCGCAGTCGGGGCAGCACCAGTCGTCGGGGACGGCGGACCAGCGGGTGCCGGCCGGGAAGCCTTCCCGCGGCGCACCTTTCGCCTCGTCGTAGATGTAATCGCAGACCGGGCAACGGTAGGACGACATCACGCCACCCCGTACTTCGCCAGCACGCGCACACGCTTGCGGGGCTGGATGTTCACCTTGGTGATGTCGCCCGAATAGTGCTCGAGCACCCGGTGATCCATCACCCGCCGCCACAGTGGCGGGAAGTAAGCCAGCGAGATCATGCTGGCGTAGCCGCTGGGCAGGTTCGGCGCGCCGTCCATACTGCGCAGCGTCTGATAGCGGCGGGTGGGGTTCGCGTGATGATCGCTGTGCCGCTGCAGGTGGTACAGGAAGATATTCGTGACGATGTGGTCGGAGTTCCAGCTGTGCTCCGGGGTGCACCGCTCGTAGCGGCCGGCGGCGGTCTTCTGACGCATGAGGCCGTAGTGCTCGAGGTAGTTGACGGTCTCGAGCAGGGTGAAACCGTAGATCGCCTGGATCACCAGCCAGGGCAGCACCGCCGGGCCGAACACCGCGGCCAGCACGCCCCACAGCACCACCGACATCAGCCAGGCGTTGAGCACGTCGTTGCGAATCGTCCACGGGCGCTTGCCCAGCCGCTCCAGTCGCTTGGCCTCCAGCTCCCACGACGAGCGCAGGCTGCCCCACACGCTGCGCGGTAGGAAGGCCCAGAAGGTCTCGGCGAAGCGGGCACTGGCCGGATCCTCGGGCGTGGCCACCCGCACGTGATGGCCGCGGTTGTGCTCGATGTAGAAATGGCCGTAGAAGGTCTGGGCGAGCGTGATCTTCGACAGCCAGCGCTCCAATTCGTCCTTCTTGTGGCCGAGTTCGTGCGCGGTATTGATGCCGACGCCGCCCATGACACCCATGCTCAGCGCCAGGCCGATCTTGGAGACCACGCCGAGGCCGCCGTCGAGGCCCAGCCAGGACAGGTCGCTCGCGGTCCACAGGTAACAGGCGACGGTCAGGCTCAGCAGCTGGAAGGGAATGTAGGTGTAGACGCAGTACCGGTAGTACTTGTCGTTCTCCAGGTACTCCATCACCTCGTCGGGGGGGTTCTGACCGTCCGGGCCGAAGAAACGGTCCAGCACCGGCAGCAACCCGTACACCAGCATCGGTCCGATCCACCACCAGACCGGGGCGACGACCGACCAGCCGAGTTCGTTGAACGCCCACACCAGCACCATCGCCATGAACAGGGCGGTCGGGGGTACGAGACCGAACAACCACAGATACCGCTTGCGGTCACGCCACTGGGGGCGGGCCGAAGCCTCCGACTCCCGGCGGCGCCCAACTCGAGAACGAGACGTCGTCATTGCCGTACTCCTTGCGTTTACACTTTCCGAAGAACTGTATTCATTAGATACACTGTGATCCAGTCTGTCAACGACGGGACGAAAGTTGAGCTCATGTACCATCGGGACGTGGTTGAAGCGCCGAACTTCCAGACAGAGATGCGGCAGTTGCTACGCGAGCGGATCGTCGAGGCCGGGCGGCGCATCGTGATCACCGAGGGCTGGGGCGCGGTGAACATGTCACGGCTGGCCAAGGAGGTCGGCGTGAGCCGGCCGGTGCTCTACAAGGAATTCGCCAACAAGCACGAGCTGGCCGAAGTGGTGGTCCAGCAGGAAGTCGACGAGTTCCTGGTCGGCATTGCCGAGAGCCTGGCCGCGCATCCGGCGGACGTGGCGGCCGGCATGACCCAGGCGGTCGATTTCACGCTGCGGACGGGCGCCGACAACACTTTGCTCAAGGCGGTGCTGGCCGGGCGGTCGGCGACCGACACCGCCCTGCTGCCGGTGCTGATGACCGAGACCGAACCGGTGCTGGGCCGCGCGATCACCGCGGTGTCGGCGGCCATCCGGGCCCAGTACGAGCTCGCCGAGATGGACGACGCCGAACTGACCTCGATGACCGAGGTGCTGGTCCGGCTCGCCCTGAGCCATCTGTTCCAGCCGACGGGCCCGATCGACCGGGCCGTCGGCCAGATCCATCGGGTGATCGTCGGCGCCTTCGGCACGGCGCTGGAATAGGCTGCCGCGCAGGCGGGTCGGGCCATCTCGCCACGTCGATACGGAATCAGGTCAGGCGCGCGGCGAGCCTGGTGGCGTTCATATGGGCGATGGCCTCGATGCTGACCATCGGGTTCACGCCGGAGGCGGTCGGGAAGCAGGAGCCGTCGGCCACCACGATATTCGGGACGTCCCAGGTGACACCGTCGGGATTGGTGGCCGAATCCGCGGGTGAGCCGCCCATGCGGGCCGAGCCCATGATGTGCAGTGCGCCCATCGAGCACCGGCCCGGCGCGTACCCGGCGGCGGCGGCCTGCGCGGCGAACTCCTCGTGTGTGCCGCTCGTGCGGGGCTCGTAGCCGACGCCGGCCTGATGGCCGGAGAAGATCCGCTCCGCCCCGGCCGCCTCCAGAATGCGTGCGGCATTGACGATTCCGGTGTGCATGTGGGCGGCATCGCGGGCCGAGATGCGGTAGCGCACCACCGCCTCACCCCGGCGGTCGGTCTCGACCGAGCCGTGGTCACGGTCGCGGGTGATCACGCCGACGGCGACGGTATTGGCGAGTTTCAGCATGCGGTCGCGGTGGGTGGCCGCGCCAGTCCAGGCCTGGAAGCCCACCGACATGCCCGGCGTCATGGGGCCCGTCTCGTAGATGACCCCGTAGCCGTTCCCGTCGAGGTCACGATCTTGTTTGGAGTAGCGGGTCTGCATGCCGCCCTCCCAGGGGCGGATGTCCTCGTCGAAGACTCCGAAAACCGCTGTGGCCGGGTGCAATCGGAGGAAGTCGCCGATATTGCGGTTGCCCAGGCCGGAGCGGCGCAGCAGTGCGGGGGTCTGGATGGCCCCGGCGGCGACCACCACCGCGCGGGCCCGCACCCAGACCGAACGCCCCTCGGCCGTCACGGCTTCCACGCCGGTGGCGCTGCCATTGGCGACCACGATGCGCCGCACATCGGTGCCGACGAACAGGCGCGCGCCCGCCCCGGCCGCATCCGCCAGCCAGGTCTTGACCACCGACTGCTTAGCGCCGATCCGGCAGCCGAAACCGCAACGCCCGCATTCGATTCCGGCATCGCAGTGGGTGACATTGCGGGGCAGCGGCTCGACGTGCCAGTCCAGTTTGCGCAGGCCGCGCTCGAGAATCTCGTCGCGGTGCGAGGCGGGTGAGTGATCGAGGTTCACCCCGAGGCGCGACACCACGGCCTCGAGGGCGTCGGTGTACTCCTGCTCGGCGAACTGCCGTGCGCCCAGCCGGGCCCATTCCGCGCGGACATCGTCCGGGGTGCGGAAGGAGGTGGTCCAGTTGACCACCGTGCCGCCGCCCAGTGCGGTCCCCGCGACCAGCCCGAGCTGACCTTCGGCGGTGGCGGCCGGGCCGGGGGCGTACAGCTTCAGGAAGCCTTCCTTCTCCCCGATGCCGAAATCCGGATCGTCGTAGTACTCACCGCGTTCCAGCACCACCACCTCGAGCCCGGCCCGGGCCAGCACGGCCGCGGCGGTGCCGCCGCCCGCACCCGACCCGATGACGACCACATCGCACACGACGGTGGTGTCGGCATCCGGACGCTGCGGGCTGAGCCCCCGCTGCGCGCCCTCGACCGGTCCGAAGGCGGGCGGAATGCCGATCCGATCCCACACCGGATTGATCCCGGTAGGCCCGGGCGTCAAGTAATAGGAGGTGACCGCCGCCCCCTTCAATGCCTGGAACAGCGCCCGCTTCTGTTCGAGCCGTGAATTGGCCATCCCCAACAGCCACCGCTCCCGGTCCTCGGCACTCAGCCGCGAGAACTTCCGCCAGCCCGCGCCGTTGAGCAACCCGAACAGCCGTGAATCCCATACGCGCATCAGCAGTTCGAACTGCCGCCGCTCCGCGTCCCGCGGATTGCGTCCGAGTAGTTCGGTGACGGTGTCGACCACTCCCAGCTCGGAGGCCGCCGGCAGGTCACCCCCGTCCCCCGGCGCGAAGCTGTCACACACCATTCCGAGTACGGCACGCCGCGCCGCGTCTGAAGCCATGCCGCCATCATGCGCCACGCCCCCGCCGCTGTCCCGGCAAATGCGGCACACCGCCCTCACTTGTGTCGGCGGAATCCGGTTACCCTCGAACCGCCCCATCCGTCCGAACCGGTCAGGACCACGCATGACACTCGACCAGAACTGGGATCGCATCCGCGACACCGTATCCCGCGCCGGACACTGCGCGATCGCCTCGGTGAATGCGGACGGTTCGCCGAACGTCACGCCGATCGGCACGGTCTTCCTGGGCGACACCGCGACCGGGTTCTATTTCGACCAGTACACCGAGGCGCTGGCCCGCAATCTGGACGCCGATTCCCGAGTGTGCCTGCTGGCCGTGGACAGCAGTCCGCTGTTCTGGTTCCGGTCCCTGCTGACGGCGCGCTTCCCTGCCCCGCCCGGGGTCCGCCTCTACGGCACGGTGGGCGCGAAGCGCCCTGCCACCGACGAGGAACTGCGACGGGTGCGGAATCGGGTGCGAATTCCCGTGCGCCTCAAAGGCGGCAGGCTGCTGTGGTCGGATTTCAGCCACGTCCGGGACATCACCTTCACCGACTATCGACCGGTTCGGTACCCGCACATGATGTCTCACCTCTGGCGGTAATGGAGGCCGAGCCGGACCGCAGGGTTGGCACGATTCGACACTTCTCTGCAGGCGTCGGGCGTGCGAAAGTTGCTCGGCGAGCAATGCGGCAACCGACTCCGTGAGGTGAGGGCATGATGATCACGTTGTGGGTTGCGCTGCCTTACGCCGCCATTCTGTCGTGCGCCGCCGGGCATGTCTGGCGGTATCGGCGCGACGGGTTCCGCGGGTATCTCGATGGGCCGCACATCGATCGCGCGCAGCGGGCCGGGATCACGGCGGTGCGCGTCGGATTCCCGATCGTGTTCGTGGTGCGGGTGGTGGAAATGCTTGCGTCCGGGCCGCATTCACGACCCGGCCATGGTATCCAGTTGGTGCTGGGGACCATTCAGATCGTGGCCGTGCCGGTGACCATCGCCGGGGTGGCGCTCATTCTGATTCCGCCGCTGATCTCCGCCGACGTCCGGCAGCGGGTCACCCCGCTGGACCGCATCACGCTGCCGCTGCTGGCGGCGGCCCTCATATCGGCCGTGCTGGTGACCTTCGACGGCGGGTACACCGATGGCCGATACCGCACCGCCGAAACGCTTTTCACCTGGGCACGCTCGCTGATCGCCCTGCACCCGGAACCGGCGGTCATGGACCACGCCCCGATCCTCTACCAGGCGCGCGGACTCATCGTGGTGTTGATCATCGCGGTCTGGCCCTACACCCGCCTGGCCGGCATCCTCACCGTCCCCGTGGTGCGCGTCCTCCGCCAGGTGGCCGCCGCCCCCTATCGGTCCGCGCCGACGGTCTGACCATCCCGGCACCACGATTTCCGGGAGGTTGCCCCAATTCTTCAGAGCGACTGTTCTTCACGCAGTATGTGGCCGAGTTCGGACACACGCCAAAATCGCCGCCTACCTGGCCGCCGCCCATCACCTCCAGAGCCTCGCCGACGACCACGCTGCAAGCGTGATCACCGACTGGCCCGCCTTCGTCTCCGCCGGTGAATCCGTCATCGCCACCGAGAAACACCGCTGGGATGGCCAAGTGGTCCGAACAGGACAGCGCCCGTTGAGAATCGGCCCGCGCCAACGGTGCGATCTTCCCGGCCCGCGGACCCCGGGCCGCTAGAGTCGGGCTCGACACGGATTGCCGGTCCCGACCCACTCCCGAGGGAGCCACCGTCATGCACGATGACCGCCGGTTGATCGAAGACAGGCTCGGGCGGGTGCTCGACCGCATCGTCCCCGCCGTCTATCCGGAGTCGGTGCCGCTGCGGGCCTCGATCTGGGCGGCGCCGGGCGAACCGGTGCCGGTCGTGGAGGGGCTGGCCGCGCCCCGGACGCCGACCGGGCCGGGTGTCCCCTGGGGTGCGCCGTGGGGCACCAGCTGGCTCACCGTCGAGGGTACGGTGCCGCCGAGCTGGGCCGGCCGGACCGTCGAGGCGATCATCGATCTCGGGTTCGACCAGGGCATGACCGGATTTCAGTGCGAGGGCCTGGTGTATCGCGCCGACGGGACGCCGGTGAAGGGGTTGCATCCGCGGAATCGGTGGGTACGCGTGGCGGCGCCGGCGGCCGGGGGCGAGCAGGTGCTGCTGCACGTGGAGGCGGCATCGAATCCGGTCATCCCGTTCTTCGGGCCGACCGCGCTCGGCGATCGGGAAACCGCCGGGACCGAACCCCAATACCGTTTGGGCCGCATGGATCTCGCGGTGTTCGACGAGGAGGTCTGGCAGCTGGTGCAGGACCTCGAGGTGCTCGGGGAACTCATGCACGAGATGCCGGAGGATCCCGCGCGGCGCTACGACATCGTGCGCGCCATCGAGCACGCACTCGACGCCATCGACCTCCAGCACGTGAACGCGGGCGCGAGCGCCGCACGCGCCTGCCTGGCCGAGGCGCTGGCTCAGCCCGCCGTCCCCTCGGCACACCGCATCTCCGCGGTCGGGCACGCGCACATCGACACGGCCTGGCTGTGGCCGCTGCGCGAGACGGTACGCAAGGTCGCGCGGACCGCCGCCTCCATGACCGCTCTGCTCGACGACGACCCCGACTTCATCTTCACCATGTCCCAAGCGGCGCAATACGATTTTCTCAAACAGCACCGGCCCGAGGTCTACGCGCGGGTCAAGGCCGCGGTGGCCGCAGGGCGGTTCGTGCCGGCCGGCGGCATGTGGGTGGAGTCGGATACGAACATGCCGGGCTCCGAGGCCATGGCGCGGCAGTTCGTGCACGGCAAGCGGTTCTTCCTCGCGGAGTTCGGCATCGAGAACGAGGAGGCCTGGCTGCCCGACACCTTCGGCTTCGCGGCCGGGCTGCCGCAGATCATCAAGGCGGCGGGCTCCAGATGGCTGCTGACACAGAAGATCTCGTGGAGCCAGACCAACCAGTTCCCGCACCACACCTTCCTGTGGGAGGGCATCGACGGGACCCGCATCTTCACCCACTTCCCGCCCGTCGACACCTACAACTGTTCGATGCAGGGCCGCGAAATCGCCCATGCGGCACGGAATTTCAAGGAGAAGGGGCGGGCGACCCGGTCGCTCGCACCGACCGGGTGGGGTGACGGCGGCGGCGGAACCACCCGCGAGATGGTCGCCAAGGCCGCCCGCATGCGCGATCTCGAGGGCGCGCCCACGGTGCGGTGGGACCGGCCCGCCGACTTCTTCGCCGCGGCCGAGGCCGAATACCAGAACCCGGCGGTGTGGGTGGGCGAGCTGTATCTGGAGCTGCATAGGGCGACCCTGACCAGCCAGGCCAGGACCAAGCAGGGCAACCGGCGCAGTGAGCATCTGCTGCGCGAGGCCGAACTGTGGGCCGCCACCGCGGCCGTGCGGACCGGGTTCGAGTATCCCGCCGCCGAGCTGGACCGACTCTGGAAAACCGTGCTGCTGCACCAGTTCCACGACATTCTGCCGGGCTCCTCGATCGCGTGGGTGCACCGCGAGGCCGAGCGCACCTATACCGAGGTCGCCGCCGAGCTGACGGCGATCATCGAACGCGCCCAGTGGGCCCTCGGCGGTGAACGGTCCGGGCCGAACGTCTTCAATCCGGCGCCGCACGCCTGGCGCGGGATTCCCGCCGGTGGCGCGGCGGCCGAGAAGCCGGGCCGGGACTGCACCGTGACCGAACGGACCGGCGGCGGGTTCGTGCTGGCGAACGGCCTGGTGCGGGCCGAGGTGGACGCGCGCGGACTGCTGGTGTCGCTGTATGACATCGAGCACGATCGCGAGACCCTGCCGCCCGGTGCGGCGGCGAATCTGCCGCAGCTGCACCAGGATTACCCCAACTCATGGGACGCATGGGATGTCGACCGCTTCTATCGCAACAGCGTCACGGACCTGACCGGCGTAGACTTCCTTGCGGCGGAGACGGATTCACCGGCATCGGTCGTGGTTCGCCTCGGGCGGTCCTTCGGATCCTCGACCGTCGAGCAGACCCTCACTCTGCGATCGAACGATCCGGCCGTGGAGATCGCCACCTCCGTCGACTGGCACGAGACGGAGAAATTCCTCAAACTCGCGTTCCCCCTGGACATTCACGCCGACCGCTACGCATCCGAAACCCAGTTCGGTCACCTCTTCCGTCCCACCCACACCAATACCAGCTGGGAGTACGCCAAGTTCGAGACGTGTAATCACCGCTTCATCCACCTGGCGGAACCCGGCTGGGGCGTGGCCCTGGTCAACGACTCCACCTACGGCCACGACCTCACCCGCACGGTCCGGCCGGACGGAGGCGCCACCGTCACCGTGCGCGCCTCCCTGCTACGTGCGCCGCGGTTCCCCGACCCACATACCGACCACGGCGCCCACCACTTCCGGCACGCCCTCGTCCCGGGCGCCTCGATCACCGATGCGGTCCGGGCGGGATACCGAATCAACCTGCCGCCCTTCACACCCGGTGTCGCCGAGCCGGTCGCCCCGCTGGTAACCATCGACAACGACGACGTGGTGACCAGCGCCGTCAAGCTCGCCGACGACGGATCCGGCGATGTGATCGTGCGCGTCTACGAGGCGGGCGGCGGCCGCGCCTCGGCACTGCTGACCCCCGAGTTCGAGACCACCGGCCACCACTGCTGCGACCTGCTGGAGCGACCACTGCCCGGCGAGACGACCGCGACGCCGGAGGACCGGGGAATTCGATTGCGACTGCGACCTTTTCAGCTGGTCACTCTCCGCTTCGGCCGCCGGTGACGTCATTCTCGTTCACTCCGTTGACATCAGCCCGGACACCCTGCACGACCGACCAGCACTCGAGCGTGCACTGAACTCCGAAAACCCATGTCCCACAGCGGACATGATTTGGTCAGATCGACCGCACATAGTTGAATCGCCGACCACTCTGATCGAGCGAATTGAAATTCCCGACTATGGTCCCGGGCAGCGGGCAGATGAAGGAGGTACTCTTCACCATCGCCGTCTGATTGCCCGGCCGGTCCACATCCTCGCCGCTGTCGGTCAGACGTAGCGCGGCCGAGAATCCACCGGACGGAATGACCGCGTAGATGCCCTCACCGGTCCCGAACCGACCACTGCGGAAAGCGATGCCGCCCTCGCCGTCGAAGCTCAGCACATTCGAGGAGTCCTCCGCCGCGGTGAATTCACCGCGAAAGTCCCCGAGGCTCGCCCCGCACGATCCCGCGGCGAGGCCGGGGTGCGAGGTGGCGGTCACTGCGGCGGAAAGGGCCAGCGTGAGCGCCCCCGCGATAGCAATCCTCGAACACGGCCCAGCGGTCATTCGGCTTCCTCCCGGTCGGTCAACCCGGGCAGTGAACAATAGAATCGGGCGAATATCTCGCAGACACGCCCGTTCGTCATCGAAACGTGTGCTGACGCAGCCCATAACCCAACAATTTGAAAATTCTAAATTCCGACCGATCAGTATTCTTGTGTCGCAGCCGAATTCAAGGTCCTGAACACATGATCAGCAGGTCGGCGACATTCCGAGGCGACGTTGCCTCCCACGAATTGCATTCAGCTGGTTGTACCGTCCGATTCCATGACACGAAAGAAAGCCATCGGCCTGGTCGTCAGTGCGTTCGTGTGTACTGCCGTATTCACCATGAACCCCTCCGCGGCGTGGGGTTCGGGTGATATCGGGACGCCCCCCGACGCTCCCGGAGCGGTGGCGCCCTACGCACCGGCTCCCGCCGGCAATGTCCCGGTGGGACCGGCGCCGGAAAGGATCATTCCGGTTCCGCCACCCGCCGGTGGATTCCTCTGCCCGACTCCCTGACACAATCCCGCGTCCGTCCATCCGTCCGCCCCGCTCGCCTCGTGCCGCAGCCACGCGAAAGGCTTCCGCCTCGCGACAAAGGCTTCCGGCACGAGCGGCTTCGACCCCGGGGAATGCAGCCGCCGCGATGAATCCGGCCGCTGTCGCCCGATCAGGCCGCCATCGCCGAGGACAGCTGCCGCAGTGCGAGCTGGGGATCAACGACATCCACGACCAGGCGGGTGATCTCCGAACCCGCCAGATCGATCAACACGCCCTGACCGCCGAACCGCGTATCCCAGAACTCTTTCCGGCCCTTTCCCCGGAAGATGCCCGCGGCGATCACGCCCGGGAAGAACGTGCCCGGCGCCCGCACCCACGGCGGGCGCAGATCCACCGGCGCGGGGGCGAGAGCGGTGACCTGTGACAGGTCGAAGCTGACGTGATCACGCAGCGCGAGCAGCCGGTGAGCGCCGGTAACACGCACCGTCACAGTGGTTCCGGAGACCTCGATTTCGACCATTCCGCACCTCACGCGCTCGCCCGACACTGTTTCCGTCATCCACAGTGCCGGGCGATACTGGTCGTAGCCTGAGCGTTTCCTGGCTCTTCTCTCAGGCTTTCACACCGCGGCCGTACGCCGTCCCGGCCGGCCCTCACGCCTTTCCGGTCAGCTCCGCGACCATGCGCTTCGCCTGTGCCCGCGCCTCCGCGCGCACCTCTTTCACCTCGGCCCTGCTCAGCCGCGGGAACGGCTGCTGCCCGGCGCGCGCCCGGGCCACCGACGCGGCCCGCACACTCCGCTCGGCCCGGGTCCGGGCCTGGTCCAGCCGGCCGGCGATCATCTCGGCGAGGACGTTCTTGTTCGACATCGTTGTTCTCCTCGTGCCCGTGCCGGAGCTGGTGTTTCCGGCTACGAGAAGAACAATGCCGCCCGCCGCTGACGAGCCACCGACGGTGTGCTGACCGCGCGCGGACGGCCGCTGTCAGTCGGTCGGGAGGGTGACGCCGTCCTCGGCGGCCTTGGCGGCCACCTCCGCGGGGAAGATATTGCGGAACAGGTACAGGTCGCGGCCGAGCTTCCAGCCGGGTGCCAGGGCCACGGCGTAGCGCTCGAAGTAGCCGAGCTGCTTGCCCATCATGACCAGCTGCTGCGGGCCGGACGCGCCGCGGCGCTTGCCGAATTCGAGCAGGCGGGCCGTGACCACGCCGAGATCGAGCTTGTCGAGGCTGCCCGAGAGCACCGGGCCCAGGGCCACAGCCAGCTGGCGGCCGAGGGTGGCGTCGTCACCGCTGTCATCGGCGACCAGATCCAGTGCGCGCAGGGCGCGGGCGACCGGACGGAAGTCGTTGTCGATGGAGCTGGCGTAGAACAGGGCGCGCACGAACTCGCGCCACTCGGACTCCATCCGGCCGACAATGCCGAAATCGAGCATGGCGACCCGGCCGTCGTCGAGCAGCCACAGGTTGCCGGCGTGCACGTCACCGTGGAAGAGACCATGCACCGCAACCGATTCCATCCACGCCTTCACCAGGCGACGGATCAGCAGCTCCGGCTCGGGGTGCGCCGCGCGGATATCGTCGAAGCGGTCCAGGGGCATGCCGCGCATGCGTTCCATGCACAGCACCCGGGGTGCGCAGTACTCCCAATACACCTCGGGCACCGCCACATTGGTGTTGTCGCCGAAGGCCGTCAGATGGTCGCGGGCGCGGGTCTGGTTGTCCGCCTCGATGAGGAAGTTCAGCTCGGCGACGGTCGCCTCGTACAGATCCCGCACCACCGCCTGGGCATTGGCGACGCGGGCGTTCTCCGACCGCTTCTCCAGCGTGCGAGCCAGCCGCATGGCCGCGCGCAGATCCACGATCATGCGCCGGGCGATCTCGGGCCGCTGCACCTTCACCACCGCGGGCCGGCCATCGGCCAGCACGCACGCGTGCACCTGCGCGATGGAGGCCGCCGACAGCGGCTCGTCGTCGAAGTCCCGGAACAGCTCCGAGATCGGCTTGCCCAGATCGGCCTCGATGATGGCCCGGGCGTCCGCGGCAGCGAAGGGCGGGACGTCGTCGAGGCAGCGCAGGCAGGCATCGGCCAGCTCGCGCGGGAACGCACCCGGCGAGGACGCGATGAGCTGGCCCAGCTTCACGAACATCGGGCCGAGCGTCTCGAAACCGTTCACCAGGCCCTCGGCCGCGGCACGCTTGCGCTTGGCGGGACGCAGGCCGCCGCGCAGCACGCTGCCCACGACGGAGCCGCCCAGTACCGCACCGACCACGGCGGTCCGCCGCCACTCCGAGAACCCGAAGGTGTCGAGGTCGGGCCGGATCACCTCGGGCGTCCCCGCTCGCACAGTCATAGGTGAGCTCACGCGCCGCAGTGTATCGCTGACCCAGCTAACACCGCGGCATAGGTTACCGACACGTTCAGTAGTTTCGGGTCCACACCGCACGGTACCGTGGGCGGTCGAGTCGCAATCCGGCTCGGCACGGGCACGATCGGGCCCAAACTCATGTCGGCGGAAAGGCAAGACCGAGGTAATGACGGGTACAGCGGAAAAGCTGGCGGAACTGCGCAAGCTCCTGGAGATCGCCGAGGAACCCACCGGTGAGAAGGGCATCCAGAAGCGTCTTGCCAAAGGCGTCGCCAGCGCCCGAGAACGCGTCACGATGCTGCTGGACCCGGGCAGCTTCGTCGAGATGGGCGCGCTCATGCGGTCG
Source organism: Nocardia sp. NPDC046763 (assembly GCF_040645495.1). Lineage (NCBI taxonomy): Bacteria > Bacillati > Actinomycetota > Actinomycetes > Mycobacteriales > Nocardiaceae > Nocardia > Nocardia sp. NPDC046763. Next base: position 178,073 of record NZ_JBEYYI010000013.1, on the reverse strand, counting down.
CCCGGTCAGCCCAACGCCCTCTACGGCGACGGCGTGGTCACCGGGCGTGGCACCGTCGACGGCCGCCCGATCGTGGTGATCTCCCACGACTCCGGGGTGCAGGGTGGCTCGGTCGGCGAGACCTTCGGCCGCCGCGTCCGGATCGCCATGGAATTCGCGTACAACAACGCGTGCCCGGTGGTCGTGATCAACGACTCCGGCGGCGCGCGCATTCAGGAGGGCGTCACGGCGCTGGCTTGGTACGCCACCATGTGCCGGCTGCAGGAGGACCTGTCGGGCTACGTGCCGATGGTCGCGGTCATGTTCGGTAAGTGCGCGGCCGGTTCGGTGTACGGGCCGGTGAACATGGACGTGCTGGTCGCCACCGACGACTCGTACATGTTCGTGACCGGGCCCGAGGTCATCAAGGGCATCACCGGCGAGGAGATCTCCGCCGAGGAGCTGGGCGGCGCGGCCGTCCAGGCTCGCAACGGACTGCTGCACCACGTGGCCAGAACCGAGGCCGACGCCCTGCACTGGGCGCGCGAGTACCTGAGCTACCTGCCGAGCAGCTGCCTCGAGCAGCCGCCGATCATCAACCCCGGCCTGGAGCCCGAGCTCACCGACTCCGATCGCGAATTGGACCGGATCATCCCGGATTCCGATCGCCAGGGCTACGACATGCACGAGGTGCTGCTGCGCATCTTCGACGACGGCGGGTTCCTCGAGATCGGCGAGGCCGCCGCGCAGAACCTCATCACCGGATTCGCCCGCGTGGACGGCCGGCCGGTCGGTGTCATCGCCAATCAGCCGATGGTGCTGGGCGGTGCGCTGGACGCGGCATGCTCGGACAAGGGTGCGTACTTCATCCGTCTGTGCGACGCCTTCAACATCCCGCTCGTCTACGTGGTCGACACCCCCGGCGTGCTGCCGGGTCTCGAGGAGGAGCGCAACGGCGTCATCAAGCGCGGCGGCCGCATGTTCCGCGCGCTCATCGAGGCCACGGTTCCGATCGTCACCATCGTGACCCGTAAGGCGTACGGCGGCGGGTACGCGGTCATGGGCTGCAAGCAGCTCGGCGTCGACATCAACCTGGCGTGGCCGACCGCCCGTATCGCGGTCATCGGCGCGGACGGCATGGTCACCGTCACCGGTAAGAAGACCCTCGCCGCCACCCCGCCCGAGCAGCGCGAGACCGTGCGGCAGCAGATGGTGGACTTCTACAACGCGCTCATCGACAACCCGTGGGTGGCGGCCGAGCGCGGCTACATCGACGCGGTCATCGAGCCGTCGGCCACCCGCCTCGAGATCCGCAAGGCGCTGCGCCTGCTGCGCGAGAAGAACGCGGTCCGCAAGCACAACCCACGCAAGCACAACCTGTTCCCGATCTGAGAACCGTTGCCCGCGGTCAACATTCGTTGGGCGCGGGCACACCCTGCAGGCGCTGGTCCAGCCAGCTCAGCGATTCCGGATAGCCGGTGGCCGCGGCGATGAAGTGTTCGCCGAACACGCTGCGATAGACCGCCGGCACGCCGAGTGCGCACTGTTCCTGGTAGAGGTTCTTCGCGCCCACCGCGGGTACCCAGAACTCCTGCTCGCCGTTGAAGATGAACAGCGGCACAGGCGATTTCTTGCCGTCCATACGGGTGATGCTGTAGATCTCGTGCGCTAGATCGCTGTCCAGCGGGTCCGGGGTATCGGCCGCGATGTCGATGGGCAGCTGCAGCACGCCCGGCACCGTGAAGACCTCGCTGCACTGGCTGTTGAGCACCGACACCGCCACCCACTGAGCCAGATGGTTCATGCGGGCCAGGATTTCGGGCCGCTCGCGGCCGATACCGAAGACCGCACCCAGGAACACCCCCGAGGCCAGATTGGCGTTCATTGAGTGCGCCAGCAGGCTGAAATCCGCGGGCACGCCGCCCAGGGCCGCGCCGACCACCACGTCGGACAGCTCGGGTGCGTACTCGGACATGAGCTTCACCGCGCCATTGGTGGCGATGGCCCCGCCGGAGTAGCCGATCATGCCGAACTTGCTGTCCCCCAGCTCGTCCGGCAGCTGATTGCGGACCGCGCGAATGGCGTCGAGGACGGCGTGCCCGGCCACGATGGGCTCGGCGTAGGCCATCCGTGGTCCCTCATGGTCGGTGATCAGCACCGCGTAGCCGCGCAGCAGCGCCAGCTGGGTGGTGGGCAGGATGTACCCGGTGAAGTTGGAGGCCCGTGAGAAGCCGTGTGCGAGCGTGTAACTGGGGTTGCAGTCGCGGCCCAGCGCGTCGATGGGCAGGTTGTTGACCACTACCGGCCGCTCCCCCGGCCCGGTCCAATCTCCCACCGGCAGCACCAGACTGGCGATTCCGTAGGAGGACTCGTCGTGAGAGTCGTTGGTGCGGTACTTCAGCTGCAGCACCTGCCGCACGGGCACGATCAGTGTGGGTGCGGCCGTCGCGGTTACGTCGCGGACCGCGACGATGTCGCCCGGGTCGACGTCGTCGAGCCCGTCGGGCCAGTCGTCGACGAAGGAGTCACCGATGGCGGCGGGCATGGTCGCGGCCCGCAGCGCCGCCAAATCCGGTGTCAGCTGGGCGGCGTCGACCAGCGGCGAGTCCGCCTGGGCCGGTGCCAGGGGCGGCGCGGGGATCACCTCGTCGATCCAGTGCTGGATGTCGGGCAGTGAGGGCGGGGCGATTCCGGGCGGACCGGGCGGAATCGCCGGTGCTCCGATGTGGGGTGGTTGCGCGAATCCCGGTGCGGCACCGTAGCCGACGATCGCGCACCACCCGATCATCAAGGCACCGGCGATATTTCGCAGACGATGCAGCACAACACCCCCACGGATCAGAACGGTCTTCGAACGGGCCAGCTCCTGGTCTCTCGCGCGCCCGAGCCTACTGGGGCACTCTGATCCGACACTCCGGACTTGTCGATTCGACGCCACATCGAGACCGGCCCGTGCCCGTAGGGTCGTGTTTCACATCCTCCGGCGCATCACCATGTCCAGCTGCGCATTGCTGATCTGGCGTCCGGCATTGGACACCGAGGTGACCATGCAGCTACCGAAGGAGCCGGTCCGGTCGAACAGGGTCGCGACGCCGACCGCCAGGCCGTGCTCGCTGAAATGGCTGTCGGCCTGCACGCCGATCTCGGTGCCCTCGGGCTGACGGGAAAGGCCCAGTGTCATATCGGTATTGATGAACCCGATGCCCTTGTCGCCCCAGTTGGTCATCATGCTGGTGGCCTCGGCCACCACCCCGACCCGCACGAACGGGGTCAGCTCCTCGCCGGTCACCACCCGGATGGGGTTCTGCCAGGTACGTTTCCGGAGGTTGTTCTCATGGTCGGTGGGCACCGAGCTCCACACCGGCGAGTCCTCCCCGCTGTTGAACAGCGGCGTCCGCGGCAGCGGCGAGGGCGGCGCGATCTCCAGCGACGGCGGCTGCGGCTCCCGCTCCCGATGCCACAGCTCCCCCGGCGGCTGCTCGGCCGGCCGCAGCAGCACCGCGGTGGCGCGCGCGGCCACGGTGCCGCCCTGCACCACGCTCACGTCCGCGACCCGGATCCGGCGGCCGTCGCGCACCCGCACGGTCGGGGTGGTGGTGTGCTCGAAGCGCGCCGCGCTGAACAGGTCCACGGTCAGCCGCACCGGCACGAACCCGTCGGTGGCGTGCGCGCGTTCGAGCTCACGGGCCAGCAGGCCGGTCAGGGCCGGGCCGACCACCTGCGCCGAGGACCACTCGCTGGCCGCGAACGGCGTCGGGAAGAAACCGCCGTCCACCTCGTCGAAATACGCGGGCACATCCACCACGGCACCGGCTCCCGTCCACTCAGGTTGATCGATCCACTTCTTTCCAGACCTAACACACGCGTGAAACCCGTTTCAATCCAGGGCCCGCTGGACGGGCCGGCACCGGTCCGGATTAGCCCGCGAGACCACGGGTACGCCATCGCTATGGTCCGCACCATCGACCGGCTGCTCGGCACCCTGACGCTCACCGTGCACGTCCTGCAGGACAACGACATTCCCTGTGCGCTCACCGGTGACTGCGCGGTCTACGCGCGTGGCGGGCCGGTCAGCGGCCCGCATTCCGAGGTCGACGTGCTGCTGCGGCCCGCGGATGTGGCCCGTGGGCAGCGCCTGCTCGCCGCCGCCGGACTGCGGCCGCCGCTGCCGGCCGCCGACGCCGAGCGGACCACACTGTACGACCGCGATATTCGTGTCGATCTGGTGTTCCGCCCGAACTACCGTCCTGTCACCGATGAACTGCTGGCACGGGCGGAGCGGCTGCCCATCGGGTCGATCGCCGCGCCGGTGGTCACCGTCGCCGACTTCCTGGTGGACGAGCTCACCGTGTCCGATCCACAGCGGCTGGATTTCACCCGGCTGCTGCACATCGCGCGGGAATTGCGCGCTCAGGTCGATTGGGGGCGGGTGCGGGCCGAAACCGCGGCATCACCCTATGCGCGCGCGTTCCTCGGCCTGCTGGACGATCTGGGCATCACCGACGGCCGGTGTGAACATGGATCTACAGCGGTGTGATTCGCCCGAACCGTCCCGGGTATCCAGTTGTTATCGGCTCTGCAATACCCCCGGAGAAAGGACAGTGTTGATGCCTGTCACTTCGCCCGCCTACGACGACACCCACAATCTCCCGGGACCGATTCTGGCCGCAGCCGGAATCGTCGCGATCGCTTTGACTTTGACGACCGCTGGTTACGGCGCACTCACCTGGAGCGCGCTGTGCGGGCTCGCCGGCACGGTGTGCCTGCGATTCGGAATCGGCCTGATGATCATCGAGCATCGCCGGGTCAAAGCCGCGATGCGGCACGACTCCGCTCGCCAGGGACGAGTTTGATCACCTCGAGGGCCGAGTTTGATCTTCCGCTAATTCCTGGATAAAGCGGAACAGTCCATTCCCGGCAGAACTTTCGATCGGAAGTACTGGAAAAGCCGTGCTCAGGGGCGCTTGCAACCTTTTGCCAACCCTCGTTTCGCAAACTCGTAGCACACCGAAAAGTACTCTGGCGCTGCGAATTCGATGTTGCAGATGTACTTGCATCTGCGCAACGCACGGTCATAGACTCGTCGTGCAAGGCATCCAATAAGGGGACAACCAGAGTGCCGAGCGGTGAATCACCGGCGATTCTTCGCCCACGGTGAGCCGTCGGCCTGGCGTCAGGGGCGTTCGAATGAATCAGCCAATCAACCTCAGCCGACTCGGGTTTGCCGACAGAAGTCAGCCGGAGCAAACCTATTCACGTGAGACGGCAACCGCTTTCGTCATCCGCCAGGTCGAATCCACAGGAGCGGCCACTCGGTATGATTTCGACATCGAGCGGATCGTCACCACGGCGCATGCCATGGTGAACGACTGGGATCTGCACAGCATGCAACCGGAGGCGTTCTGGCGCATCGCCTCCAGTTTCATCAGGCAGTAATCCGAATCCGGCCGTGCCGCAGGCCGACTCGTCAGGTCCACGGCACGCTGATAGGGGCCCCACGAGGGGCCCCTTGTCCGTGTGTGCGGACCTTCCGTCCGCCGCTGGGGACAAGCGCGGAGCTCAGTCGAGCTCCGCAGCAATCCGCGCCAGCTCTTTGCGGGAGCGCTCCGGCGGCTCCGCCTGGACGCTCAGCTGATCCATGACCTGACGATAGAGCTCCAGATCCTGGCGGCGATCCAGGTACAGCGCGCTGGTCAACTGCTCGAGGTAGACGATGTCGGGGAGTTCGGCCTCGGCGAAGCGGAGCATGGTGAACGAACTGCCCGCAGCCGCATGGCCACCCGCCGCGTAGGGCAGCACCTGAATGGTCACATTGGGCAATTTGGACATGTCGATAAGGTGCTCGATCTGGCCGCGGAGCACACCGGGGCCGCCGACGGGGCGATGCAGCACCGCCTCGTCCAGCACAGCCCAGAAGCTCGGCGCACCGTCGCGGGTGAGTAGCTCCTGGCGACGCCGGCGCAGCGAGACGCGGCGTTCTCCATCAGCATCGTGCCCGAGGGCGACTATCGAGCGCGCGTAGTCCGGGGTCTGCAGCAGACCCGGGATCAGCTGACCCTCATAGGTACGAATGGATTTCGCCGCGTGCTCGAGGCCTAGATAGGTTTCGAACCAGGGCGGCAGCAGGTCGCTGTAGCGATGCCACCACCCCGGCTGATTCGCCTTGCGAACCAGTTCGAGAAACTGCTCACGCTCACCGGGATCGTCAACGCCGTACAGCGCCAACAGATCCCGGATATCGCGCTCCTTGAATCCGGTCCGCCCGAGTTCCAGACGACTGATCTTGGCGTGAGACCCGCGGATGTGGTCACCCGCCGCTTCGCGCGTAATACCGCTGAGTTCCCTCAGCTTCCGTAGCTGGCTGCCGACCGCGATACGCAGTGCAGTCGGGCCACGTTCGGCGACAGCGGAATCCGCCCGATCGTGGGCAACAGGTTCTGCGATCATGGGGTCCACTCCGATGCTCGGGTTTGCCGGCAGTGGACTCACAACCGTCTGTCGCGAACCACCGCGCCGATTGCCAATGCTACCGCTCAGCGCGCGAGGTCGTCGAATTCTCCACTCTTCGCGCCGCGTAGGAACGCGTCGATCTCGGGCCGCGTGTACACGATCAGCGAGCCCTCGGGGTCACGCGAGTTGCGCACGGCCACCTGCCCGTCGGCCATGGGAGCCATCTCCACGCAGTTACCACTGGGATTGCTGAAGGTGCTCTTGCGCCACAACAGGTTCGAGCGATCGATGGGAGTTGCCGAGATGTCCGTCATTTCAGACTCCTTGCCAGTACCGCCCGCAGACGGTGGTCCCAGTACTTGCAAATGTTCGGTCAGGTGTACTTACAGTTGCAACCGCAAGCACGACGATAGCACGCAGATTGCCGGCTATCGATGCCCTCGGAGCAGCACATCCTTTGCAACACAACAGGTTCGATCTTGGTTCACCGAAAGGCCAGGCGAAGTTGCGAAGGATTTCAGACAATCCCGGCTAGTTGGTCCCGTTCGTCCGATTGCTCCGGAACCAGTTGTCCGAAAAGTCACGTGACGCCGGAATCGTGCGGGGACAGTGGATTTGAGTGTGCAGATGTGCTTGCATCTGCACGATCCGAGCTCCTAGACTCGGTAGATCATCCCCTAATCGGCCAGAGGCATCCTATGACGCAGATGCTCGTCCGTCCCACCGATGTCGCGGCTTGCAACGATATTCCCGATGATTGTGCGGTCGAACCACGCACCCTCACCTATCGTCAGGCCCGCGCCATTCTGCGCGCGCACGATCAACACTTCGCGTGCCGACAGTATCTGGCGGCCATAGCCTATCTGTCCGCGGACAACGACGTGGACTGAGCGCGCGCACTATTGCTTTCGCGCGTCCACGCCCGATGACCGATCGGAGCGCGACTTCCCTTGCGCGGCACCACGTCCGGCGGGTACCCCGGAGATGGACATGCCATCACGTGGAAGAGCGCCGCGATGTTTCACACTGCCGCCCACGAGCTGCTGACGCAGCTTCAGCACGCACAGATCTTCAACCCGACCCCGGAGACGCCGCCGGTAGCCGACAAGCTGCTGCGGCTGGTCCGCTATTTCACCTGGTTCGTCCTGCTCTCCGGAGTGCTGGCCATCACCTATGCGGGTGGCCGCTTCGCCTGGGAGAAGTGGAGCGGTGGCGGGGTGCAGGCTCCCAAGCAGGTCGCGGGCGCGCTCATCGGCGGCATTCTGGCGACGAGCGCGGGCACCATCATGAATGCCGTGATCGGGCAATAATTTCTGCCAAGCGGGGTTGTCTGAGACGAAACCGACCCGTCGGATTTGAAACGGGCGTGATCGGGTCGGTCCAGCCCGTTCAGGCCGTCGCGGCCACCTCGCCGGCGGACTCGGCCCCGGCCGCGCCGACCAGTTCCTCGAAGCGCGCCACCACCTTCCGGTGGTACATGCCGAACAGATCCTCGAACAGCGCCAGCTGCGCCTGACTCGGCCCGCTGTCCGACTCCCACACCGCGACCAGTGCCCGCCACACCAGCACATGCAGATCCGGCGAGACCGCGAAATAGGCCTCGACCGCCTCCGGCACCTCCAGCACCATCTCGCCGATGGAATTGAGCACCGCGCGCTGCACCGTGTGCCCGAGCGCGGTGAGCAGCCGACGCAGCAGCCCGAGCTCGATGCTCAGCATGCGATACGGATCCGGGTCCGCGCCGCGCGCAAGGGTTTCCAGTTCGTCGATCTCGTCCTTGAGGACCGCCGGATCGAGGGCACGCTCGCCGCCGGTGTAGGCCAGCAGCGCCTCGAGCGCGATGCCGCGTTCCTCGTCGACGATATTGCCGAACATATCTGCGGCGATCTCCGGATCCGGCATGGACAGCCGGAACAGCCGGCGGTACACATCCACGCCGCCCTCGGTGCGCACATCCCGGATGACGAATCCCTTGCCGCGGTACGCGTCCACGAACCCGTAGGATTCGAGGCGGCCCAGAATCAATTGCGCCGTAGCACGATTCAGGTCGAATTCGTCGGCGACCTGGCGGACGGACGGCATCAGACCACCGGGCTCGTACTCCCCGGATGCCACACGGCGTGCCAACTCGTCGGCAACGTCGGCGACGACCGTCCGGTCTCCCATCGTGTCACCTCTCCATAAATCCTCGACTACGTCCCAGACAGTCTAGGTGGTTGTTCGATCAACCGCACAAGTCTCGGACTCGCAAGAGATAGCACCGGACTGTTCAGTATCTTTACGAAATCCATACGGCACGGGGTTCCGATTCATACGGTTTTCCGCCCTAGGCTCCGAGCGTGGTTTCACCGATCGACGTAGCCAAACGACTCGTGCTCGGACGCCCGTTTCGCAGTGATCGGCTCGGGGAGACCCTGCTGCCCAAGCGGCTCGCGCTGCCCATTTTCGCCAGTGACCCACTGTCGTCGGTCGCCTACGCCACGCAGGAGATCCTGCTCATTCTGACCCTGGGCGGGTTGGCCTACCTCCATCTGACCCCGGTGGTGGCCGCGGGCGTGGTGGTGCTGCTGGCGGTGGTCGCGCTGTCGTATCGGCAGGTGGTGCAGGCGTATCCGTCCGGCGGCGGCTCCTACGAGGTGGTGGCCGAGAACCTGGGGGCACTGCCCGGCCTGGTCGTGGCGGCGGCGCTGCTGGTCGACTATGTCATGACCGTCGCGGTATCGGTGGCCGCCGGAGTGGACAACATCATTTCCGCCATTCCGGATCTGAATCCGTACCGGGTGGCCGTCAATCTCGTATTCGTCGTTTTCCTGACCGCGATGAATCTGCGCGGCGTCCGGGAATCCGGGCGGGCTTTCGCGATTCCCACCTACGGATTCATTCTCGGCGTGTTCGCGCTCATCGCGGTGGGGCTGGGCCAGACACTGCTCGGGCACACGCCGGTGGCGGAGAGCGCGCACTATCAGATTCACGCCGAGCAGGTCGGCCTCTCGACCGCGGGGGTGGCGTTCCTGCTGTTGCGGGCGTTCTCCTCCGGATGTACCGCGCTGACCGGCGCCGAGGCCATCTCGAACGGGGTGCCCGCGTTCCGGAAGCCCAAGGCGCTCAATGCCGCCCGCACCATGACCGCCATGGGCGTCATCGCCATCGTCATGTTCTCGGGCGTCACGGCGCTGGCCATGATCACCAAGACCCGGGTGGTCGAAAATGCCTGCGATCTCATCGGATTCGAGGGCGACTGCCGGACCGACGCGCAGAAGACCGTCATCGCGCAGATCTCGGCGGCGGTGTTCGGCGGGCACAGCATCGCCTTCTACTACCTGATGGTGACCACGGCGCTGATCCTGATCCTGGCCGCCAATACCGCCTACAACGGCTTCCCGCTGCTGAATTCGATCCTGGCGCAGCGGCGCTACATGCCGCGGCAGCTGCACACCCGAGGCGACCGGCTGGCCTTCTCCAACGGCATCATTCTGCTGGCGGTGGTGGCCGGCGGGCTGATCTACGCCTTCGACGGGTCGACCACACGGCTCATCCAGCTCTACATCATGGGCGTGTTCACCTCCTTCACCCTGTGCCAGACGGGCATGGTCAGGCATTGGAACAAGGAGCTGAACACCGTCGAGGGCCGAGCTCAACGCCTGCGAATCCACCGGGCGCGCTTCATCAATGCCTTCGGCGCCTGCTTCACCGGGGTGGTGCTGGTGGTCGTCATGATCACCAAATTCACCCATGGCGCGTACCTGGTGGTCATCGCCATGCCGGTGCTGGTGGCGATCATGTGGCTGATCCACCGGCACTACTCGTCGGTGCGGGCCGAACTGGAGATCGACCGGGACGATCTGGAGACGCTGCCGGGGCGGGTGCACGCACTGGTGCTGGTGTCGGGCTGGCACAAGGCGACCCAGCGCGCCGTCCAGTTCGCACGCGCCACCAGGCCCGACACCTTGACCGCGGTGACCGTGAACGTGGACGACGCCGACACCCGCTACCTCGCCCGGGATTGGGAGTCCTACCAGGTCGGGATTCCGCTGAAGGTCATCGAATCGCCGTACCGCGAAATCACCCGGCCGGTACTGGAAGAGATCAAACGCCAGCGCAAGTCGCGGCCGCGCGATGTGGTGAGCGTGTTCATCCCCGAGTACGTCGTCGGGCGCTGGTGGGAGAACCTGCTGCACAACCAGAGTTCGCTGCGGCTCAAGGCGCGATTGCTGTTCGAGCCCGGGGTGATGGTGACCAGTGTGCCCTGGCAGCTGCGCTCCTCGCGCGCCCGGGCCGTACCGCGGGAGGAGCACACGCCCGGTGAGATCCGGCGCGGTATCACCGGATCCGGCGACGCGGCCTGAGCGCTAACGGGCGAGCAGCTGCGAGACCGTGACGAAGCGGTAGTCCTGATCCTTCAGCGCCCGGGCGATGCGGGGAATGGCGGCGAGCGAGGGCGCGCCGGTCGCATACATGGCGTGCAGCAGGATGATCGAGCCCGGGCGCACTTTCGACAGGGTCTCCGCCACGATCTGGTCGGTGGTCGGCGCCTTGCCGGAGTCGGGCTCGACGTCCCAGGTGACCGTGGTGCGATCGTGGCGGGACAGGTACCAGGGCAGGGCGAAGAGCTTCTTGCCGTTGGGCGGCCGGAACGTGATCGGGCCCTGGTAGCCGGTTTTCGCGATCTCGGCGTCGGTGCGCTCCACCTCGTCGCGCACGAAGCCAGGGGTCACGAAGATCATGCGCTGATGGTGGTAGGTGTGATTGCCGATCTCGTTGCCGGAGGCCGCGATGGCCCGGCCCTGGTCGGGATGGGCGGCCAGTTCGCCGCCGATGAGGTAGAAGGTGGCCGGAATACCCGCGTCGGCAAGGGTTTTCAGGATCTCGGGGGTGCGCTCGCCGGGGCCGTCGTCGAGGGTGAGGGCGACGATCTTGTCGGTGGTGTCGACGCGCGGCACGATGCGGCCGGCCACCTGGTAGGTGCGCGAGTTCATCAGGGTGTACAGCCCGACGGAGATCAGGGCCAGCACCACCAGCGTGAGCGCGCCGCCGATGAGCAGCCTGCGTTTCATCCCGTTCCTAAGCCTCGTCCTCGCCCCCTGCGCGCTCGAGGCTACCTGCCCAGCGCTCCGACCACCGCCAAACCCGTTCCAGGGCATCGCCCAATTCCACTCCAGCAGTGGTCAATTCGTAGGACTTGTCCGGCTTCTTTTCCACCACACCGGCTTCCACCAGCCGCTGCAGTCGCACCGACAGCATGCTCGACGAGCAATTGCCCATGCGCCGGCGCAGTTCCAGGAAGCCGAGCGCACCGGGCTCCAGTTCCCAGATCACGCGCAACATCCAGCGCTGGCCGAGCAGGTCCATGGCGGCCAGCAGCGGGGTGGCCGAGGCGTCGGCGCGGCTGTTGGCGGGGGGTGGCTGACTTGCGCTTCTCATTTCGAAGTATCAATCTAGTACTTCTGGATTAGAAGCAATACAGTGGATGGAGGTCGCTGATGGCGACAACGGATACCCAGCGCATCGTCCTGATCACCGGAGCCTCCCGCGGCATCGGCGCGGAAACCGCGCGGGTGCTGGCCGCCCGCGGCGACCACGTGGTCGTCAACTACCGGGAGAAGCGCAAACGCGCGGAGACCTTGGCCGCCGAGATTGCCGCCGCGGGCGGTAGCGCGTCGGCGGCGGGAGCGGATATCGCCGACCCGGACAGCGCGCGGGCCCTCATCGACGGGGTGGTCGCCGAGTTCGGCCGATTGGATGTGTTGGTGCTCAACGCCTCCGGCGGATTGGAACGCGACGCAGCCCCCGGCTACGCCATGCTCCTCAACCGCGACGCCCAGGCTCGCCTGACCCGGCTCGCGCTGCCGCATCTCCCCGCGGGCGGTCGCATCGTCTTCGTTACCAGCCACCAGGCCCATTTCTCCCCTACCCACGAGGTCCCGCCCGGCTACGAGCCCATCGCCGCGAGCAAGCGCGCCGGCGAGGACGCCCTGCGCGCCATGACCGGCGAATTCACCAGCCGCGGTGTCGGTTTCACCGTGGTATCCGGCGACATGATCGACGGCACCATCATCGTGCGCCTGCTCGAACGCCGGGACCCCGATGCCGTCACTGCCCGGCGCGACCAGGGCGACCTGCCGACCGTCGAGGACTTCGCCACCGCCGTCGCCGACGCCACCACCCTCGAAACCCCACCCGGCCACACGGTGTACGTCGGCGGCCAGGACTACCTGTCCGAGGCGGTCGGCGCACAGGCGACCTCGGAAGGCTGACTCTTCGGCTGTGCCTCGGCGTGGCGATCCGCCCACGCCCGAGGCGGCGCAGCAGGCCGGCATGTTCGGAGGGACGAGGTGGCAGGCGCTGGAGCATTTGGCCGGCGACAGGCGAGGGTCGGGTTCCGGCTGGCCGAATGATTGCGTGTTGTGGCGAGACTCGCCGAATGGGGGTGCGAAGTCGACTCGCGCAGCACAATCCGCTGGCCGGGCCGGGGCGGCGGTGACAGCATCGACGGATGCCGCATTGGATCGAGGTACTTCCTACCTTCACACTCGCCTGTTTGATTCTGGCCGCACTGCCGGGTCCGGCCACCGCGCTGTTCCTGCAGCGGTCGGTCCGGGACGGCCGGGCCGCCGGGCTGGCGGCGGTGGCGGGCAATGAGATCGGCATCTTCGGCTGGACGCTGGCGGGCGGCGCGGGGCTGTCAGCGCTGCTGGTGGCCAACCAGGTGCTGAATGTGGGCATTCATCTGCTGGGGGCGGTCGTGCTGGTGTGGCTCGGCATCCAGGCCTGGCACGGATCGCGGGGCGACGACGCCTTCGGCGCCGCATTGACCTCGGCCCTGCCCGGCGGCCGCACCCCGGCCTCCGCCTTCCGGGCATCGCTGATCTCCATCGCCGCCAACCCGAAGGCCGCGGTCTTCGGCCTGACGATCCTCCCCCAATTCCTACCTTCGAGCGGCCCGGTCCTCCCCACGGTCCTGATCCTGGCCGTCATCCAGCTCGCCATCGACACCACCTGGTGCATCGGCGTCGTCCTCGCCGCCGACCGCGCCGGAGCTTGGCTGCGCCGCACCGGAATCCGCCGCCGCATCGAGCGCACCCTCGCCGCCATCCTCGTCGGCCTGGGCCTGGGCCTGGCCGCCGACGCCCGCTGAACACGTCTCGGGCCGTCATCCGGTGCCCGCCGAACGGAGCGCCGCACTCTCTGTTCGGTCTTGTTCGAGGGCGTGTCGAAACGAGTGGTCGGGAAGTGGGGGTGCGCGGTATTCGATTCGGCTTGCGCATGTAAGTGCGGTATCCGGTGGAAGCCAGGGGGTACGACGCGGTGGTGTTCGGCGTGGCGGGAGGTGGCGTGCAGGACGACCATGGTGGTACCGGTGGGTACGGATCGGGCGCTGAGCGGAGGTGGTGTGGTCATGGTGAACGACGTGGAGAAGCGGTGGAATGATCCGTCGATGTTGCGGCATGCGACCACCTATGTGCTGGCCGTGCTCGGCGGGACCGCGGTTGTTGCGGTCGTCGTGCTGGTTTGGGCGGCGGCACGGCCTGCATGCCTCAATGCGGGGTCGAGCCTGTGTGATGGCACCTCCCGGGTTGTGGTGGGGCTGGTGCCGGGTGGGGTTCTGTTGTTCGGGGGAATCGGGGCGCTGGTGATCGCGTTCCGGGCGTGGCGGGCGGAGCGGGCGTGGCCGATCTGGCAGGGGGCGGCGTGGTTTCTGTTCACGATCATGGTCGTGTACCTGAGCATTGCCGGGACGCAGGGTTAGCGGATCAGATCGGGCAGTGGGTGGTTTCGGCGGAGGTGTCGTGGTGGTCGAAGGGCGTGCCGCGGATACCGACGCGGGCGGCGAGGTAGCGGGCCACCCGGGTGTTGCGGTCCCACATGGGGTCGATGTGGCGGGCGCGGCGGACCATGCGGGCGCGGGCGCCGGGGAGGTGGTCGTCGAGGGCGCGCAGGCGCACCCCGGTGGTGGCGGCCAGGCCCACCAGCTGTGCGAACGGGCGCAGGGGTACCGACTCCAGGGGTGTTTCCGCCAGCAGAGTGCGGACCAGGGGTTCGCTGCTGTAGTAGGCCAGCGCACCCAGAAGCGGTGCGGTAGCGGCTATTTGGAGGCGACCGGTCGGTGTGGCCGTGGTGAAGCGACGGGTGGCCGCACCCACCATGGTGGCCGTCCACCGTGGGGCCACTCCGGCGGTCGCGACCATGAAGTCGGCCTGCTCCATGCCCTCGGCGGCGCTGCGGGGAATGAGTTCGTCGGGGACGCCGAAAACGTATGCGATGTAAGCCCAGTAGTGCATGACCGCGTCGAGTTGGCGGGTGGTGCACCGCCGGCCGTGCACGTGGTCGAAGCACATCGGTGACAGACCGAAGGTGACGGCCGCGCCCATGGTGGTGGCGGTGGAGATGGGGTTGCCGTGCTCGGCGAAATGCTCATCGCCCCAGGTTCGCCGGAGCATCGCACGGACCTGGGCGTGCATGAGCCGGACTCGGACGGTGTCGTGGAAGATCGGGTTGCGGCGCTCCAGCGCTCGCGGTGCGGTGACACTGCGGAACCAGACCGAGGATTCGAGATTGCGGCGGTAGGGATCCCGGACGAAACGACCCGTCTGCCCGACCGCGGAGGCGACCTCCGCCCCCACGAAGGTACCCATGAAGTCCTGCACACCCATCGCCATCTTCCCGGCGAGCGACACATTGATCCAGAGCCGGCGGCCGTACTCCCACAGGTCGGGGTCGTACCAGCCCGGTGGATTGTCCAGCAGCGCGAACAGATTCACGAGTTCCGGCAGTGGATCCTCGACGCTGTCGATGCCGTGGGCAAGCGCCTGGTCGAGCATTCGCCGACCGCCCGCGGAGCCGAGCCGCCGGAATGCCGCCACCAGCGCGTCCATGGGTTCGTCACCCTGCCAGAGGTGGTCGGCCATCATCCGGGCGCGCGGGGTGTCGACGGGCTCGGGTCGCACGTCGATCCACGGACCCAGCATGGCCTTTCGCGGTTCGAACCACAGCTTCGAGGGCACGGCGCGCGGCGGTGGCGGGCGCAGCGGCAGGCCCGGGCGGTAGTAGTAATCGTAGGGATGCGACCGTGTCGCTTCGAGACCCTCGGTCATGGCGTCAAAACCCTGTCAGCTGGCGGAATCTGGTGATCGAGTCGGCACCGCGGTCGGCGTGGACCGGGCAGTAGTGCTTGGGGTCGGCGCGGTGTTCGGCTGCGGGCCACAATATTTCGGGCGCTTCGGGCGGCGGCAGCCACGCGGGACGTTTCCCGGCCACGCGGCGGCGGGCGGCGTGGATGCGGGGGAAGAAGTATTTGACCGAGTCGGGTGTCACCCGGTTCATGGCTGACAGTGTCCGGCACAGCCGGTCGAAGCGGCGCTGGTCACGGGCGGTCCAGGTGAACCCCATGGTGCGGCGGATCTCCGGATCGCACAGGCCGATGGTGACGAACCGGTAGAACCGTCCGCCGGCCGGGCGGATCAGGTGCTCCCACAGTGGTTTCGGCAGCTGCCGCACCAGCGGGAACGGCGGCACCGGCACGGTGTCCACGAGATGGAAGACATCGCGGGCCGCCCTCGTCGGTTCCAGGGTGTCGCGGCACATGTCGCACCAATAGCGTTGGAAGGCGGGCCAGCTCGGCGGCACCACCCGCATGCTCATGCCGTACAGCTCGTACCAGCGGTAGTGCTCGCGCCAGAGTTGTTCGCGCTCGACCTCGTTCAGCCCGCCCATGAACAGGTCTGCGGCGCGCAGGTTCTGGACGAAGAACACCGCGTGCGCCCAGTAGAAGGTGCCGGGATCCAGGGCGTGATACCGGCGCCCGCGCGCGTCGACGCCCTTGATGTCGCGGTGGTATCCAACGATCTCACGGGCGGTGTCGCGGGCGCGGCCGCCGTCGAACACCACCCCGTAGATCGGGTACAGCGAGCGCAGGATCCGCTGATAGAACTCGTCGTGGATCTCGGAGTGGAATTCCACGCCGGCCCCGAGCCCCGGATGCATATTCTGCACCATGCCGACGAACAGGGCGCTGGGCAGAAAGTACAGGGACCCGAAGGTCTTCCAGGTCAGTGTTTCCGGCCCGAGCGGCAACTGATCATGTCGGAGAGGGTGCGCCGGTTCCTTGCCCTGGTCCGATACCGCGCTGTGTGACACCATGTTTCCCACGCTGACACGACTATTTACTCGCATTCAATTCGCATTCCGAATCTCGCCCGAAACGCCATGACATCGAAGCGCCGCACCCCGAAAACGCCCGCTCCACCGCCGCGCCGCACCCCGCAGCAGGAGCGCTCACGCGCCATGGTGGCGCGCATCGTCGACGCCGGGCAGCAGGTGCTGATCACGCACGGCTACGACGGCGCCTCCACCAATCGGATTGCCGCGGCGGCGAAGATCAGCCCGGGCTCGCTGTATCAGTACTTCCCGAACAAGGACGCGGTGGTGGCTGCGGTGATCGAACGCTACACCCGCGACGTGGCAGAGCGGGTCCGGGCGCGGGTGCTGTCGAATATCGGCAGACCGCCGGAAGTGTCGGTGCCGGAAACTATTTCGTATCTGATGGACGCCCTGGGCAATGACCGTGAGCTGCTGCGCGCAGTGGTCGAGCAGACGCCGCGGCTGGGTGCGGACGGGCCGGTGGTGGCGTTCGAGCAGCAGATCGGCGAGCTGGCCCGGGTGGCGCTGTCCATGCGTCCGTATCCGATTCCGGTCGTGGTGGACGCCGATGCCACGGCCTGGATGCTGGTGCGCACGGTCGAGCATCTGACCATCCGCTACCTGCTCGACGCTCCACCCATTCCCCGTGAACGGTTCCTGGCCGACATCACGCGGCTGATCCTGAACTTCTTCCGGGAGCCGCCGGTGCGAGCAGAACGCGAGTAATCAAACCGTTTGGTCGACGTGGCGGGCGGCGGGCAGGGCCAGCAGCAGATCCACGGCCCTCGCCGCGCTCTGGGCGGCGCTCTCCATCGTGGCCGACCAGTCGGTTCGGGTCCAATCCCCCGCCAGCACCAGCGTGGGCACCGAGGTGCGCTGCCCCGGCCGCAGCCCATCGGTGCCGACCACCTGCGAGAACGTGGCCCGCGGCATCGGAACCACCTGCGCGTGCACCACTTTCGCGTCCGCGGCGTCGGGATAGTAGCGCCGCAGCAACGCCATCTGTTCGTCCACCACCTCGTGGTGCGGCTTGTGGATCTGCTCGTAGGCGCCGCTGGTGGTCAGGCAGTACAGCCAGCCGTCGAGGGTGCCGCGCCCGTGCATGCGCTGCCGATCGAAGACCTCGTCGACGATGCCCGCGCCGCCGATGAGCGCCTCCATGGCGGCCTTGGTGCCGAGTGGGCGGTCCAGGTACAGGTTGGTGCTGACGATCGGGGTGTAGCCGAGTTTGTCGGCGGCCGAATAGATCCGGTCGTGCTCGGGTAGCTCGTCGAGCAGGCCGCCGATGTAGGAGTTGGGCACCGCGCACACCACGGCGTCGGCGGGCTGCACCTCGCCGCCCGCCAGCACCACACCGGTCACCGCGCCGTCCTCGATGCGAATGCGCCGGGCCACCGCCCGGTGCCTCACCTGCACCCCGTGCCGGTCGAACACCCGCTGCGCGCCGGAGACGAACAGGGTGTCGAGGTCGGTGGTGGGATAGCCGATGCTGACGGGCCGCAAATGCCTGACACCCAGCCGGATTCCGGTGGCCAGCACGTCGGCGAACACCTTGGCCGACTCCTGCCGCACCGGTTCGGCGGCGATGCCCAGCGCCAGCCAGTCCCACAGCGCCTCGCGCGCGGTGGCGGGCATGCCGAGCCGCCGGAACCACTGGTCGGTGGTGAGGTCGGCCAGGTCACCGGGCTGACGCAGGCACTGCCACCCCATCCGGAGGGTGGCCGTGGCTGCGCGCAGCCGGTCGCCGATGCTCGCGTCGGGATGCGCGCCGAACAGGGCCCGCAGCGCGGGAAAACCGGTGGTGCCCATGATCGCGGTGCGCCCGCCGGGCCAGCGCAGGACACCTTGCTGCGGGAAGGTCACGTACTGGCGGGTGCCGACACTGGTCAGGTATCGGAACAGATGTTCGTAGCCGCTGGCGATCACGTGCTGGCCGTTGTCGGGGATATCGCGCAGCGGCGCGACCTCCAGCGCATGGGTGCGCCCGCCGAGGCGTCCGCGCCGTTCCAGGAGCGTGACCTGCTTTCCGGCCTCGGCCAGCCAGACCGCCGACGCCAATCCCGCCAATCCCCCGCCGATGACCACGTAGCGCCGCGGATCGTTCATGTTCGCCCCTCGAACCATAGCCTGCACCAAGAAAGCTACGCCCGCCCTGCCCGGGGCATGCGCGAATTCGGTTACCTCACACAGGGAATGCCGCCGGTATCCATCTGCGACAGATCGGTGGCCTCGGGCGCGTTGGCGCCGGGCGCGGTGGCCGAGACCGGGGCGGGCGGGGTGGTGGAGGTGGCCGGAGTCCTGGTGCGGGTGGCCGAGGTAGCCGGATCGGCCTGGTCGATCGGCACATTCGCGAGAGGTCCGCTGCGGGCGTCGGTACCGAGGGTGAGCTGGACGGCCCGGGCTTCCACGGCCGCCGATCCGGTGGCGGTGAGCCCGAGTTGGGCCGCGAGGGCGGTGGCGGCGGATTCGGCGCCCGCCCCGTAGGTGAGCGTGGTGGTGTCGCTGGCCGCGCCGGTGGTCGCGGCGCCCTGCGTGAAACCCTGGGTGGCCAGGGCCTGTTCGACCTTGGCGGCCAGGCCGTTCTCGCCGGAGCTGTTCACGACGTTCAGCACGATCCCGGTGGCGTCCGGGATGGCCGTGGTGGTGGGTGCGGGCGTGGTGGTCGTGGTGGTGCCGGAATCGCCCGGGGACAACAGGTTTCGCACGATGCCCTTGATCTCGTCCGGGTCGACGATATTGATCGACTCTCCCGCGTCGTCGGTGCCGAAGTCCTTGACCGGCAGCGTGTACAGCGACAGCCCGTCGTCGAGCAGCGCGGATGCGCGCTGCGCGAACGACAGTGGGTCCAGGCCGCTGTCGATGGCGGTGTTCTGCTTCGCGATATCGAGCAGCGCGCGCAGCTTGGTGGGACTACCGAGGGTGCCACCGTCCTGCAGCTGCCGGGCCAGGGACACGATGAAGGCCTGCTGGCGGCGGGTGCGGTCCAGGTCGGTGAACAGCGGCTGATCCGGGTCGCGGCGCTGGCGCACGAAGGCCATGGCCTGCGCGGCGTCGATCTGCTGCTTGCCCTTCTTGAAGTTGGCGCCCGAGTAACTGTCGGAGGTGTCCTCGTTGAGACACACCGTGATCGGCTGTTCGGCCTCGGCGATCTGGAAGAAGGCGGCCAGGGTGATCTCGACGAAATGGTCGACGGGCACATTGCCGAGGAACTTGCCGACCGTATTGCTCTCGGCGAGGCGGCCGGCGTCGCGGGACTTCTGATCGAGTTCCAGCGGATCCTTGACCCCGGCGGCGGTGAGCTTGTCCTTGGCCCGCGCGTAGGCGAATCCGTACGCCTGCTTGATCTTTCCCTTGCACGGGGAGGTGGCGCAGGACGCGGGATCGAGGGTGACGTAGTCGTCGCGGGGAATGGAGATGGCGGTGGATTTGGAGCCGTCGCCCGGAATATGCACCAGAATCAGCACATTCGCATTGAAGCCGCCCTCGCTGTCGTCCCCCGCGTGGAGCGCGTCGTACATGTCCTGGGGCAGTGGACTGCCGTGCTCGTCAAGGCGGCTGTCCAGGCCCATGACCAGAATGTTCTGGGTCTTGCCGGTGGATTTGGGGCCGTCCGGAGTGACACCGGAGATGGTCAGCCCGCTCAATTCCTGATGGTATCTACGCCAGGCCGCGCCGGTGGCGGTCAGCGCCGCGACCGCCAGCAGGGCCATTGCCACCCGCCCGGCCGCCAGCGCCCGGTGTGTTCGCTCGGGGCGTTCACGAGGGCTGCGGGCGGCGGGCGGGCGGGGTCTGGACCGGCTGGGTCTCGTCGGGCGTAGCGGCACCGTGGCGGGGTCGTACGCAGCCGATTGCCTCCCCCGACGATCTCGAGCATGCGTCATGCCCACCGAGACTAGCCGTTATACGGCGCTGCCCGAGTGCTTGCGGGAGAGCAGGGGGTAGCCCGCGCAGACCAGGACGCCCCAGACCAGACCGACCACGAGGGCGCTGCGGCCGTCCTCGGTGCAGAACAGCAGGACGACGACCAGGGCCAGGAAGGCCAGGGCGAGCACCGTGGTGACGGGTGCGCCCGGCAGGCGGTAGTCGCTGCCCGGCAGCACACCCTGCTTGACGCGGAGGCGGTAGAGCAGGTGACAGACCAGGATCACGCCCCACACGAAGATGATGCCCATGGTGGACACCGAGGTGATGTAGCCGAAGGCCTTGTCCGGCGAGAAGTAGTTCACCGCCACGCCGATCACCATGACCGCCGCCGACACCGCGATACCGGCCGCGGGCACCGATCGCCCGCTCAGCGAGCCCAGGGCGGCCGGGGCCTCCTCGCGCTGCGAGAGGCTGCGCAGCATGCGGCCGGTGGAGTAGATGCCAGAGTTGCAGGACGACAGCGCCGCGGTCAGCAGCACGAAATTGATGATGCCGGCCGCGCCCGGGATACCGATCTGCTCGAAGATCTCCACGAACGGGCTGCGGCCCGCGTGGAAGGTGCGCCAGCTCGACACCGACATGATGACCACGAGGGCGCCGACATAGAACAGGCCGATGCGCAACGGCAGGCTGTTGATCGCCTTGCGCAGCGTGCGCTTGGGGTCGCGGGCCTCACCCGCGGTGACGCCCACCAATTCCACACCGACGTAGGCGAATACCACGATCTGCAGGGCCAGCAGCGCCTGCCCGAAACCGTTGGGGAACACGCCGCCGTCGTTCCACAGGTTGGTGACGGTCGGGTTGGTGGCG
This sequence comes from Nocardia sp. NPDC046763, assembly GCF_040645495.1. Classification (NCBI taxonomy): domain Bacteria; kingdom Bacillati; phylum Actinomycetota; class Actinomycetes; order Mycobacteriales; family Nocardiaceae; genus Nocardia; species Nocardia sp. NPDC046763. Next base: position 156,773 of record NZ_JBEYYI010000013.1, on the reverse strand, counting down.
TGGCCGAAGTGGAAGATCAGCACGCCGACGCCGATCACGATCATGGCCACGATGGCGGTCACCTTGATGGTGGAGAACCAGAATTCGCCCTCGCCGAACAGCCGCACCGACACCAGGTTGGCGATGAACATGATGCCCAGCACTACCAGCGCGGTCACCCACTGTGGGATGTCGAACCAGTACTGCACGTACTTGCCGGCCACGGTGATCTCGGCCATGCAGGTGGCCACCCAGACCGCCCAGTAGGTCCAGCCGGTGGCGAAGCCCGCGAAGCGGCCCAGGAACTCATTGGCGTATTCGGCGAAGCTGCCGGTGACGGGCCGGTAGGTGAGCAGTTCGCCCAGGGCTCGCATGATCACGAAGATGGCCAGGCCGGCGGCCAGATAGCAGAGGATGAGCGCCGGGCCGGCCTTCTCGATCGCGCCGCCCGCGCCGTAGAACAGGCCGGTGCCGATCGCGCCGCCGATGGCGATCATCTGGATGGTGCGCGGCGACAGGCCGCGGGAATACCCCTCGTCGTCCGTGGGTGCGGTACCGGTGTCCGGTAGCTGCCTTTCCGAGGCTGTCAAATGCGGTTCCTCTCGCGTGCGTGCGCCCGGAACTCGCCGTTCGTGATCGGGAGCCACCGGCCGCGCCGAGCCTGCCGGCGGTTTGCCGGGCTCGGTCCAACGGCGTGCCACGCTACCGGAGTGGTATGTGCGGGGTCACAGTCGCCACCGCACGTGGCGTGCGGTCAGCTGCCCTCGTCGATCAGCTCGAGGCCGGTGACGACCTCGGCCTCGATGCGGATGACGTGATCCATCGGCAGGTTGATCCAGGGATCGAGCAGCGTCTCGTAGCGCTGTACCTGTTCGGGATCCATGATCACCCGCGCGACGCCGGTGACGATCACGCTCCAGCCCTGCCGGGTGTGCTCGTCGAACGAGTCGGCCTCGTACGCCACCACCTGGCCGTCACCACGCAGCAGGCTGGCGCCCAGATGCGCCCGCACCACCACGACATCCTCTTCGACGATGTGATTGACCGGCCGGATGATCGGAAGTCCCCGGCGCGAGTAAACAATTCGCCCGTATTGCGCGCCGGCCAGCCTTTTCAGTGACTCTGCAGCCGAGAGCTCGCGCAGCTTTCGTGCCCCAACGCCACCCATTCCTTCGATTGTGGTCGATCGCTTGCGATTACGCCAATTGCCTTGCCGCATCTCATGGTTCACTCCCAGCATCGGCGCTGAGATGGCACCGCGCCAGCGAACCGCCGGCACCGTGTCGGCGCGGGCGGCACCGCTCTTGCTGGTGCACACGCGATCGTCAAGAGCCCGTCGCATCGGACGACGCGGCGGCCGCGCGTCATCTGCGCCACCGGGCCCCCGCGACCGGCGCGTGAGATCAGCGGTGAGCTCGGTCGCGTCGAACGGTCCTCGGTCCCGCCACCAGCTCCACGGCGAGCAGAGCGGCGACGGTGACGAGCACTGTCGCATGCGGCGATCACAGCGTCGACGGTTTCGTCGGAGCCGTCCCTGAACAGCGATCCGTACAACTTCCTGATCAGGGTATGCCGACCGGACATGCCCCTCCGCGCTTCGTCAACCACCGCTGGCGGTTCAGTCCAGCCCGCAGCCGCGGCCCCTCAGCGCACCGGGGGCACCGTGACGAGGGCTGGGGGCTTGTCGGTGCGCAGCCCCTTCCAGCTGGGAATGCGCAGTCGCTCACCGGAGAATTCGCGGTATTCCACGTCCGCGACCAGGACGGGTTCGACCCAGTGCCAGCCGCCCGCGGCGGCTTCCGGCGGGGGCTGATCGAAAGGGCTTGCGGAGACGCCGATCTCGTCGAGCGCGTGCCGCAGTACGCGGCGGGCGGCCAGGGTGAAGCCGGTACCCACGTTCCCGATATAGACCAGCCGACCGGTTTCATCGTGCGCCCCCATGACCAACGACCCGAACGTGGCCCCGAACCCGCCCGCGCCGGGTGTCCAACCCGCCACCACCACTTCGGTGTTCTGCCGCAGCGGTGTCTTGATCCAGGCCGGCGACCGGCGCCCCGGCAGGTACACCGAATCCGTCCGCTTGGACACGATCCCCTCGATCCGATGCTCCCGCGCCACCTCCAGCAACCGACCCGCATCCACATCGAGCCAGTGCGGCGGCACCGACAGCGGTTCGGGCGCGTCCAGCTCCAGCAGTCGCGCCCGGCGCTGCAGATACGTCTCACCCGTGACATCGACCCCATCCACCCGCAGCACATCGAAGATGAAGAACCGCACCGGCACCTCCGCCACCAGCTGCTCCCCCGGCCGCGCCACATGCATGCGCCGCTGCAACAACCCGAACGAGGGTGCGCCGTCACGATCCGGCGCCACGATCTCGCCGTCCAATATCAGAGATCCCTTGCCGGACAGGGCTTTCAGGCCCGCGACTATCTCCGGGTACGCCGCGCTGACGTCATTGCCGTTGCGGCTGAACAGTCCGCACTGCCCGCCCTCGCACACCGCGATGATGCGGACCCCGTCCCACTTCATCTCGATCGCCCACCCGGGCCCGCCCGGCGGCGACCCCCCGGTCGCCAGCATGGGCGCGGGGCCACGGCGGACGGACGCGGCCATCCTCGCCGCTACCTGTGCCGACAACCGGGCGAAGGAGACATGCTCGGGAGTTTGCTATCAGGTTGCATCTCCGTCGCAACGCCGCGCCGGGAACGACCGGTTCGTTACGGTCCACGCGCCGGCAGCCGCCCTACTGGCCGGACATGACCGTCGCGGCGGCGGACATCTGATGGGACTCGCCGGACAAACCCACCGTTCCGGGGTTTGACCAGCGGATGAACGGGCATTGCCCCACTATGTTCACAATCATCGGGCTCATCGCTCTGCTGGGTGCTGTGACCGTGGGTGTGGCCGGGATCCAGGCCAACAGCGGTGGCACACATGTGCTTCCCAATGGCTTCACCGTTTTCGACCACACTTATCACGGATCCGCCGGGCTGCTGTTCGCCTACGGGATCCTGATCGGCGGTATCGGCACGGCGGGATTCATCCTCACGCTGGCCGGAATCTGGACCACGTCGCGGCGCGGGGTGGTCGCACGGCGCGAGCTGCGCCAGTCGCGGCGCGAGATGGCTGCGGCGCGAAAGGAACTCGCGAAACCGGTGCCGGCGGCCACGGCGGCGCGTAACGTGAAGCCGCCCCGGCAGCCGGTGGTTCCCATGGCCAAGACGACGCCGAAACGTGTATTCGTGAAGCCGAATTGGTCGGTCAACCGCTTCCTCAACCGTCCGGGGACACCCGCGAAAACCGAATCCGCCGTCAAATAGGACTCCGGTCCGCAGAGGACAATCGAATGCTCGCCGTGCTCGGCCTCGCGTTGCTCGACGCGGGCTGGCTCATCGCCACCCCGGCCCTCACCGCCCTCGGGATCATCGTGCTGACCGTGGCCCTGATCCGCTGGCTGCTGGGCGCACCCGCCCGCTACCTCGCCCATCCGCGATACTGATCGCGACCGGCCGCGCCGACCGAGGTTCGCCCGGTCGGCTAGCGTCCCTGACATGACGGTGACGGTGCTGGTTCCCGACGACCATGGTTTCGCGGCGGTCTCCCGGCTCGAGGGGGCGCGGCCGCTGCGCTACACCCTCGGCGAGCCGCTGCCCGCCGGGGCGGATGCGGCGGAGGTCCTGGTGCCCGCCTTCCTCGCGAATCGGCCGGAGAACATGGCGCTGGCGCGGTCGCTGCCGAAGCTGCGGCTGGTGCAGCTGCTGACCGCGGGCGCCGAAACCTGGGTGGGCGCGCTGCCGGATCAGGTGATGATCTCGACCGGCCGCGGTGCGCACGGGGCGAGCACCGCCGAGTGGACGCTCACCGGATTGCTCACGGTCTACCGGGAATTCACCGAATTCGCCGTGGCCCAGCGCGAACACCGCTGGATCCAGCACCGCACGGATACCTTGCACGGCAAGCGAATCCTGATCATCGGTGCGGGTGATCTGGCAACGGAGTTGCAGCGCATGCTGCTGCCCTTCGACACCACAGTCGAACTGGTCGGTACGCATGCCCGGGAGGGCGTGCACGACGTCGGCGAAATCCCCGACCTGCTCCCGCATTTCGATGCGGTCGTGCTCATGGTTCCGGTCACCTCGGCCACCATCGGCATGGTCGATGCGGCGTTCCTGGCCCGCATGCCCGACCGCGCGATTCTCGTCAATGCCGCCCGCGGCCCTGTGGTCCGCACCGACGACCTGCTGGCCGAACTGCAATCCGGCCGGCTGCGCGCCATCCTCGACGTCACCGACCCGGAACCACTGCCCGCCGACCACCCACTGTGGGACGCACCGGGGCTGCTGCTCACCCCGCACGTCGGCGGCAGCAGTAGCGGAAACCTGCAGCGCGGCTGGACCATCGCCACCGCGGAGATCGCACGCTACCTGGCGGGCGAGCCGCCACAGAACCTGATCAACGGCGAATACCGAACCGGCGCAGCCGATCCCACCCCGCTACAGGGTGTCCTTCCCGATCGGCCGATTGATGCCACGCCACTCACGCTCCCAGCGCGCATAGCGTCGGGCGTCGAACACCGTGCCCGTGAACCACACGGTCGCGGCGGCCGCACACCACGTCTCGACCAGCACCGCGAGCCCGGTTCCGATCCCCTCAGCGGCCGCGGCTCCCGGCCGCGCGGGCGCCTGCGTCGGCTGCCCGTTCTTGATCCACACCGTCACCGTGGCCCCCGCAACCTGCGGTCCGGGCACGTCCACGGTGGCGGTCTCGGTCTTGCCGTCGCTGTTCCACTGCACGGGCGCCTGATACCGCGCCTGATTGCCCGCGTAATGATCCGAATCCGGCAGCCGCACGGCATCCGCGGTCTCGGTGGCCGTCACCCTGGCCTTCCCCGCATCCTGCGCCGCGATCCGCTCCTGCGCCCCGGTATAACTCACGCTCCCCACCGCCCCAGCCACCGGCACCGCCGCGACCACGACCACCACGGCCACCGCCCGCAGCACCACCTCGGCCCGATCCGAGACACGCAGCAGCGGATTCGGGTTCCATGGCCGCACCCGCCAGAGCCGAGTCGGCAACGAAGGACGCATCGACACCTGGACCGCCTCTCCACGCGTCGTCGTACCGCTTACATCGGTAGCTGTACCCCCTTCGATACGCCACCAACCAGCCGAACGTCAAGGTCAGCGCGTCGTGACTCCCTTACGCTGCGGCCAGATTCCACTGTTGCGCCAACTTTAGGCTCATCAGCGACTCTTGACCGGCGGAGTTGTCGACTGCTGGACGAATGCAACCGTCGCGATCGATGGAGTGGAGAGTGGCGATCGCAGACGGATCCGCACGGCCGAGCCGGACACTTGCCCTCGCCGATTCCGCCGTCCTCCCGACGACGTGCGTTGCGACGGTGTTCCTGAAGTTGCTTGCCGAACCGAACCCATGACGACGACTCGATGAGCGGCGGGCCGGCCAACTCACCTGAGCACCGCTGTCTCCCAATGCATCAGGTCCTCCGTCGGTGAGCGTGGCCTGCGATCTACGGGACCGCGTCCTCGCCGGACCCGGTCCCGTGGATCGCAATCGTCCCGGGGACGGTGGTGAGGCCCGTGAGGGCGAGGTCGAGGAGCCGGTCGGGTTGGCCCGCATCGGAGGCATGTGCGGCCGCCAGCCCGATTCCTGCGACCAGGTGGATGAGGTCGTCGATGGAGACATCGGCGCGGACGGCGCCGACGCGTTGGGCTCGCTCCACGAGTTCGACGGCCGCCTCGCGGATGACGGTGTGGCAGTCGACCTCCGAGTGGGCCGCGCTGGTGAGTATCGCCGCTCCGAGACCCCGGTCGGACTTGGCGTGAACCAGCAGGGCACGCAGCCATTCCACAAGCGCGGCAACGGCATCTGCCGCCGATGACAGTTCTTCCCCGTGTCGAGCGAGGGCGGCGATGCGTTCCTTCAGCACGGCGGCTTGCAGGTCCTGGCGGGTCGGGAAGTGGCGGTACAGCGTGCCGGGGCCGACCTCGGCGCGGCGGGCGATCTCATTGAGCGACGCATCGGGACCCGACTCGGCGAATACCGCACTCGCGGCGGCGATTACGCGGTCGTAGTTGCGTTGCGCGTGTGATCTCATCCCACCTCTGGCATTCCGGAGAAGTTCTCCGTATCGTACCCCACAGAAAACCGGAGAAGTTCTCCGATTTGATTGGGAGCAACACATGACACAGCGAGACGTGGGCACTGTCGGCCTCTGGACATGGGCCTTCGACAGGCAACCGGCCAATCTGGTGCGGGAGGCCGCCGCGGAGATCGAGGAACTCGGTTTCGGTGCTCTGTGGTTCGGCGAAGGGTTCGGTCGAGATTCCATCGGCCAGGCATGGCTGCTGCTGTCGGCCACCGAACGCATCGTCGTCGCCGCGGGCATCGCCAATGCCGCGCTGCGTGATCCGATCACGATGGCCACCGCCGAACGCACGCTCGGGGAGGCCTTTCCGGGTCGCTACGTGCTCGGGATCGGCGGCCATCGAGTGGGCGGGCGGGCGGTCGAGGCCGGCGGATACACAATCCCCGCAGGCGGTAAACCCCTGGCTCTGATGCGGGGTTATCTCGAGGCGATGGACGCGGTACCGCAGCACGGCCCCGTCCCCGATCCGGCGCCGCGCCGGGTACTCGCGGCGCTGGGGCCGAAGATGCTCGCCCTCGCGGGAGAGCGGACCTGGGGAGCGCACCCCTACTTCGCTCCCGTCGCGCACACCGAGCGAGCACGAGAGATATTGGGGCCGAAGCCATTCCTCGGTGTGGAGCAGCCGGTGGTGCTCGACACCGATCTCGCTCGCGCCCGCGCGACAGCCCGCGCCTATGTCGGCGCGTACGTCTCGCAGGCTCCGCACCAGGCGGCGAACGTACGCCGGCTCGGTTTCGATGACGGCGACATCGCGGGCCCCAGCGATCGGCTGGTGGACGCGATCGTGGCCTACGGCGGCCTCGAGGCGATTCGGCAACGAGTGGACCGTCACCTCGCCGCTGGGGCCGATCACGTCTGCCTGCAGGTTGTCGGCACCGACCCAGCCGCCCTCCCGCTACCTGCGTGGCGCGAACTCGCAACGATGGTGCCGGGCATCCGAAACCCGCGCCTCACCGCGTGATCTGACGACGAGGGGCGGCCGCCGACCGGCGGCGGGTGTCCGACACTGCGATCACGGCACACGAACCCAGGAGCCCGGGAGCTGGCGTACAGGGTGACGGTGCCCAGTCAGAGCGCGGACCGCAAAGTGCTGCGGCAGAACATTATTCCCCTGATCGAGGGGCCGCTCTCCCGGCCGGGCGGGTTTGGTGACAGTGGAATTCGAGCCGGGTCAGGACTGGGTAGCTTCCTTGGACTGGCCGGACATGACGTCACCGATCGGACGCGGGGCGAGGAGATGGCGGTGCAGGAAGGACAGTTCTGCTTCGACGGTCTCTTCGTGCGATTCCAGATAGGTCGCGTAGTGCCCGCCGGGTACGCGGACCAGCTCTGACCTCGGGGCTTGTGCGGCGACGCGGAGTGCGGGGGCGGTGAGGGCGGATTGGTCCTGGTTGCAGGCGATGACCAGGAGGGGGCAGTGGATGTGGGAGGCGTGGCGGCCGGGGCGGTAGAGCGCGGTGCGGAGGGCCGAGCGGGCGGCTACGGACTGTTGCCAAGTCGGGTATCTGCCGTCGGGGTCGAGGGCGTGCGGCATGTCCGGGGCGTCCGGTGTCGTGAGGGCCGCGACGGTTCCCGGGTCGCCGACCAGGGGAATCAGCACGGGTGGGCTGCCGACCAGACCGGCCGCGATGTCGAGGAGGGCGCGGCCGGTGAAACGCAGCAGGGCGAGGGGCTTCTGGTAGCGAGATGCGTTGCGGGAGATCGCGGGTCCGTCGGCATGGGGAGATTGGGCGATCGCGGCGGCCAAGCCCGGGTGATGTGCCGCGATGTTCAGGACGTGGCCGCCGGACAGCGAGTGGCCCCAGAGGGCGAGCTTGGCCGGGTCGACTTCCGTTAGGGCCGAGGCGAATTCGATGGCGGCTCGCCAATCGTCGAGTTGCTCGCGGACGCGGACGACCTGGCGCGGCATGCCGCTACTTTCGCCGAGGTGCCGATAGTCGAAGGCGAGGACGGTGAATCCGGCCTGATGGAATCGTTCGGCGAACCGGTCGGTGCCCGGTTCCTTGGTGACCGCGATGGCTCCGGCCATGATCACGCAGGCGCCGTTGGTTCCTGGATAGTGCCAGGCCGCGCATTCGTCACTGCCACTGGTGAAGCGACGCTTCTTCCGTTCGATGGACATTTCGCACACCGGCCTTTCGGTGGGTCCTTGACGACATGAAGTGAACCACCTGGTTCACTTCATGTCAATGGCGAGGACCCCCGTCGCAATACCGTGCGGGACAGGACTATTCGCCGGCGGCTTCTTCCCGGTCCAGGGCGCGGGCCAGCGCCTCGAGCCCGGCCTCGGCGCCGGCGGTATCCCCACTGGTCAGCCAGTCGATCAGGAAGCCGCGCAGGGCCGCCAGGATCAGCTCGGCCACCTCCCGCTTCCGCCGCTCCGGCCAGGCCACCGGGCACAGTGAAAGCAACAGCGGCAGATACTGTTTCGAGGCCTCCCGGCCCAGCGCGGCGTGCCGCTGCGGGTCGTACATCGCCAGCCCGATGGCCTGATCGAGGACTCGCAGTCCGGTTTCCGCGTCGACGAGCACCGGCCACAGCGCCCGCACCCGCGCCGACAGCGTCGGTTGCTGCCGGTCGAGTATCGCGAAGGCGGCGCCGATCCGCCTGTCCCGCAAGACCACGATCGCCTGCACGAGCAGGTCGTCGACGCCGTCGAAGTGGTAGAGCAGCACCTTGTGGGTGGTGCCGGCCGCCCGCGCCGCCCGCCGCAGCGAGAAGTCCACCAGGCCGTTGGCCGCGAGATCGTCGGTGACCCGGTCGAGCAGGTCGTCGCGCCGGGCCGTACCGCGGGCCGAACCCGTGGATCGCCGGTAGCCCGCGGGCCCCGGAGTACCGGGCTCGGCGTCCGCTTCCTCGGGCTGAGACGGTGTCGTACGGGCCATGCGGATGAACCTACCTGCGGCGGGCAGGGGCGGGCTCAGCGCACGTAGGACAGGATGCTCATCATGCCCGCTTCTCCGTGGTAGGCGTTGTGGCAGTGCAGCATCCATTGACCGGGGTTGTCGGCGTCGAGGTCGACATCGACCGTCTGCATGGGCAGCACGATGGAGGTGTCCTTGCGCAGCCCGGATCCGGCTCGGTCGACGAGCTGGAAGGTGTGGCCGTGCAGGTGCATCGGGTGGTACATCATGGACTGGTTTCGGAAGCGCAGGCGGATCCGTTGCCCCTGGGAGACATTCAGGGCGGTGTGGTCGGGATAGGCCTTGCCGTTGATGGTCCAGACGTATTTCTTCATGTCGGAGCCGAGGGTGACGTCGAGGGTCTGATCGGGCCGCTTCGCCTGCAGGCGAACCGGTTCCGCGGCGGTGAGGCGATCGGCCGTCAGCGGCGCGACCGCGAGTTCGGCCGGTTGCACGTCGGCCGGGGGTGGCGTGCCGCCGCCGGTGCGGATCAGCGCGAAACCGCGGCCGATCTTGCCTTCCGCGGCTGCGACCAGCGGGAAGACGCCGTCCGCCAGTTCGACGATGACGTCGTAGCGTTCGCCCATGCTGATGAGCAGACTGGAGGTCGTGATCGGCTGCACCGGGAAGCCGTCGGTGTGGGTGACCCGCAGCTGATGTCCGCCGAGGGCGACCCGGAACGCCGTGTCGGCGGCGGCATTGATGATCCGCAGCCGGATGCGCTGCCCCGGTCGCGCGGTGACGACGGCTGGGTCGCTGCCCGGGCGGCCGTTGATCAGGAAGTACGGGTAGGTGACGTCGCCGGCGTCGGAGCCGAGCGGCGTGTTCGGGTCTGCGGGCGTGGACATTCCGCCCGAGCCCATGGTCATGCCGTCGTGGTTCATGCCCGGCATCCCGCCCATGGCCATGCCCGCCATGCCCTTGTCCCGCAGGGCCTGCAGCTCCTTGTCCGGGTCACGCCCGTTCACGCCGTCGAGCCAATCGTCGAGCACCACAACGGCTTCGGTGTCGTAGTCGCGGCCGTCGGCGGGATCCTCGACGACGAGGGGTGCGTACAGGCCCCGGTCGAGTTGCACCCCGACGTGCGGGTGGAAGAAGTACGTGCCGGAGTCCGGCGCGGTGAACTCGTAACCGAAGCTGCCTCCGGCCGCGATCGGCGCCTGGGTGACGTCGGGGACGCCGTCCATATCGTTGCGCAGGGCGATGCCGTGCCAGTGCACCGTGGTCGGCGCCGGGAGCGCGTTGATGACACTGGCGCGCACCACCTCGCCTTTGGCGATGCGGATTTCCGGGCCGGGTACCGCTCCCCCGAATGCCCAGGTCGGCACCTGTACGCCACCGAGGTCGACGGTGGTCGGCTCGGCGCGCAGCGTCACGTCGCGGACGGCGGCGCCGGTCGTGCGGCGCGCGGCCTCCGCGGCCCGGACCGCCTCGGAATCGGGCTGCACGAGGCTGGGCGCGGCTGTCGTGTTCTTCGTGCACGCGGCCAGTGTCGCGGCCGCCGCGGCACCCGCTCCGAGCGCTAGGAATCCGCGCCGGTTCAGTGCCGACGCGAGTGGAAATCGATTGGAGGACATGACTTCTCCCTGGTTGGTCGAATGTGGGGCACACCGCGCCATGGTCGGCGGCGGCCGGGATCACCAAGTCGGCCGCGACCGGTGGGCGCGGCGGACCTGTCAGATCCGCAGAATCGACAGTTCGGCCAGGGTGGGGACCGTCCACGGCGGTGGACGGGCTCGATGGATTCGCAGGGTCGGGAAGTTCGGTGGGCGGGCGTCACGGGGCCGGTCGCCGGCCCAGTGCGGCAGCACGAGGCCGATCGCGACCGTCACCGCCGAGAGGACGAGGAATTCGCAGGCGTGACCGAGACCGTGCCCGCCGGGCTTGTCGCCGTGCGTCCCCGTGTCGTGTCCCGACTGCGGGGCGGAAGGCATCGCGACCATCGACGAGGACATCTCGGAACCCAGCGTGCTGCCGTGTGCCGAGAACACACCCGCATGCATGGCGGCGATCCCGAGTAGGAGCGCCAGCACTCCGAGCAGCCGGACGTATCCGGTCACTCGCGGCGCAACACGCGGATCGGCCACGTCAGCCAGCATAGCCCTGCTCGGCATGCCACCCCCTGGGGGTATCTGCCACGAACCTTACGCGCGGTGGTCCGCATCACAGCACCATCCGACCGCTACTTCCAGGTCAGCAGCTCACCGACCGAGAGCCTGCCGCTCGGAATCGCATTCGGCGCACCCGTCGGCAGCGGATCCGGGTACCCGAGGGCGATGGCGTGCCGCGGCAGCCATCCCGGCGCGAGCTCGAGCAATTCGGCTGCGCGAGAAACATTCTCGGTGGGATACAGCGTGGTCGGGCAACTGCCGAGCCCCTGTTCGGCGGCGGCCAGACACAGCGACTGGGTCAGCCGGCCCATGTCGAACTCGGTGTCGGCGAAGCCGTTGTCCCGAGAGGCCAGGACCAGCACCAGGGGCGCGGCGGCGAGATGGACGGCATAGCCGCCGAGCCGGGACAGCTCACCAAGCGCCGCCGGATCGGTGACGGCGACGAAGCGCCAGGGCTGCCGATTGCGCGCGGAGCCGGTCCAGCGGGCCGTATCGACGATGCGCTCGACCACGGGGATCGATACAGGATCCGCCCGGAAATGTCGCACCGCCCGCAGTCCCCGGATCGCTTCGTTCACTCGGCAACCCTATAGCCATCCCACCATCTCGTCGGCGATCCGCTCTGCCGCCCGAAGGCGGGCCGACGCTCCACCTCAGCTGTCACGTTTTGCTCGCCTACCTCGTCGTTGCGGTACCGTCATCGTTGTCGGCGCGTCTCGAACCGACCGCGACTACCGCCCTGGAAGTAACGCACTGCCCGATCATCGGATCTGGACATCCTTCGCAGTACCCCGCACCTGCAAACCGCTAGCGCCCGGTCAATCCACCATCGCTCAGGAGGCTGCCATGGACGACGAAGGTGTCTATCGAGTGCGGTTCAGCGAGTCGTGCACCACGACCGCCGGGGAGGCCACGAAATTCCACGAACTGCTCAGAGCGCTGGGTGGGATGGTCGTGTACGGGGCCTATCCCGGCCCGCTGGTGATCGGTATCGCAGCGGACGCTGCCGGGCACGTCGCGTCCTTCCCGTTCGTCGAATCCGTGGTGTCGGTCACCGACAACTCGGTGGTGAGTGGGTAGCGGCCGGCGCACCGGGCTGTACCGGCGTCCTTCGCGCCCGTGATGCCCGGCCCCTCGGCCTATCTCACCGACGATCCGATCATCGAGGTCGATCACCCGGCGGTCCTGGCGCCCGCGAGATCCGATCGCAGTCGGACAGCGATATCGACTGCGCACGAAGGTCATTCGAGTGGGTACGGGATGAAGTCGATGCCCTGCGGCCGGCGACCGACGTCCTCGCCGTCCACGACATCGGTCTGCCCGCACAGCTGCCGGGACTCGTCGCGGCATTCCCGGCCAGCAGCTTACATACCGGTCGGTCTGTGTAGTCTGAAGTCGCTCCACCGTCACCAGCCGTTCGAGCGGGGAGGTGCGCCATGCCACTCGAGATCGACACCGCGAATGGCGCTTTCGATCTCGTCATGACGGCGGCCGATGCTCCGGTATGGATCGTCACCACCCTCGCCACCGGGCAGCGGGCCGGCTGTCTGGTGGGGTTCTCCGGGCAGGTCAGCATCGAGCCGCGCCGGTTCCTGGTTTGCCTGTCGAAACGAAACCACACCTATCGTGTCGCGGCCCGGGCAGACCACCTGGCGGTCCACCTGCTGTCACACGAGTCCCTTGCCCTGGCGCATCTCTTCGGCTCCGAAACCGGGCTCGACCTCGACAAGTTCGACCACTGCGATTGGCAAGAAGGGCCGCACGCGCTGCCGATCCTGACGGCGACGGCCGGCTGGTTCATCGGCGAGATCCTGGACCATACCGATTTCGGCGACCACGCCGGCTTCCTTCTCGCCCCCACCGCGGCCCGACCACCCACGCCGGACACTCCCCCGCTCCGCTACGCCGCGGTCGCCAGCCTCATACCCGGCAACCGGCCCTGACACCGCATCGACCCGGCCATGTTCGGGAACACCACGTTCCTCTTCTGTCGGTGCAGGTCCGTCACAGGAGTCGTGCCATCGGAACCTATTCCGCAGCCGCCGACAGGTTGGGCAGGGTTATCGGGCGGTCGGTCAGGGTGATACGCCGGCCGTGGTGGGTCAGGGTGATGCTGTCGCCGGATTCGAGTCGGTAGGTTGTCGACTCGGCGGTGATATCGACGCGTATCCGGCTGCCGTGCCACAGGATTCGGATGCACAACCGGTGCAGTCGCTCCGGGAGGCGCGGTACGAAGCCGAGGTCACCGTCCTGGTCGCGCGCGCCGCCGAAGCCGCCCACGCAGCTGATCCAGGTGCCCGCGAGCGAGGCGATGTGGATGCCTGCGGATCTTCTGATTACGGCTGAAGGCGTTGGGGCACAGGTACATTGCCACTAGGAGGTCGGCCTACCCGGGCTGCGGGCAGGCATCAGCCCAGAGCGGCGGTGCGGAGTGCGTTCGCGAGGCGGGCCGCGGGGTCGGGCAGGGGTGTGGGCAGGCGGGCCAGCAGCAGGCGGCGGGTCTCGGTGGGGCCGCCCCGGACCGGGAGGGCTCGGACGCCCGCGGGCAGGGCCGGGCGGGCGGACGCGGGGATGGTGGTGATTCCGGCGCCGGAGGCGACGAGCTGGAGTTTGGCGAGCCAGTCGTGGGCGGTGTGGACGATCTCGGGGCGTTCGCCGAGCCCGGGCCAGACGCCCATGGCGTGCTCGCCGTGTGAGCCCGCGATCCAGTGTCGGCCGTGCAGGTCGTGCACGTCGATGTAGTCGCCCCGTGCGAGCGAGTGGTCCGCCGGAACCGCCACCAGCAGTGGGCGTTCCGCGAGGATCTGCGTCAGCAGAGCGGGAGTCTCGCTGTCGAGCGGGCGGAACGGCGGCGCCGAGGACACCAGCGCGAGATCGATCGTGCCCGCGCGCAGCGCCCGGACCAGCGCGGGCGTGCGGGCTTCCCGGGTGATCACCGTGATCCCCGGATGCGTGCGCCGCAACTCGGCCAGCGCGTGCGGCACCAGCCAGGCCCCCGCCGTCGGGAACCAGCCCAGCCGCACGCTGGCCCGATCCTCCGGAAGTCCGGCCAATTCCCTTGCCGTGGCGTCCATCTGGTCGATCACCGCGGCCGCGCGGCGCGCGACCACCTGCCCGGCGGACGTCAGCCGCACCCCGTCGTGGCGGCGCTGCAGCAGCGCGGTGCCCGCCGCCCGCTCCAGCGCGGCGATCTGCCGCGATACCGCCGACTGCGTGTACCCGAGTGCGGTCGCCGCAGCGGTGAGCGTTCCGCGCTCGGCCACCTCCCGGAAGACACGCAACGCGATCAGGGACGCATCACCGAAGGCCATGACATTCACGCATACCACGTCTGAGAGATTCTCGCTGGTCACATGGGAGGGCCCTTTCTAGCGTGGTTGGCATGAGCCGAATGCACACGATCGGAGGATCCGAATGACAAGCCCCACAATCGCTCTCGTCACCGGCGCCACTCAGGGCCTCGGGCTGGCGCTGGCCGAAGGGCTCGCCCAGCGGCTGAGCCCGGCGGACACCGTCTATCTCACCGGCCGGAACCCGGACCGGGTGATGCACGCCGTGCAGAGCCTGCCCGCGGGCGGCGCCCAGGTCCAGGGCGAACTCCTCGACGTGGCCGACCCGCACGCGGCCGACCGCCTCGCGGCCGAACTGCGAAACCGCCACGGCGGCATCGACATCGTGTTCGGCAATGCCGTCATGCGGGTCGGACCCGACGACGACCCGCGCCGGATCGTCGCCGACTACGCGGAGGTCAACAACTTCGGCACCACCCGGCTGCTGCGCGCCTTCGCTCCACTGCTGCGCACGGGCGGCCGCCTGTTCGTGGTCGCCAGCCGGCTGGGCACCCTGCACCATCTCGCCCCGGTCCTGCACCACCGCTTCGACGGCCTGACCTCGCTCGACGAGGTGGATGCCCAGGTCGCCGCGTGGCGCGACGCCGTGGCCGACGGCAGTGCGCGCAGCGAGGCCTGGCCTGGTTTCGTGAACATCCCGTCGAAGATCGGGCAGGTGGCCGCGGTCCGCGCCCTGGCCGGCGCCCGCCGCGACAGCGACCTCGCCCGCGACATCCTGATCGCCGCCGTGTGCCCGGGGATGATGAACACACCAACCTCGGCGCTGTGGTGGGATGTCACCCGCGCACCCACTCCGGCGCAGGCGGCCGCACAGCTACTCGACCTCGCGGTGAAACCGGCCGAGCCCCGGCACTACGGGCAATTGATCCGCTATGGCAGCGTCGTGCCGTGGTCTCCCGGTGAGAGCGGATAATCCCGCCGATACCGGCCCCGAGCGGGCGATCCACTTCGGGCCGTCACCATGGCACCTTGCCATCAAGCCAACCGGGCGGTGAATTAGAAGTGTCTAGTAGGTAAACAACCAGTGGCCGGGCCGGGAAGACTTCAGCGATTGTTCGGCGAATTCTCCTATTTTCCTGGCCTAACGGACCGGCAACGAGATAGCGTCAGGTTCCGTCGATTGCACAAGGGCAAAGTCGGAACGAATGCCCCAGGGGTGATGTTTCGCTCGACGGTTGACGGCATGGGTCGGGGGATCCCGCCGAGCGGAGGACCGCAATCATGAACAGTGCCCAGAAATCGAGTACAACGGCTCACGCGCGTTCACCACAGGGTGAGCGGGCCACCGCGCCGGCCAAGATCCTGGTGGTCGAGAGCAATCCGGCCGTCGCCGAGATCACTGTGCTGGTGCTCGCCGCGGCGGGCTACCACACCTTCCAGACGGCCAGCGGGCGGCAGGCCCTGCGCACACAGGATCGGCTGAAACCCGACGTCATCCTGCTGGACCGGGCGGTGCCCGATGTCGCGGCGGCCGAGCTGTGCCGCGATCTGCGCGCGCGGACCACCGTGCCCATCATCGTGCTCAGCACCGACCACAATCCCGAATCCCTGGAAACGATCCTGGCCGCGGGTGCATCGGAGTGCCTGCTCCTGCCGGTGCACACCCGCGAACTGCTGGAACGCATCGCCTTCCGGCTGCGCGCCCACCGGCCGCCGGGCGCGAGCGCCGACGCCAAGCACGAAACCACGCCGGATCCGAGGCCCTACGCCGCGGCCTGAATCGCGGCGGGCGAAACCGACGACGGACCCCTGCCCGGCGATGCCGCCGGAGCAGGGGATGGGATTCCGGCGGCATCAACTATTCGGGGCCATGCCTCGGAATACCGACGAGACCCACCCGGGCAGTACCGGACGGGCACCCGGTATCACTGCCGATATGCAGAATAGTCCCCAAAACGGCTGTGCGCGTTGATATCTGCCGTCCGGGACCTGACATCTTCGTGAACTGAATTCGCCTGTGCCCCAGCTGCTCCGCTCCGCCGCGACCCGGCGGACGCGCACCGGTGCGCCGCCGAGACCGGCCGCCGCCGGGCCGCGAGCCGTGGTCGCTCTCAGCCGGAGTCGATAGGGTGCGGCGGTGAATACAGCGGAATTGGTTCAGCGGGGCAGCACGGTCGTGGATCGGCTGTCCACGACACAGTCACCGCCGCCGTGGCAACTAGTGGTCGGGACCGGTGTGGTGGCGCTGCTCCTGGTGGCATTCCGGCCGACGTGGCGGATTCTGCGCAATGCGGTAACCATCGCCCACGAGGGCGGGCACGCGTTCACGGCGCTGCTCACCGGGCGGAGGCTCAACGGCATCCGATTGCATTCGGACACTTCCGGACTAACGGTGTCGAGCGGGAAACCCTATGGACTCGGCATGATCCTGACGACCGCGGCCGGCTACCCCGCACCCGCGCTGCTGGGGCTGGCCTACGCGGCGCTGCTGGGCGCGCATCGCATCACGCTCATGCTGTGGCTGACCATCGCGTTGCTGCTGGTGCTGCTGGTGAAGGTGCGCAACTGGTACGGCTTGCTGTCGATCCTGGTGACCGGCGGCGTGGTGTTCGCGGTGTCCTGGTTCGGCAGCGACACCACCCAGGCGGCGCTGGCGTATCTGGCGGCCTGGTTCCTGCTGCTGGCGGCGGTACGGCCGGTGATCGAGTTGCAGCGCAATCGCGCGCACGAGCCGAACTCCGACGCCGACCAGCTGGCCCACCTGACCCGGATCCCGGGCCTGCTGTGGGTGCTGATCTTCGGCGCGATTGCGCTGGGCTCACTGGCCTTCGGCGGGCGGCTACTGCTCGCGGATGTGACCGGGATCTGCGTGCCCCAGCTCACGCACAGCACCTGCGCGGCGTCAACCGCCAGGTGAGCATTCTCCCACCTCAGGGCGAGAGTGGCATCGCTGCAAGGTTTCTGGTGGACGGGGACTAACATTCGCCCTATACCGTCCGGGTGATCCCGAACACCGGATTTGCCTGGATCTCGGCCCGCTCGCACCGCGGCGGGCGCTCGATCGTTGCGGCAAGGAGGGATTCTCGGGATGGAACGACCGGAATGGGCCCCGGAGGGCGTGGACATGACCCGGCCGAGCCCCGCGCGGATGTACGACGCGCTACTGGGCGGCTCGCACAATTTCGAGGTCGACCGGCAGGCCGCCGAGGCGGGCAAGTCTTTGGTCCCCGACCTGCCGCGGCTGGCGCTGAGCAATCGGGCCTTCCTGCGGCGCGCGGTGCGCTTCCTGGTGGATTCGGGCGTGCGGCAGTTCCTCGACATCGGTTCCGGCATTCCGACCGCGGGGAATGTGCACGAGGTGGCGCAGGCCATCGATCCGGAGTGCCGGGTGCTCTATGCCGATATCGATCCGGTGGCCGTGGCCCACTCCCGCGCCATCCTGCGGGGCAATGACCGGACCGCCGCCATCGAGGCCGACCTACGCGAGCCCGCGGCGCTGCTGGAGCAGGCGCGGGGCACCGGCATCATCGATTTCAATGAACCGGTCGGCATCCTTCTCATCGCGGTCCTGCACCTGATGAGCGACGACTACGCCCCCATCGACAAGGTCAACGCGCTCTACGACGCCGTGCCCACCGGCAGCTACGCCGCGATTTCGCATCTCACCTCGGCCACCCGCCCGGACGACGCGGCGAAGCTGGTGGAGAACTCGCAGAATGTGAGCAGGATAGGACTGCAGTTCCGCAGCCGGGGCGAGATCGCCGCGCTGTTCGGCAAGTGGGAGCCGATCGAGCCCGGTGTGGTGGAATTGCCGCTGTGGCGGCCGGAGTCCGACCGTGACCAGCATGAGGCGCCGGGCCGTTCGCTGGGACTGGCGGGTGTGGGCCGCAAGGCCTGAGTGGTTCGGACGAGTCAGGGGCAGGGGGTCACCGGTGGCAGCACACGAGTTGGCGGTCCGATGGGCCGCCGCTCTCGACGGCGCGGTCGCGCCGACGCTCACCCGGGCCCAGGTGGAGGAGTTGCTCGACGGTTTCGGTGAGCGCCTGATCGCGGCCGTGCGCGGCACCGGGGACATGTCGGTGGCGCGGGAGGCCGCGGTCGCCCTGGTGGCCGCCAACTACCGCGACCCGCTGGCCGTGCACCGCTCGGTGCTGGTGCTGTGCAAGGACCTGGTGACCGACGCCTGCCCCGACCCCGGCTGCGCGGACTACGGGCCGGTCCGCGATCGCGCCATCGAGCTGGCGGCGGAATTCGCCGCCGAATTCACCGCCGGGCTGCGCAGTGTGGCGCTGGCCGAACAGGAGACGACACTCGCAGCCGCCCTCACCGCGGTCCAGGAGGCCGAGGCGCGCCGGCAGCTGTCCGAGGCGCGGTTTCAGGCCATCTTCGAGGGGGCATCGGTGGGTATCGGCACCGTCGATGCCGCCACCGGCAAGGTGGTCGACGTCAACAACGCCTTCGCCGAAACCCTGGGCGTGCCCGCCGAGTCCATGCCCGGCCGCAGCGTGGCCGACATTCTCGGCCCCGAGAACATGGGTGAGGCGTTCTCCCTGTTCCAGCGTCTGCTCTCGGGTGAGATCGACCGCTTCCGCTTCGAGACCAAGCACACCAAGCCGGACGGCACGCACACCGTCATCGACCTGTCCATGACGGTGGTCCGCGACAGCGAAGGCAAGCCGCGCTTCCTGATCGGTGTCACCGTCGATGTCACCGACCGCAAGCAGCTTGCCGATCAGCTCTGGTACGACGCCCATCACGATTCGCTCACCGGCCTGCCCAACCGCCTGCTGTTCTTCGACCGTCTCGCCGCGGCCACCGGCCAGGTCGGGGTCTGCTACCTGGATCTGGACGGCTTCAAGGAGATCAACGACCGGCGTGGCCACACCGCGGGCGACCGGGTGCTGTGCGACGTGGGCCAGCGGCTGCGCCGGGCCCTGCCACCGAACGGGGTGGCGGCGCGGCTGGGCGGCGACGAGTTCATCGTCCTGGTCGAAAACTGCTCAGGTCAGGACGAATTGGACACTGTCGCGGACAGCCTGCTGGCCGCGCTGCGCGATCCGTTCGACGTGGCGGGGCTGCTGGTGCAGGTGGGCGCGAGCATCGGCACCGCGCTGGTGGATACCGATTCCACCGCCATCGACGAGCTGATGCACGCCGTGGACGTCGCCATGTACCGCGACAAGGCGCTGCGCCACGGCGCGCTCGGCGACGCTAGATGACGAACGGCACCAGCGCTTTTCGCTGCGCGGGGTAGTCCTCGAACTTCTCCCGGTACCAGGTGTGGGTGGCGAAGGCGCGCGGCACCAGGTTGCCGAAGGTGATCAGGAAGATGACCACGCCGGGCAGCGCCCAGGTGAGGATGGCGAATCCGCCCCAGGCGACCAGTTCGCCGAGATAGGTGGGGCTGGTGACGAATCGGAATCCCAGACCGTACGGGATCTTGTATTCCGTTGCCCCCGGGTTGTTCTTGTCGCGAAGATTCCGCACGATCCCCTCGGAACTCACCAGCAGCGCGAAACCGCAGAGGTAGACGATCAGCCCGATGATGAAGCGCGGGTCGGTCAGCCAGCCCGTGCCGTACTGCCCGAGATAATCGTGGCTGAAGAGCGCACCATTGAGATAGCCGTGCAGCGCGGTCACGAACATGCCCATGCCGAGCACGGAAACATTGAAACTGCTGGTCTTGCCGGGCACTTGGCGAATGGAGAGGGGGAAGAACCAGCCGCGGTTGCCGTAGTGCAGAATCCAGATGGCCGCCAGCACCAGGGAAGTCGGCTCGAAGCGGCGCGGACCGCTGAGGTACGCGACGGCGAAGACCACGGTGGCCGGAATCTCCATCAACCACCAGCCGAGCTTCGGATTGAGATTGAGTCCGAGTTTGGCGGTGGCGAAGCGGCCGTAGGGGCTCTGCCCGAAGAGGCCGCCGATCAGCACGAAAGCTGCGAACGCGAAAGCGATCGTGAGCACGGTGTCGTAGACGGTATTGCCGGTGTACCAGTTCATTCGCGGTCCTTCAGGTGGAAAAACTAGAACAGGTTCTACCACAGTGCACAGCCCGGCCGGTACCCACCGGCGGGCACGAAGGGTGGCCGGCGGGTAGGTTGGCGAGAACCCGGAGGGAGGCAAGGTGGGTTCGCAGGGATGGGATGTGCTGCTCGAATGGATGCCGTTTTTTCTCGACGAGGACGAGGACGCCGACGAGTCCGGACTCGGATGGAACCCGCGCTTCGTTCAAGTTCGTGACGAACTCACCGGCCGCCGTGTGCATTTCGCACAACAGGGCACCGAGATCGAGGTGCTGGTGGCCGTCCCCGACGACGTCGCCGACGCCGAAGCACTGCTGACCGTGCTGCGCGCCCAGCCCGACGGCACCTGGGATCCGGTTCCGCTGCCCTCGGAATCCGATGCCACCGCACCGGATCCGCAGTGGCGGGCCATGCAGCGGGTGCACCAGCAGCCGCGGCTGGCGCGCGAATGGAGCACCGGATGGCAGCGCGGCGAGTCGGTGGACCATCGACGCGGCGTCGCCGAATCCGTGGTGGCGGTGCTGCGCGACGGCCTCGACATGGACGGGGACCGGCTGCGTTTCGCCACCTGGAGCATGGACGCGCCCGGCAGCGGCAGCTACGGCCTGCCCGCCGACCGCCCCAGCGAGCGCGAGGCGCCGGTGGTGTGTTCGAACTGGGCCGATTTCGAGGACAGGCTGGGCTGGGCGCTGACCACGCTGCCGTGGGACGGGGTGATCACTCTCAGCACCCCGCACCCCGGCCCGGATCCGTGCTTCGTCCAATTCCTGCACGGCAGGCAGCTTTTCAACGAGGCCAGCGGCTGGGATGTGGCCGGACTGGGCGCGGGCGAGTTCGACCGGCGCATGCGCGAACTGGGCTGGAGTTTCGCCCCGCACAGCGTGCCCGGCGGGGCGGCGCTCATCTGGGAGGGGCCGCTCGCCAAGGCCGGGTTCAATCCCAGCCTGGAGGGCGCGCCACGGCGGACGGTGGCCACCTTCACCGAGGTGTTCACCGTCGGGCATCCGCAGGATCTGGTGTTCCGGGCGTTCCGCAACGGCCGCCGCCGCGATCCGGAATTGCGCTACCTGGACATCGAACTCGGGATTCCACGCGACGTCCGGTGAGCCGCCGTACGGCGGTCGTCCGCGGGCGCGGGTGAGGCTCAGAGCCGGCGCAGGTGGATCGGCAGGCCGTCCGCCGGCGTCGGGCCGGTGCCGGCGACCAGGGGCACCCGGTAGCCGTCCGGCACGCTCCAGCGGTAGTTCAGCAGCATGCGGTGCATGGTGGCCTTGACGGTCATGCCGCCGAAGTACCGGCCGATGCACTTGTGCGCGCCGCCGCCGAAGGGCGGCCAGGCGAAGCGGTGCGACTTGTCCTCTGCGCGTGCGGGATCGAAGCGTTCGGGGTCGAAGACGTCCGGGTCGTGCCAGTACTCCTCACTGCGCATCATCGAGTACGAGCCGACCATGACCAGCGCGCCCTTGGGGATGAAGTACCCGGCGATCTCGGTGTCCTCCAGCGCTTCTCGCACCATCTGGCCGACCGGCGCGTACATGCGCAGGGTCTCGCGGAAGGCCATCTCCAGGGCGGGCAGCCGGTCCAGGTCGGCGTAGTCGAGGGTGGGTTTGCCCAGCGCCTCCGATTCCTTGCGCAGCCGCTGCTGCCATTCCGGGTGCCGGGCCAGCTCGTAGGCCAGCATGGAGATGGCCAGGGTGCTGGTGTCGTGGGCGGCCATCATGACGAAGATCATGTGGTCGACGATGTCGGCGTCGGTGAAGGATTCGCCGTCCTCGGTCTCGGCGTGGCAGAGCACGCTGAACAGGTCCTCGCCGTGGCCGGCGCGCTTAGCGGGCAGTTCCCGGCGGAAGTATTCCTCGAGCAGCCGGCGGCCGCGCAGGCCCCGATTCCACACGCCGCCGGGCATATTGGTGCGGATGATGGCCTTGCCGCCGTGCACGGCGTCCTCGAAGGCCTGGGACAGGCGGGTGCCCTCGGGTCCGAGTTCCGCGCCCGCGAAGACCACGGTGGCCTGTTCCAGCAGCATGCGCTTGACGTGGTCGTAGAGCGGGAAATCGGGGGCGGGCAGCCAGGAGTCGACGCCGCGCACGATGCGCGGGGTGGTGAGGTTGAGGTAGCCGATGAGCCGCGGCCGGGTGAAGGCCTGCTGCAGGATGCGGCGGTGGTAGGCGTGATCGTCGAAGTCGCGCAGCAGGATTCCACCGCGGAAGAACGGGCCGATGAGGAATTCCCAGCCCTGCTGCGCGGAGAGCACGTGCTTGCGGTCCAGCAGCACCTCCTCCACGGCCGCCGGGCTGCCGATGCCGACCACCTGCCGCCCGAAGACGCCCATCCACTGCACGGGGCCGTAGCGGCGCATGCGGTCGCGGCTGAAGGTGAGGGGGTCGGCTAGCGTGCTCACCACGTGGCCGATGCCGGGCGGGCCGAAATCACCCATGACCGGTTTGAGCCCGCTGCCGGGCGGCGGTGTCGCCAGTGCCCGCGGCACGCTGGGATAGCGCTCCAGTACCCCGGCGGCGCGGCACTGAATTCGATGGTTCACCACGGCTTTTCGCACAGCCATGCCTCAACGGTAGCGGAAACGATGATTTCCGTAAACGGTCGTTTCCCGATTTCTGTGCCAAGCTGTCAGGGTGACGCGAGCTTTCAACGGGACCTATCGCGGCACCACGACCGACGAGCGTCGCGAGCAGCGCCGTCGACGGCTGCTGGACGCGGCCCTCGAGATCGTCGGCACGCAGGGGCTGGCCGCGCTCACCGTGCGCGGGGTGTGTGAGCAGGCGAAGGTGGGACCGCGCTTCTTCTACGAATCCTTCACCGGTCTGGACGCGCTGGCCTCCACGCTGCTGGACGAGGTGCAGGGCGCGGCCCTCGAGCAGGCTCGGACGGCCATGACCGAGACTCCCGGCGGGCCCGAGGAGAAACTTCGGGCCGGGGTGGCGGCGCTCATCATCACGGTGACCGACGATCCCCGCCGGGCGAACATCGCCTTCGCCCAGGCCTATGGCAGCGAGATGCTCATGCGCCGCCGCTTCGAGGGCATGCGCCGGGTGGCGCAGCTGCTCATCGAGCAGACGCGGGTCCTGCTCGACATTCCCGAGGGCGACGACACCGCCCTGACCGCACTGGCCCAGCTGATCACCGGCGGCGCGGCCGAGCTGATCCTGGTGTGGCTCGACGGCGGCCTGAAGGTCGAACGGCCCGTGCTGATCGGGATCGTCGCGGATTACGTTGTGGCCATGGTGGACCGGCTGCCCGGGATCACCGAGCTGATCCGCCTCCCCGGGACTTCAGCGCCCGGCTGACGAGCCGTTGCCGGTCGCGCATGCGTGCCGCCGGTCAGGCGCCGAACCGATCCGGGGTGCCCCAGGAGTTACCCTCGTCGCCACGAAATCAGTTGTCACGTTGCGGATCGACCCACGCCGCTGGCGATGATCTCGTCGACGACGATCTTCGCAGTCTCGGTGCAGGCGGTGATGCCGCCGTTGGCGTACTCCTTGACCGCGTCGCCGACATTCCAGAGATTCGCGATCGGGGTGTCGTGGGGTAGGTCGTAGCCGGCGACCGTGCGCTGGGGTGGCCAGTCGTCGCGGGTGACCGCGATGGACAGAATGCGGGCCGTGTCGAAGCCCGGGATCTCCGCGCGCAGATCCTGGAGCACGAGCGCGGTTTCGGCCTCGGAGTCGAAATCGCCCACCGACGGCTTGGGCACCCCGGTGCCGACGTAGAGGTGCCAGCCCTCGGGGGCCATCTCCGGGCAGGTGGCGGTGAAGTTGGCGACGTAGCACAGCCGTCTGGTGCGGGCGAAGCTGAGCAGGCCGGGGGCGTCGATGAGCGGTTCCCGGCTGGCGAAGTTGACCGAGATCATGGCGCAGGGCAGATCGCGTTGCAGCACCGACCCGACGTAGTCGGACGGAAAGTGTTCGGGGCCGACGAGATCCAGTGTGGCCGACGGCCCGATGTCGCTGACCGCGAAAGCGCAGGAGACATCGGAGGTTTCGCTCCCGTGCCGGATGCGGGCCCCGGTGACGCGATCGTCCTCGACGAGCAGCTGCTGCACCTCGCTGCCCAGACGCACCTGTCCCCCATTGCGTTCCACCACCTCCGCCAGGGCCTTCCAGAGGCCGATGGTGCCGTCCGGGCAGAAGCCGAGCTTCTTGAACGCGGACGTGCGGGTGAAGTAGGTGAGGAACACGCGCGCGGGGAGCTCCTCCGAGCCGACGGCGAAGATCGAGCCGCACATATTGCGGAATATGCCTTGCACCGCATCGTTTTTGGTATAACGCCGCACCCAGTCGGCGGTGGACAGTTCCCGGTCGGGCAGCTCGCCCTCGGTGCGGGCCGCGCCGGTTCCGGTGAGCAACTTGGCCCCCTGCCGGGTCAGCTGGGAGATGAGCAGCCCCCAGCCACCGCTGGCGACATCCACGTCACGGCCGTTGATGCGGAACAGGATCGGCGGATCCGCCGGGCGCACTTCGAATTTCGCGCCCACCTCCGCGAAGGTCCGTTCGGTGATGCCGCCGAGTTCGACGACGACCGCGCCGGTATTGACGATGAAACCGTCGAGTTCGGTGGTGGAGGCCCGCCCGCCGATCCGGTCCAGGCGTTCGACCACCAGGGTGCGGTAGCCGTGGTGCGAGAGCCGGGCGGCCGCGCACAGCCCGCCCGCTCCGGCTCCGACAACCAGCGCGTCCCACGTGTTCTCGCTCATGGCGAGGCTCCTCGGGCAGGCTCAGCCCGCTGGGTTCACCCCGGGCCGAGCGTCGGACATATCGGTAATACGGCTCCAATTCTCCCGCACCTGGTCCACCGTCGGGACCTCACTGAAGAACACGGGCTGGTTTGCGAACAGCTGGGCCCGCTGCACCGAGCCGCCGCCGACCACCAGCACCATGCCGGAGTCGGTGCAGTCCTCGCTCATCAGGTGGCCGACGATGGGCGCGACCTGGGCCGGCGGCAGCTTCTCGAGCATCTCGGCCGAGGCGATGTCGGCGGTCATGCGGGTGGCGGCCATGGGCGCGACGGCATTGACGGTGATGTCGTACTTGCGGCCCTCGATGGCGAGGGTGTTCATCATGCCGACCAGGCCGAGTTTGGCTGCGCCGTAATTGGCCTGGCCGAAGTTGCCGTACAGGCCGGAGGTGGAGGTGGCCATGACGACGCGGCCGAAACCCTGCTCACGGAAGTGCGGCCAGGCGGCGTGGGTGACGTAGAACGAGCCGAACAGGTGCACGCGCTGCACGGCCTCGAAGGCCTCGGAGGTCATCTTCACGAAGCTCATGTCGCGCAGGATGCCCGCGTTGTTGACCACGCCGTGCACCGTGCCGAAGCTGTCGATCGCGGTCTGGACCAGCGCCTTCGCACCATCCTCGGTGGCGACGCTGTCGTAGTTGGCGACGGCGGTGCCGCCGGCCGCGCGGATCTCCTCGACCACGGCGTCGGCCATATTGTGGCCGGATCCGGAGCCGTCGCGCGCACCGCCCAGGTCGTTGACGACGACCAGCGCGCCCTCACCGGCGAGCAACAATGCGTACTCCCGGCCCAGTCCGCCACCGGCTCCGGTGACAATGACGACGCGATCGGTTACACCAGGCATGAAATCTCCTTGCCGAAGTTAATGACAGTTCGGAACGTAGCAGGAGCGAAACCGGCACCCGTGTGCTGCCCGCCACACTCGTCGAAAAACTGGACAGTCGATAGGGTTGGCGCGATGACCCCGCACCTGCATCGCCGCTATCCCGAGCTCCAGCGGACTCTGCCCCACGTGAGGCTGGGGACCGGCCCGACGCCGGTGCGGAGGCTGGAGTCGCTCGACACGGCGGGCTCGGACATCTGGCTCAAGGACGACAGCGCTTTCGGTGACGGCGGCTGGGGTGGCAACAAGGTCCGCAAGCTGGAATGGCTACTGCCCGACGCACTGCGCCGACGACGGACCACCATCGTGACGGTGGGCGGGCTGGGCACCAACTGGGGGCTGGCGACCGCGCTCTATGGACGCGAACACGGACTGAAAACCGTTCTGGCGCTGGTGGATCAGCCGGTCGACGAGCATGTGCGGGCGCAGCTCGAGCGATTGCGGGCCTCGGGAGCCGAGCTGCACTTCACCCACACCAAGGCGCGCACGATTGTGAGTGCGCCGTATCTGCTGGCCCGGCATTTCACCGGCCTGCGGCCGCCCTACTTCCTGCCCGCGGGCGGGTCGTCACCGGTCGGTGCGCTCGGATATGTCGAGGCCGCACTGGAATTGGCGGATCAGGTGCGTACCGGGGACCTGCCGGAGCCGAGCCACATCGTGATCCCGGTCGGATCGGGCGGGACGGCGGCGGGGCTGTCACTCGGCTTGCGGCTGGCCGAATTGCGAACGCGGGTGGTGGGTGTGGTCGTGAACGACACGCTGCGCCTCGACGAACCGGCGCTCGCCAAGCTGGCGGGCCGCACCGAGCGGCTGCTGCGGGCGCGCGGCGCGCGGTTACCCGAGAGCCTCTCCCCCACCGGCAATCTGGACATCGTCACCGACTACCTCGGTCCGGGATACGGCTATCCGATGCCGGAAGCAGCTACGGCACAGGCGCTCTCGGAGGATCGGGAGCACATGCAGCTGGAGCCGGTCTACACCGCGAAGGCCATGGCCGCGCTGCTGGACATGAACGCGCACGGCCGGTTCGACGGTTCGGTGGTGTACCTCAACACCAACGGACCGCGCTGACATCGGTTTCCGCATGCCGTGCGCTCACGCGGCGGCGAGCTTATGCCGCCGGTGACCAGAACCGTCTTCGCCATGATGACCATCTCCTTCGTGTCGCGCCGCCGCCGCGGTGGCGTCCCGCCGAAGTGACGACGCAGAGCCCTCGGATGTGACACGACATGACCGGCCACACACGACGGGTGCGTCGTAGGCTGGCCGCATGCCCGATTCCGGTTCCGCGCAGCAGCTCGATCGCCTGCTGGACCTGGTCTCCGGCCGTCGCCTGGCCGTGCTCACGGGCGCGGGCATCTCCACGGACAGCGGCATTCCGGATTACCGCAGCGCCGACGCCCCGCCCCGGACGCCGATGACCTATCAGCAGTTCATCGGCGATCAGCTGTTCCGCAAACGCTATTGGGCCCGCAATCACGTCGGATGGCGGCGCATGGACGCGGCCCGGCCGAATCCGTCGCATCGGGCGCTGGCCCGGCTGGAACGTGCCGGCCTCGTCAGCGGCCTCATCACCCAGAACGTGGACCTGCTGCACACCAAGGCCGGTCATCGCAGGGTCATCGATCTGCACGGTGTCTACGCCCGCGTCCGCTGCCTCGCCTGCGACGCCCTCACGTCGCGCATGGCTCTGGCCGATCGTCTCGAGGCAGCCAATCCCGGCTTCGCCGACTCGTTCCCGCTCGACGGCCTCGAAGTCGCGCCGGACGCCGACGCCGTCGTGACCGACACCGACGCCTTCCGCATGGTCGACTGCCTGCACTGCGGCGGCCTCCTCAAACCCGACATCGTCTACTTCGGCGAATCGGTCCCCAAACCTCGCGTCGCGGCGGCCCTCGACCTGGTGGACTCCGCCGACGCCCTCCTGGTCGTCGGCTCGTCCCTGACGGTCATGTCCGGTCTCCGCTTCGCCCGCCGCACCGCCAAATCCGGCCGACCGCTGATCATCCTGAACCGTGGCGGCACCCGTGCCGACGCCCTGGCCACCCTCATTATCGACACCGGCTGCGCCCCTGTCCTCACCGCATTGTCGGATGCCCTTACCGTCGGCTGATTTCGACCGACGCAACGCGGCGGGCGGGCAATCGATGCCGAGTGGCAGGTATTTCAGAGGACGTTCTGCCCTTGGACCCGCCGGTCGCGGAAGCCAGGCTTGGTGGTGGCCGATGCCGGATCCCCAACGCGGATCAAGAGATTCGAGAGGAAGAGACCATGAAGCCGTTGTCGGAATCACTGATGGACCTCGCCGCACAGGTGAAGCGGTTCGAGGAGTCGTCCACCGCGGCGCGCGAGCAGAACCGCGCCGCGCTCCAGGCGCGTCGGAAGGAGCTGGAGGCGACCTTCGAGCGCGAGGGCAGCGAGTTCGAGAAGACCACGGCGGAGCTGCGGGACGTCGCCCAGAAGTGGTGGTCGGACACCAGGGAAGCCATCGAACATCAGATCGCAGTGATGCGAACCGATTTCGAGAAGTGGCAGGCCGACATCAAGGCGGAGCGTGCGGCCGACACCACCGAGCACGCCGAAGACGGGCAGACCACCGAGCCCGCGGCCAAGAGCTGAGCGAATACCGCACGCAGCAGCCGACCTCCGACGGCGACCTTCCCGGGGTTACCAGGGTGACTCCGTCGAGCGGCATGTCGTCGGGGGCCGGAGCCGGTGATGCCGTCGCTCCTCCTATACGCGGAATTCGCGGCGACGCGCCGAATCCTCGCTGGCCGGGAGAGAGGTTGTAGCCTGTCCGAGACATCAGGCGTGGACAGGGGAAACCGAAATGCCGACGACCGAACCCAACATGTTCCCGGCGTGGCTGGACCGCTTGCAGGTCAGGTACATGAACCCGGTGGTTCGCCCGCTCGCGCCGTATCTGCCCGGGTTCGCCGTGATCGAACACCGCGGCCGCAAGTCGGGCCGAGCGTATTCCACACCGGTCAACGCTTTTCGCTTCGACGGCTCGCTCTATGTGGTCATGGGCCATGGCCGGACCGATTGGATCAAGAACGTTCTCGCCGCCGGAGAAGCCGCTACCTCCCACGCTTTTCGCCAGTACAAACTCGTCAACCCCCGGATAGTCGGCCGCGGCGAGGCGGGCCTGGAAGTCCCGTTCCCCGCCCGGATCGCCGCCCGCCGGTTCCCGCTGTTCGTCGCGGACATCGCCTCCGGGGAGTGACGCGCCGTCAGGCCCGGACCTCGAGCCGGCGCACCAGCGCGACCAATGCCGCGCGCAGGGTTTCCGGATCGTCGGCGTCCGCGCCCAGGATCATCCGCACCACCTGCGGGGCGGCGAACCACCAGGCGGCCAGGGCCGCGACCGCGTAGAGCAGATAACCCGGCGCGACGTCGTCGGGCAGGGTGCCGGCGCGCTGGGCAGCGGCCAGAGCCGCCACCTTGTCCGCGTAGTGCGAGGCGCGCGCGGACTCGGCGGGCAGCCGACCCTCGTGCGGCTGCAGCCCTTCCCAGTACATGAGGCGCAGGAACTGCGGGTGGGTGCGGTGGAAGTCGAAGACGTGACCGGCGTAGTCCGCCAGGTCGCCGGCCTTGTCGGCGGTCAGCGGGCTGGCGGCGGCGAGCTGCTCGAGCTGATCGGTCAGCACGGCCTCGAACAGGCCGCGTTTGTCGCCGAAGTACTGGTAGATGCGTTCCTTGTTGATCCCGGCGCGGGCCGCGATGGCGTTCACCCGGGCGCCGTCAGGTCCACGTTCGGCGAATTCGAGCACCGCCGCCTCGAGCAGCAGCCGTCTGGTCCTCTCGGTGTCCCACGCCATGGCGTCCATCCAACCATCTCCAACCACACGGTTGCGTTTGGGCTGGCGGTCGTGGCAAACTCCAACCACACGGTTGCAACCATCTGGTTGCAGATTGAGGAGGAGGTGGCATCGTGCCCGAGTTGCGCTCCCGCACGGTCACGCACGGACGGAACATGGCCGGGGCCCGCGCCCTCATGCGGGCCAGCGGCGTGCCCTCGGCGGATATCGGCCGCAAGCCCGTCATCGCGATCGCGAACAGCTTCACGGAGTTCGTGCCGGGCCACACCCACCTCCAGCCGGTCGGCCGCATGGTGTCCGAGGCGGTGCGGGCCGCGGGCGGTATCGCGCGAGAGTTCAACACCATCGCGGTCGACGACGGAATCGCCATGGGGCACAGCGGCATGCTGTACTCGCTGCCATCCCGGGACCTGATCGCGGATTCGATCGAGTACATGGTGAACGCGCACTGCGCCGACGCGCTGGTGTGCATCTCCAACTGCGACAAGATCACTCCGGGCATGCTCATGGCGGCCCTGCGGCTGAACATTCCGACGGTGTTCGTCTCCGGCGGACCGATGGAGGGCGGCACCGCGGTGCTGGTCGACGGCACCGTGCGCAGCCGGCTCGACCTCATCGTCACCATGGCCGAGGCGGTCTCGCCCGACGTGTCCGACGCGGATCTGGAGCGCATCGAGGAGAACGCCTGTCCGACCTGCGGCTCGTGCGCGGGCATGTTCACCGCCAACTCCATGAACTGCCTCACCGAGGCGCTGGGCCTGGCGCTCCCGGGGAACGGCACCACGCTGGCCACCCACACCGCGCGGGCCGCGCTGTACCGGGCGGCGGGACGCACCGTCATGGACCTGGCGCGCCGCTACTACGACGAGGACGATGCCTCGGTCCTGCCCCGGAATATCGCCTCCCACAAGGCCTTCGACAATGCGATCGCCCTGGACCTGGCCATGGGCGGATCCACCAACACGGTGCTGCACCTGCTGGCGGCGGCGCAGGAGTCCGGGCTGGACTACACGCTCACCGATATCGAGAAGATGTCGTTGCAGGTGCCGTGCCTGTGCAAGGTGGCGCCCAACGGCGACTATCTGATCGAGGACGTGCACCGCGCGGGCGGCATTCCGGCGCTGCTCGGCGAGCTGAACCGGGCCGGACTGCTGCACCGCGATGTGCATGCGGTGCACGCGGATTCGCTCGATGCGTGGCTGACCGAGTGGGACGTGCGCGCCGAGCGCCCCTCCGGGGCGGCGCGGGAACTGTTCCACGCCGCTCCCGGCGGCAAGCGGTCGGCCAGCGCGTTCTCCCAGTCCGAGCGCTGGCACACCCTCGATCTGGATGCCGCGGCGGGCTGCATTCGCGATGTCGCCCATGCCCATTCGCGCGACGGCGGCCTCGCGGTCTTGCGCGGCAACCTGTCCCCCGACGGAGCGGTGGTGAAGTCCGCGGGCGTGGCTGCACACATGCACACCTTCACCGGTCCCGCCGTGGTGGTGGAGTCACAGGAGGATGCGGTCGAGGCGATCCTGTCGGGCCGGATCAAGGCCGGTGACGTGCTGGTCATCCGCTACGAGGGTCCGCGCGGCGGGCCGGGCATGCAGGAAATGCTGTATCCGACTTCGTATCTCAAGGGCCTGGGCCTGGCCCGGGAGTGCGCGCTGATCACCGACGGTCGCTTCTCGGGCGGTTCCTCCGGCTGCTCCATCGGCCACATCTCGCCCGAGGCGGCGGCCGGCGGACCGCTGGCGCTGGTCGAGGACGGCGACACCATCACCATCGACATCCCGTCGCGGACCCTCACCCTCCACGTCGACGACGCCGAATTGGCCGCCCGCCGCGCGGAATTGGAGGCGAACGGCGGCTACCGGCCGCGCCACCGCGAGCGTGAGATCTCGCTGGCATTGAAAACCTATGCCCTGCTGGCCACCTCGGCCGACCGGGGCGCAGTGCGCGACCCCGCCAAACTCGCCGGGTGAGAGCAGAACTCGCCGGGTGACAGGCGACCCCCGCACGGCTCAGTATCCGGCCACCCCGCACCGCCTCGGGGTCAATCGGCGGCGGATTCGACGATGAAGCTCGCGACCGTGGTGGTGCTGCCGCCGATGTTCACGATGCCGAAGCGGGTGACGCCCGGCAGCTGGCAATCGCCTGCCCGGCCGGTGACCTGCTGGTACGCGTCGAGGAGCATACGGACTCCGGTCGCGCCGACCGGGTGGCCGATGCCGATCAGTCCGCCGCCGGGGTTGATCGGCAGGCTGCCGGTGCGGGCGATGGCACCGGATTCCACGGCCTTCCAGCTCTCGCCGGGTGCGGTGAGGCCGAGGTGGTCGATGGCCAGGTACTCCGACATGGAGAAGCAGTCGTGGACCTCGAGGCCGCCGAGCTGGTGGATGTCGGCCAGACCGGCGCGGGACAGCGCGTCGAGCACCGCGGTACGCAGGTGCGGGAAGACATAGGGTTCGGCGGCCGAAGCGCGGAACTTCGCGTCGAGCGGGAGGCCGACGGTGCGGTGGCCCCAGCCTGAGATCAGCGCGGTGGTATCGGCGCGAATGCTGCTGTGCCGCTGCAGGAACCGGTCCGAGACGAGAATCACGGCCGCCGCGCCGTCGGTCATCTGGCTGCAGTCCTGGCGGCGCAGGACGCCGGTCACCGGCGGGTTCGCGGTGTCGTCATCGGTGAAGCTCGCGTCGGTGTAGGACCAATTCCTGGTCTGGGCACGGGGATTCGAGCGGGCATTCGCGATATTCAGCGCGCTGATGGCGCGCAGGTACGCGGGGTCGAGGCCGTAGCGTCGGTCGTATTCCGCCGCGATGGCGGCGAACTGGGTCGGCCACACCAGGTCGGTGTCCTGTGCCTCGTG
Organism: Nocardia sp. NPDC046763; assembly: GCF_040645495.1. Taxonomy (NCBI): domain Bacteria; kingdom Bacillati; phylum Actinomycetota; class Actinomycetes; order Mycobacteriales; family Nocardiaceae; genus Nocardia; species Nocardia sp. NPDC046763. Next base: position 123,985 of record NZ_JBEYYI010000013.1, on the reverse strand, counting down.
GCCCGCCCAGGCCGCCGCGCCCATATAGGCGGCCGCCTGCCCGCCGGGGACGGTCTTCTCCAGCTCCGCGCCGATCACGAGTGCGCAGTCGTGGCGGCCGGATTCGAGATCGGCCATGGCGGCGAGGGCGGCCATGCTGCCGGAGGCGCAGGCGGCTTCGTGGCGGGCGGCCGGAATGCCCCACAGCTCCGGATGGATGGTGGCGGGCATGCCGCCGAGATGGCCCTGGCCGGTGAACAATTGGCCGAAGGCATTGCCGACGTGGATCACCTCGATCGCGGTGGCGTCGAGGCGGACGGCGGAGAGCGTCTCGTCCAGGACGGCACGGATCAGGGCGTCGAAGCCGAGGCCGACGCGGTGCCAGTTGACGGCGAAATCGGTTTGGCCGCCACCCAGAATGTGCACGGACACGGGAGTCCTCCTGCTATCGAAGAGTGGTCAGAGCCGGGCGCGTAGTTCCCGGCGCAGCAGTTTGCCGACCGGATTGCGCGGGAGCGCGTCGGTGAGCTCCAGGCGCTCGGGCAGTTTGAACGAGGCCACCTCGCGGGCCCGCAGATGCTCGACCAGGTCGGTAAGGGTCACGGAGGCGCCGGGCACGGGAACGACCACGGCACAGCATTTTTCGCCGAGCACCGCGTCGGGGTAGCCGACCACGGCGACATCCGCGATCGCGGGATGGTCGATGAGCAGGCCCTCGATCTCGGCGGGCGCAATGTTCATGCCGCCGCGAATGATGATCTCCTTCACGCGGTCGACGAAGCGCAGATACCGGCCGCCCTCGCCGCACCGTTCGAAAACGTCACCACTGCACAGGTATCCCTCGTCGTCGAACGGCTCGGCGGTAGCGGTGCCGGGGAGGTAGCCGGCGAAGACGGCCGGGCCGCGCAGGCGCAGTTCGCCGCGCCCGCCGATCTCGGTGACCGTCGCCCCGGTGGTGACGTCGACCAGTTTCACCGCCGTCCGTTCCGCCAGTCTGGTGGACCAGCGCACCCCGGCCGCACCGTAATACGGCAGATGCTGGGCGCGCAGGGTGGGATCCGGTAGGTCGGCGGGTGCGCCCAGCAGGCTCACTCCCTCATTGGATCCGAAGAAGTTGATCACCTGGATACCCAGTTCCTCCTGCCAGCGCCGCACCACCGGCGGCGGCAGCGGCGCACCGCCCGAGCCGACCGTGCGCAGCGAGGACAGGTCGGCCCTGGCACGCAGGGCATCGTTCTGCAACAGCATGGTGAGCAGGGCGGGCGGCATGCTCGTGTGGGTGACCCGGTGCTCGGCGAGCTGCCGGAAGAACACGGGCAGATCCAGCGGGTGATGCTGGACCAGATGCCCGCCCGCCAGCAGCCACGGCAGGAACGAGCCCGCGAATCCGGCCATGTTCACCATGGGAAAGGGGTTGAGCACCACCGAATCCGGCGTCATGCCGAGCCCGTCCTGGACGCCGCCCGCCACGGCGAGCCAGTCGCCGTGGCAGCGCGGGATGCCCTTGGGCGCGGCCTCGGTGCCGCTGGTCCAGCAGATGGTGATGCGATCGTTGACGGTGACGTGGAGCGTACGGGTGTAGTCGCGCACGCGCTTGCGAGCGGCTGCGCCGACCGGGCCGTCGAGGGCGATCGCCTGCTCCGGGACTCCCGGCCCGAAGGCGAAGACGGCGCCCTGCCCGCCGATGACGGTCAGCGCCTCCGCCGCGAGTGCCCGATCTCCCAGCGCCCCAACGGTAATGACGGCCTCGGCAGCGGTCGCGGCGACAATGCCCGACAGCTCGTGCCGCCGGAAGGACGCGGGCATCGGCGTGGCCACCGCGCCCAGCCGCCACAGGGCGAGGTATGCGGCGGTCAGGGCGATCGAATTGGGCAGTTGGATCGCGACGGTGGAGCCCTGGCGAATCCCGTTGTCCAGCAGGACCGCCGCAATATCGGTGACGTGATCGTCGAGTTCGCGCCAGGTGAGGGTGCGGGCGTGCGCGCCGGTCAGGTCGGCCAGGTTGGCCGGGTCGGTGATGGCGGGCGCGTCGGGGGCCTCGGTGACGCGGTGGCGGAAGACGTCGGGAATCGTCTCGGGCTGCCACCAGCCGCGGTCGAGATAGGTGCGCACCGTGTCCGCCGGATGGCAGCCGTGCACCGGGCGGGCGGGGGACGTCGTTGCGGAGGAGGAGATTTCGACCATCGGAGTTCCCTGGTGATGAGTTGGTCCGGTGACGGCGCAGCTGGTCCGGTGACGGCGCGCCGCGGGTCAGGTCATACGACGCAGCACCACGGCCGAGCCGAGCCCGAGCGCGGCGGGAATGGCGACCAGCGCGTGCTCGCCGTCGCGGCGGCGCAGCTCGTCCAGCGCCTGGGCGATGAGGATCCCCCCGGTCGCGCCGAGCGGATGACCGACCGCCACCGCACCGCCGGACGGATTCACCCGGGACGCGTCCACTCCGAGCTCACGCATGAGCACCAGCGGTGTGACGGCGAAGGATTCGTTCACCTCGATCACGTCCAGCTGCGCGGGCGAGATGCCCGCCCGTTGCAGGGCCACCCGGGCCGCGCTGGTCGGAGCGGTCAGCAGCGGTGAGCGGACGGCCGTCTGGGCCGTGCCCACGATCTGCGCCGCCGGTGGCCGCCCGAGCATGTGCTCGGCGCGCCGATTGCCCAGCAGCAGAGCCGAAGCCCCGTCGGCCAGCTGCGGCGCGGTGGCAATGGTGTGCAGCCCCGCGACGGGACGCCGCGCCTGCGGCGTGCGCCGGGCCACCCGCTCCCAGGACGGATCGGCTCCGAACAGGGTCGGCAGCGCGGCGAAGGCCGACGCACACGCGTCCGGCCGCGCGCCCTCGTCGGCGGCGAGGAGCACGGTACCGCCCTTGCGTGCCGGGATCACCGACGCCGATGTGGCTGCGCTGCCGGCCTTTCGATGCGACCGCACCGCGAAGGCGTCCAGCTCCGGCCGGGTGATGCCGTACTCGGCCGCCGTGAGATCCGCCGACACCCCGATGGTGACGAACCCGGTCCGCTCCCCCAGATCGGCGTCCCCGGCGATGGCGGGCCGATCCGCCAGCATCGGCACCCGCGACATCGACTCCACCCCGCCCGCGACGATCACATCCGCGAACCCGGCCGCCACCCGCGCCGCCGCGCTCTCCACCGCGTCCAAACCGGAACAGCAGAGTCGCGAAACCACTGCACCCGGCACGGAATCCGGCCAGCCCGCCCACAACACCGCGGCCCGGGCCATATTCGCGCCCTGCTCCCCGACCGCGGTACTCACCCCGACCAGCACGTCGTCGACCGCCGCCGGCGGACATCCCCGCTCCTCCAGCGCCGCCAGCAACTGCCCGAACAACTCGTATGGCGGTACCTCCGCCAAGGTGCCCCCGCCCTTGCGCACCCGCCCTCGCGGCAACCGCACCGCGTCATAGACGAACGCCTCACTCATCGATATGCCTCCGCTGTTCTACCGAGTCCGGGTCGGACTCTTCCTCGCCAGTGTCCGGTACTCCGGGGACCGAACCCGTACAGATCCCGGTGAGCACGTCGAGGGTCCGATATCCGGCCGGGTCGTCGACCGTCGTCACCGGAACGATGACCACCTCGTCGGCTCCCGCATCCCCGTACTCGCCCAGGCGGGCCGCCAATGTTCGCGTATCTCCGAACATGCCGACGGCCGCAGGCAATTCGTCGGGGATTGCCGCCAGCACCGCACGCGGGTGGGCTCCGCTGCTCGCCAGCCGGACCACGTCTCCGAATCCGGCCTCGGTGAACATGGCGTCATACCCGGGGGCGCGCAGGTATCCGACCACACCCTGCCGGACGGTCGTGTACATGTCCGGGTCGGGATCGGCGGCCGCGATCACCCACACGGAGACCGGTGGTGCCGTCCGCCCGGCCCGCGCGGCGAATTCGCCTATCACGGTGACACATCGGGCGACCTGGGCCGGTGTCACCAGATTCAGCACCACCCGATCGGCGCAGCGCGCGGCGACCTCGAGCGCCCGCTCGCCGAAGGCCGCGACGATGATCTCGCCGCCGGTCGGCCGGTCGGCGGGGAACCGCGACCGATGTTCTCGACCATGGCCGTTCGAGGACGCCCGGCCGCGCTCGGATCCCACACTGGGCCAACCGATCTCGGCGGACGCATCGGGTCCGTACACGCTGCGGGCCCGGGCCGGGCGCAGGGCGGGCAGGCGGAGGCGGAATCCTCGCACGCGTTCGATCAGGCCGTCGTATTCGACCTTCTCCCCGGCCAGCAGGGCCCGCACGATGCGGGTCGTCTCCTCCAGATGCCGTGCGGTGCGGTGCCTTCGGCGGCCGTGCCAGTCGCGGACCACCACCGTGCTGGAGGTGCCCAGGGCGACGTCGACCGGGTGGCCGGTGAGGGCGGCAACGGTGGCCGTCCCCATGGCGATGGTCGCGGGGCTGCGGACGCCGACGGCGAGCGGGCCGAGGCACAGCGGGATCCGGCCCGGGGCGCGGCCGATGGCGGTGGCCAGGGCGAAGGCGTCGAAGGTCGCCATCTCGCCGATCCAGAGCCGGTGGAAGCCGAGCTTGTCGGCGGCCTCGGCCACCAGCAGGGCGTCCAGGGGTGCGCGGTTCTGCCAGTACGGAAGGGTGACGCTCAGATGCGGAAGGGGCACGCGGACAACCTTTTTCAGGAGAGCGGGCGGGCGGCGGCGCGCATGCGGTCCCCACTGACCCAGGTGGCGTGGAAGCCGAGCGGGACACGGACCGGCAGGCCGAGGCGGCACACGGGGCCCGCGGTGAGGTCGGCGGCGTCGTAGATCCACACCTCGCCGAGACCGGTGTGGTTGTTGTGGGCGAACATGGTGAGCCAGGCGTCGTCCTCGGCGGTGCCGCCGGGGCGCGGGACCACGGTGAGCTCGCTGCCGAAGATGCCGTCGCCGAAGGGCGCGGTGTGCTTTGCGCCCGTGCGGATGTCGTACTTGATGACGGCGTCGAAGATCATGGTGCGGTCGACCGACAGCCGCATCTGATACGAGTAGCGGCTGGCGCGGCCGGTGCGGCCCTGATCGATGGCCGGGAACTCGGTGTTGACGTCGTCCATGACCTCCTCGGTGGTGGCGCCGGTGCGGAGGTTGAAGCGGTATCTGTGCAGCGCGGCTTCCGGCCGGAGATAGGCCAGCAGCTGGGCCAGGGGGTGAGCGCGGTCGGACACCGGGCTGGGTTCGGAGACCCGGCAGACCACCAGGACGATCTCCTCGCCCTCCTCCCACGAATTGACAGTGTGATAGATGTAGCCGGATTCGGCCTCGAACCACTTCGCCTGCGCCCCTTCGCCATACCGCGGCAGCACCGCGAACCGGCTGGGCAGCGTGCGGTCGAAGTGGATCTTGAAGCGGCCGGCCGCGGCCGCGCGCGGATCGTTGTAGAGCGGCAGATCCATGAGGATCGAATGGTTCTCGGTGATCGCCATGTCGTGCGGCAGACGCGGGCCGGGTAGTTCCAGCCCGGTGAAATGGGTGACCGTGCCGCCCGGATCGGCCACCCCGTAGCGCAGATACGGCGAATGGATGCCGTAGTCGAAGAACAGCAGTTCCTCGGTGTGCTCGTCCACCTTGGCGTGCGCCGACACCTCGCCGCGCAGGGTGCCGTGGAAGGTGTCGACGCCACGGGTCTCGAGGCTGACCGGGTCGAGCGCGTAGGGCTTGCCCGCCCGATACCACAGGGCCAGCAGATTGCCGTGGTGGTAGACGACATCGGTATTGGCCGCATTGCGTTCGCGGCGATCACCGGGCGGATTGTGGTCCCAGGGTTCGATCACGCCGCGCCACAGCGCGGTTCCCGCCGCGTGCTCGGCATCGAACTCGCCGGTGCGGATGAAGCGGTTGCGGTAGGTGGCCCGGCCGTTCTCGAAGTGGACCGCGTGCAGCATGCCATCGCCGTCGAACCAGTGGTAGCGGCCGATCGGGGCGAACTGTGGATTGGGGCCGTTGCGGACGTAGACGCCATCGAGGTCGACCGGCAGTTCCCCGTGCAGCACAGTCAGATTCGTGGCCGTGGTCTCCTGTGCACAGGGCGCGTACGGCCCTTCCAGATACGGGTTGGTGAGCGCCTCGGCGGCGGGCGCGATGAGTTCTTCGTTGAGCGGCATGCGAAGCCTCCAGCGACCGGGAGTCGACACCCGGCGAGATTCACTACAGTTAGTGAAGTGATACGCGTCTCACTGGGGGCTGTCAAGGGCCGGGCGTGCGGCCGACGGCTCGAAGCGCACGTCCCGTCGGCCGAGCACGGCCGCACAGCCCCGGCAGCGCAGCGCGGGGACCAACACCGCGCCGCACTCCTTGTGGCGGAGGCTCAGACCCGGTTCCGGGGTCTCCGGATGTGCGCGCTGGGACCAGGCCAGTAGGAAGGCGAAGACTCCGAACAGCGCCCGCCCGCGGGGGGTCAGCCGATAGTCGCGCCCGTCCGGCTCGGGCCGCTGCAGGATGCCCACGTCCACCAGCCGCGCCAGCCGTTCGGTGAGCGTGGTCGGCGAGATACCCAGTGCCGCACGGAAATCCGAGAACCGCCGCGCCCCGGCCAGGGCCAGCCCGGTGACGGCCGCGCTCCACCGGTCGCCGATGGCCTCCATGATCTCGTCGAAACGCGCGTCGCCGCGGGTGAGCGCGGCCGCCCGCGCCGAGCGCCGGCGGCCGGACGTGAGGCGCCACAGCGCATCCCGATCCAGTTCCACCTCGGTGTCGTGGGCGGTGACGTCGCGGCCGCAGCCGCGGCACATGACGACCGGCGGGCCGCGATGCCCGCACCCGGTGTGCGTGAACTCCGGCAGCAGCGCCCACTCGGCCGTCCACTCCCGCTGCCAGGACCAGACGCAGACCAGGATCTCCCAGGTCGCCAGACCCAGGTCGGTGAGCCGGTATTCGTAGCGATCGGCCGAGCCCGGCCGCGGCGCGCGCACCAGCACCCCGGCATCGACGAGCGCCGCCAGCCGGGCGGTGAGCACGGCGGGCGGCGCTGCGGTGCGGTCGGCCCACTGGGTGAACCGGCGCGCGTGGTCGACGAAGGCGTGCCGCAGGATCGTCAGCGTCAGGCGATCACCGAGCAGATCGAACGTCGCGGCTACCGGATTCGTCACTTCAATAACTGTACTGAATCTTCGCTGTCAACGCGGTCGGCGTCCTACTCGTTCAAGGTCGCCAGCTCACGCTGCACGGCCGCGTCATGCTCGGCCGTGTCCTGGGCCGCCTTCTTCGGGCTCCAATGCCCGGACATGAAGAACACGAATGGCAGGAACACCACCTGCGCGATCAGGCAGATCAGCCACCAGCGCTTCCACTGCTTCGCCGAATCCGCCTTGGCCTGCTGGACGTCCTTGCCGTGCGCGGACAGGTATGCCAGATCGTCGGCCGGTATGGCGCCCACCGCTTTGAGCTGCGCGCTCGCGGCCGCGAGTTGCGGGCCGACCTGCGAGACCACGGCCAGCTGATCGACCGGAACCTTCTGGGCGGCCGCGATCCGGGCGATGGCCTGGTCCGGCGGGATATTGAACTTCCGCGCGACCTGCCCGACCGCGGTCGCCGCGGTCGCCTGATCATTGGGGTTCAACATCAGCTTGACCAGCACCTGCGGATCGATCGCCTGCAAGGTGGCCAGTTCGTCCGGGTACTTGGCGTTCACCGACAGTGCCGTCTGCACATCCGAGGCCGAGGCCCTGGTCAGCTTGACCAGTGCGTTCACCTGTGCCGCTTGATCATTCGGATTCTTGCCGAGCGCCGCCAGCGTGTCCTCGCCGACCGTCTGGATGGTCGCGATCTCGTCGCGGTACTTGGTCGAAATCGTCTGCAGCCGTGGGCCGTAGTTCACCAGCGTGCCCGCGGCGGTGACCACCACCAGCAGGCCGAAGAGCACCAGGGTGACGACCGTGCGCAGGAGGCCGCCCCACACCGCCAGCCCCACCGCCGTTGCCGCTGGATTGCGTTTCTCCACGGTCTCGGTGAAACCGGCCATCCACGTGGCGTAGACGATGCCGCTGCCCATGGCGATCAGGGTCAGGACCGCCGCGAACGTGTAGTAGTCGGTGCCGGCCTTGTCTGTGTAGCCCATGAAGGTGTAGATGCCCACGATGCTGACGACCGAACCGAAGATCATGAACGGTTTGCGCACCTTCAGCCGGTCGGACACGACGCCGGTAGCCACCAGGGTGATCGCGCTCGCGATCCAGTACCAGTTGCCGAGCCCATTGGCCTGCGCCGACGTGAAGCCGAAGTTGGTCGCCATGTACACCGCGAGGAACGAGATGATGGTGTAGAAGAACGCGAGGAACACCGAGATCGCGAAGGCCGAACCCACGATGTCGAAGTGCATCATCTGCCGCCACTGGTGCCGTTCCAGCTTGCTCACGTCGAGGCCGCGGGCCCGCGCCTCGATCAGCGCGCGGTCGCGCAGCGACACCATGATCTGATCGCGCAGCGCGGGATTGAGCTCCCGCAGTGCGACCAGCGCGAGCAGCGCGATCACCACGCTGATCGCACCGCACAGCCGGTAGGCGTACTGCCAGTCAGGATGCGCGTCCAGGGTGTGGTTGGCCACCTCGGTGGTGACGAGCGCGCCCAGCACCGGGCCGAGCGTCCAGAACCCCATGGCCGAGGCGCGGTCCAGCTGCGGCGAGAAATCGCGTACCAGTGCGGGAGTCGCGACCAGCACCGCGCCCTCCACAATGCTGACCAGGCTGTAGGTGATCAGATACTGCTCTTTGGTGGTGCAGGCCGGCACCGCGAACAGGGTGAGCAGCGAACAGATCACCATCCCGTAGGCGACGATATTGGCGCGCCCCCACCGATCCAGCAGGCCGGTCACCACCGAGGCCACCGCGCCGAACGCCGCGCCCACGATGAAGATGCCGACGAAGTACCGGAATGTCAGATGGAAATAGGCGATGAGCTGATTGCCCACCGAACCCGCCACGATCTGCTGGTAGTAGAGCGAGATCGAGGTGATCACCACGACGAACAGGTACCAGGCACGCGTGGGCGTGTCCGGATAATGCGGTAGTTTGCGCTGCCAGAGGCCGGTGAGCAGGGTCGGCGGCGCCGATCCCGGCGCGGCCGGAGGGACAGCGATCGGAGTGGTACTCATTATCGAGACGCCTTTCTCTCCACGGCGTTTCGCGCAGCCGAAATGCCCTTCGCGACGCAGCGCGAACAGCCGGGTGAAAACAGGGTAGCGGTCACGAGTGACTTGAATCACTGTTACCGGAATCCGCGTTCCCGCGCGTGTCGAGCCGCGTGGGGTCCGCTGCCCAGGGGACCGTATGGAGTGCGACCACTCCAGGCTCGATGATCCTGCGGGTCGGTGGCCAGGATCTACGCGCCGGGCGGCTCACCCGGCCCAGGAGCGACACGAGGGCGGCACAGAGGTCGTCGAACGTCAACGTGCCGATCGGCGGACACCCGGGCTGCCAGGCCCAGCGGACACAGCAGCGGCATGGACAACCGCATGTGGCGGACCCACTCATGGCTTTCCTCGTTCGTGAAGCCCCGGGGCTCTGAAATCGACTGTCCGCCAATAACACAGGGGCGTAAGGAACTCGCTAGGACCGTAGCGCCGCCACGTCTGCCGCAAGTACGTTCTGACACTTACGCCATCGCATATTCGGGAGGGTCGTGGGCACACCAACGGTCAGTCAGGTCCGGTCGCTCGACGTGAGTCCGCTGCTCACGCTGGCCGACGAGTGGCGGCAGGGACATCAGGACGCGAGCGGGCATCAGGCGACCGTCGCGGCGGATGTCGCTGCGTCGCCGGAGTATTGGTTGAGCTCGGGCGGCGACACCATGCGGGAGCGGCACGGCAAGGCCGACGATTTCCTGACGCACACGATCAACGCGCTCGTGGCCGGGGACACCGCCGCGCGGGACGGGCACGCGGCGATCACGTCCAGTCATCAGCAGACGCTGACCAAGATCGAGGACGCGGAGCACGCCGGATACCATGTCGCCGAGGACGGTTCGGTGCACCTGTCGACCACGCAGAAGCTCCTCGCGGCGGCCCTGGGGCCGATCAGCGGAATGCTGACCATGGGCGCGATGCAGCGAAACGCATCGCACCACAGCGGTGTCATCCGATCCGCACTGGGCTTTCTGGGCAACACCCTCGACAGCGCCACCAGCCATATCACCGGCGCATTCCAGGGCCTCGCCGCGCTCACCGGCGTCGCCGGTCCCGCCCCCGGGAACTCCGGAGGCGGTCTGCGTACGCCCGACTACTACTCGATCGACTTCGGCGCGTTTTCGCCCTGGCTCATCGGCGGTGGCGGTGTCGTCACGATCACCCGCAACGGACATGTCTATGTCGGTCCCCAAATCGGCATCGGGACACCCGGCGACATCGAACTTCCCGTGGTACGCGGAGGCTGGATCAATCAGGGCAATACTCCGAGCGCGGATCAACTCGACGGCTATATCCATGGATGGGGCGTCACCGTGTCCGGTCAAGCGGGTCCCGGGGTCGTCGGCTCGGTCGGTGAAACTTGGGGTGGCATACCCGATTTCAGCCACCTGAACGATTACTCCACCGAAGTCGGCGGTGGATTCGGAACACCGGGCGCCGCGCTGACCGGCAGCTATATGTTCAGGCTCTGGTGATCATGGAATACATCGGCTACACGATATGGATCCTGGTCGGGTCGGGCGTCACGATGCTCGGGCTCATGCTCCTGCGGAACTACCGCGATCTGGCTACCCGGCTGGTCGCGTACGGGCGCAAACACTCACCCTCGGATAGAGGATTCCCCACCCGGCCGGGCGCCATTTCACTCATCCTGGTCGGCCTGCTGATAGTCGTTCTGACAGTTGCGAAGATTGCTCATGGGAGATGACATGGGAGAACCGTCCCTCGAGGTGTACCCCGAATCCGTGCGGAGGCTCGGCGGCACCTTCTCCGACGCTGGTACCGGTCTGGGTGCGATCACCACCCACGCCGCGCTTCCCGCGGTCGCGAGCGGCCTGAAAGGCACCTCGGTTCCCCATGCCTGCACCTTCGGTGCCGGCATGGGGGCATTGGCCCTGCAGATTCTCTCGACTCATCTGGGCGAGTTGGGCGAGCATTCCGTCGCCGGTGCGGCGAGCTACGAAGTCACCGATGCCGTTGGTGCACAAGACTTTTGCGACCTACAGCACAATATCGACTAGTCCAGATCCAATAATCCAACGAGGGAGTCCGGTGAATTCTCCGCTGTCAGGCCGCAATGGTTACACCGAATCGCTGTCCACGCGAATGGACCGCCTCGCCCAAGCGGTGACCGATAGTCACGTTTCGCTGAGTTCCGAGGGAATCCATGTCGATGTCCGAGCGAACGGCCACATCGTCGCGCTCACCGTCGACGATCGGCTCATCCTCGATGCGCACCGTCTCGGCCCGCTGATCGCCCGCCTCGTCAACGAAGCCCGCGACCAGGCCCAGGCCCGACTCGAGGACCTGGTGAACGAAATCCAGGCCGACCCACGCATCGCCACCATCGTCGAGCAACTCGGCGACGCTCCCGACCGCGCCCTACCCAGCCCCGCAGTCCACGACAGCTGGGACGACACCTACCACGACGGCCCCAAATCCGCTGTCTTCGGCGACTGACCCACGGCCCGCCAACGCTGTTCGTCCGCGTCGCGGAAGTAGAGGATGCTGGAGCCCTGGGCGAAGAGAGCGTCGAAACCCAAGGGAGCCAATATGGCTCATAGAAGTCGAGCGCGGGGCGGACGATGGTGACAACGAACTCAGCGCCGCCGCTATTTTCCGATGACTTCGGCGGATTCGCTGATCGCGCCCACATAGCCGTCCGGGCGGATGGCTTGCGCCATCCGACATCCGCCCCCGGTTACAGCGCGGTGTAGGTGGCGGCGACCAGGTCGTGGGCGCGGCGGTCGCCGGAGAGCCAGTCACGGCGCAGGTTCGGGGTGAAGGCGATGGCGACACGGTTGTCGAGGTCGCCGAGGCCGAGTGCGCCGCCGGCGCCCGGGTGGCCGAAGACCGAGGAGCGGGCGGGCTCGGGGAGGATGAGGTTCTCGCACGGGAGCATGTATCCGAGTCCGAAGGCGCTCTCCAGCAACAACACCGAGTCGGGACCCCGCACCTGTTCACGCACCGCGTCGCGCAGCACGGCCATGGGCAGCAGGGCGCCACTCACCAGGTCACTGTAGAAGCGGGCCAGCGCGCGGGCCGTGGTGACCAGGCCGGAGGCGGGCCAGCCACCCGCCAGGACCTCCGGCTTGTTGTACGAGCCAACGGGATTCGTGGAGGCGCGCATCGCGAGTGAGCCGGGGTCGCGGTAGGCATCGGCCATCCTGGTGACCGTGTCCGCGTCGATCGGGCCGGGGTCGGTCCAGGCCATCTCCTGGGCGGGTGGGAAGGCGGTACGCGCGGCCTGCCGCGTGATGTGCGGTGGCGCGCCGAGCCACAGATCCTCACCGAAGTGGCGGCGCACGTAGTCGCCAACCGTGGATTCCGTGTGCCTGCGGACGAATTCGCCGACCAGCCACCCGAAGGTCAGCGCGTGGTAGCCGTGTTCGCCCGCGTGTCCGCCACCCCACCCCACAGATCGACGACCGTCCGTCCATCCACGATCACGGCGACCGCCGCCCCCGTGTTCCGCCCGTCGGCGAAGCTCGATTCGAACACCTCGCGCACAGCCCGGAAGGCGGGATCGACCTCGCCCTTCACGAAAACGCTCATGACCGAATTAGAACACGTTCTAGTTTTGGAGACCAGTGCCCAGCGCGGCACGCGGCAGCACCGGATACCTCGTGGAGATATCCGGTGGGGCCGCGAACAGCTCGCCGACTACTCGTCGACGCCGCGGAAATACAGAATGTTGGAGCCGTGCGAGGCGAGCGGCCCGGCCTCGGCGGCCTGGCGGATACCGCTGCCGGGAAGGCAGGTGAGCTTGGTGAACATGGTGGTATTGCCGAAGGCGGAGCGGACCTGGGTCTCGGAGGCGTAGTCCGCGCCATACTCGGACAGGGCCTTGAAATCCAAGGGGGCCAGCGGCTTTTCGAGCGGCGTCTGGGCGGCGGGGAGGCCGAGCGCGGCGTACTGGGTGGCGGCGCCGCCTTCGTACCAGCACAGCTCGTAGGACATCTGCTCGGTGGTGGTGACGCTGACGACCGGCCACTCCTGGGACAGACGCAGCGCCAGCGGGTGGCGGCCCACAGGAGCCACCTCCCAGTTCAGGCTCTTCACCGAAACCCAGTGCTCGGAGACCTTTTCGATCAGGACCACGTCCCCGCCGAGTCGTTCAGCGCGGTTGGGCTCGGGTTCGGGTGTGCTCCAGTGCTTTTCGTCGACGCCGAGATAGGCCGAGCTGGGCACGGGCTGCGCGCCGTCGGCGGTGTAGGCGGCGAGAATGGCCGCGCGCACCAGGGTGACGGCATTGCGCGAGGAGCAGCGCACGCTCAGCGCGCCGAAGGAGGTGCTGATCTCCACCGGCTTGGACGGCTGGTCCGGCAGCGCGCCCGCGGCGATCGGCTTGAGGCCGACCAGCGCCAGCTGCCAGTTGACCTCCTCGATCGTGGCCAGATCACCGGCCGTCTGATAGAGGATCTGCTGCTGGGTCAGGTAGCCCGCGCGTTCGAGGGTGGCGCATTCCAGCTTGCGCAGGGCGGTGACGGTCTTGCTGGTGAATCCGATGTCCTCGACCCGGATTTCGCGCAGTCGCTGCGTCATGGCCGGGGTGGTGACGCCCGCGTAGCACTCGCGGTACATGGCCAGCGCCTGCTTGCGCTGGCGGCCCACCATGAGGGTGCGCAGCAGGGTGTTCAAGGAGGCGAGGTAGCGGTTCGCCTGATCCGGATCGGCGGCGAAGAGCCCGGCGCGGATGCGCACCGCGTCCTCCCCCGCGGCCACCGCGGCCTTGGGATCCAGCCGGCACAGCCACACGCTGCACTTGGACAGCGCGTCCGCGGACGCGCCCGCCGCGAGCGGATAGTTCTGCGCCACATGCCGATACGCCTGGCAGGCATTGCGGATGGTGGAGGTGGCCAGCTCCCGGTGCCCGATGGTGCGGGCGGCCTGTTCGAACAACCGCAGCGCCTCGGTCACCTCGGCGGCGAAGGGAGCGGTGACATGCCCGGCGGTGAGCCAGCGCAGCCGGATGAGCACCGCTTCCTGCGCGGGCTCCAGGGCCGAGGCCGACCGATCCCGCTGGGCCGGGTCGTTCTTGGTGGCCATGAGCGCGCGGGCCAGCTCGCACAGCGAGGTGGCCAGTGCCAGCTCGGTTTCGGGCGTCCGGTCCCGCGCGGCCCCGCGATCCGCGGCCACTTGGCGCTCGATGGCGCTGAGATCCATTGCGACCTTCAAACTCCCATAACCCATGCACGCGCCTTCCCGATCGACGACCGTCCGCGTGTTTGCGCCGAGTCTGCCATATATTCGGCGCGCGGGTCGCCCAACCGGCGGGATGCCCGGATTTCCGATCACCCGCGCGTGGCGGCGTCGATCATGCGGAATGCGTGTACCGCACCTGCCCGGGCTTCACCCGGTCATATTCCGCGCGTCCCGAGAGATGCTGCGGCACACCGACTTCCCACCAGGCACCGGCCTCGGTCCAGGTCGACGGGCGGGTGCGGACCACCACGACCGCGGGCCGCTGCCCGGTGCGGGCGGCGTCGCGAGCGCCCGCGTAGGCGTCGCGGAATTCACCGAGTTCGCTCGCGGTGAACACCGCGCAACCCAATGCCCGCGCGTGGGCGGCGAAGTCGACCCGGGGCGGGGTGGCGTGATTGGTGCGGCAATCCGCGTAGAAGTTGTTGAAGGGCTCGGCCCCCTGTCCCTGCTGCAGTCGCGCGATGACCGCGTACCCGTCGTTGTCGCATACCACCGCGACCAGCGGATGCCCGGCGAAGGCGGCGGAGAAGAGCTCGGAGTTGAGCATCAGGTAGGAGCCGTCCCCGAGCAGGGTGGTGACCAGGCCCTCCGGTTCCGAGGCGCCGGATTGCGCGCGGGCCAGCGCCGCGCCCCAGGCTCCGGCGAGCTCGTATCCCATGCAGGAGAAGCCGTATTCGACATCCATGCTCGGTACGCCGCCGGCCGCGCGCCAGCCGCCGACCAATTCGCCGGGCAGCCCGCCGGAGGCGGTCATGACGTAGTCGGAGGCGCCGCTGAGATCGTTCACGGCGCCGACGATCTGCGCATAGCTGGGCGTCCCCGGCGTTGGGGCGCGCAGTTTGTCGATATGCGCGTCCCAGTCCGCCCGGACCGCGGCGGCCCGTGCCGTCCAGTCCGGGTCGGCGAGCCACTCGACCAGTTCGGGTTCCAGGTCGCGCAGGGTGGCGTCGGCGTCGCCGACCACGGCCAGCGCGCCATGCTTCACGGCATCGAAACGTGCGGTATTGATGTGGACCAGACGGACTTCCGGCGCGAAGACGGTCCAGGACGCGGTGGTGAAGTCCTGTAGGCGGCTACCGACCGCCAGCACCACGTCCGCCGCCGCGGCGAGCGTGTTCGCCGATGCCGCACCGGTGATGCCCAGCGGTCCCGCGTACAGCGGGTGGTCGTGCGGGACCAGCGTGCGACCCGCCGTCGTCTCGGTCACCGGAATCCCGTGGCGCTGAGCGAATTCCAGCGCCTGCCCGCCCGCACCGGAGTACCGCACACCGCCCCCGAGGACGAGCAGGGGACGCTTCGCGGCACGCAGGACGCGGGCGGCCTCGGTGATGCCGCGCCGATCCGGCCGTGGGCGCGGGACGTGATGGACGACCGGCTCGAACAGGGCGTCGGGAAAGTCGTAGGTCTCGGCCTGCACGTCCTGCGGCAGGGCCAGCACCACGGGTCCGGCCTCGGCGGGGTCGGTGAGGATCCGCGCCGTCTGCGGCAGTGTCGCGAGCAATTGCTCGGGCCGGGTGATCCGGTCGAAATGACGGCTCACCGGACGAAACGCGTCGTTGACGGTGACCGTGGGGTCGCCGAAGTGCTCGACCTGCTGCAGCACCGGATCGGGCGCGCGACTGACGAAGGTGTCCCCCGGGAGCAGCAGCACGGGCAGCCGATTCGCGTGTGCCACACCGGCGGCCGTCACCATGTTCAGCGCACCCGGCCCGATCGAGGAGGTGGCGATCCCGACCTGCCGCCGCTGCGTGGCCTTGGCCAGCCCGACCGCCGCAAGCGCCATACCCTCCTCGGTGTGCCCGCGCCAGAGCGGCAGCTCGTCGCGATGCTCGGCCAGCGCGGTCCCGAGGCCGAGCACATTGCCGTGCCCGAAGATGCCGAAAGCCGCGGGGAACAGCGGCACTTCGGCGCCCTCGAGGGTTTCCGAGCGCTGAGCGATCAGCCAGGTCACCAGGGCCTGCGCGGTCGTGAGCTTCATGCGAGCCGTCCTTCGTGGGAGGTGACCGGGCACCGCGGATCCGCCGCCTGGCTCGCCCAAGCCGCCCGCACCCAGGCGTGCGCGGGGTCGTCGCAGAAGGCCATGGATCGCTCGGGCGCGGGCCCGGCCAGCACGTTCAGGTAGTACATGGGGTACCCGGGCGCGGCCGTGCACGGACCGTGGTAGCCGTGCGGCACCAGGAACACATCCCCGTCCCGGACCGCCACGTTCACGTCGAGCGATCCGTCGGCGGTGTAGGTGCGGTGCATTCCGAAACCCTCGGGCCCCGGGGTGATTCCGTCGCGCGCGGCGATGCGGAAGTAGTAGATCTCCTCGTTGACGACCTCGCACTCGGAGGCCTCGTCATGCTTGTGCGGTGGGTACGAGGACCAGTTCCCGTCGGGCGTGAGCAGTTCGCACGCGTTCAGCTTGTCGGCGTGCGCCCACGCGCCCGGCGTCCCGAAGTTGGTGACCTGACGCGTCGCCCGTCCCGCCCCGCGCACCTCGACCGGAACCCGCTCGGCCGGACCGTATTTCGGGTCCAGCCGGTTCGTGCAGCGCGCCATCGGCAACGCCATCTCGATCCCGCCCACGGACGTCAGCTCGACCTCCGCGTCGCGCGGCACGTAGGCGAAGTCGGTCACGCGGGTGAAAACCGAATCCCGCCCGGCGAGTTCGAACACCAGCCCGTCCACCCGCACGGTGCACGCCCCGGCCAGTGGCAGGACAAAGGCTTCGAAGTCTCCGGTGCTCACCACCCGCCGCTCCCCCGCTGCCAGCCGCAGCACCCGCAGCCCGGCGAAGGCCCAGCCCGCGTCCTCCGGCGTCAGCAGCACGGGATCGCCCGAATCCGCCAGCGTTCCGGCCGGTCGATGCAGGTCCTTCATCGTCGCACCCCTTTCCGGCCCGCCCAATCGATCCGAGGTTCCCCCGCCATGTCGCCGCTCACGCCGGGCCGGTGCCGGGGCAGGCATGGTGTCGCGACGGGAATCACTGCGGGCCAGTAGATTCCGGCAGCGGGCCGAATATGTCCGAGCGGGTGCGGTGAGCTCATCGCGCCGCCTCCAGTACCTGCGCGGCGGCCTGGACCGCGCCGGCGACATTCCCGTCGGGCGGGTAGAGCAGGCTGCGGCCCACCACCAGGCCACGCGCGACATCGTGGCGCAGGGCCGCACCCCAGGAGGCGAGATCGGATTCCGGGTCACCGGAGGGCGCACCGCCGAGAATGACGACGGGGAGTGTGGTGGCGTCGAGCACCGAGACATCGTCGGGGGCAGGGATTTTCAGCCACGTATAGGCGGAGGTGACCCCGAGGCCGGATGCGACGGTAATGGCTCGCTGCAGTGAGGCGGCGTCCTTGTGCATGGTCAGCGCGCCGTCGGCATCGCGGGCGTAGGGCAGGGGTTCCACCATCGCCATGAGCCCGTGTTCGGCCAGTTCGGAGACCGCGCGGGCGCAGGCCTCCAGGGTCGGGATGGTGCCGGGATCCGAATCGACCAGGCGCAGAAGCATTTTACCGCCGTCGAGGCGGTACTTCACCAGCGCTTCGGCGTCGTACCCGGTGAAGCGGTCGTCGATCTCCCAGTCGGCGCCCGCCAGCCCGCCGCGGTTCATGGAGCCGATGACGATCTTCTCGTGCACGGCGTCCAACAGCAGCAATTCCTCCACGATGTCGGGCGAGCCGAGCACGCCGTCGACGGCGGGGTTGGCCAGGGCGATGAGCAGTCGTTCCAGCAGGGTGCGGCGGTCGGCCATGGCGGTGCGGTCGGCGCCGACGCCGAGCGCGCCGCGGGCCGGGTGGTCGGCCGCCACCAGGAACAGGGTTCCCCGGTCCGACAGCAGGTTCGGGCGTCGCCGCCGGTCGGCGTAGGCGCGCCGGACGGCCTCGGGGTCCGTGGCACGGGTGTGCAGCAGTTCGTACCACCGCGCATCGGTCAGGTGCACAGCATCTCCTCGATCTCGGCATCGGTCGGCATGGCGTCGGCGCAGGCCAGCCGCGATGCCACCAGCGCGCCGGCGGCATTGGCGTAGGCGGCCAGGCGATGCGGAGCCCAGCCGGACAGCAGCCCGTGGATGAGCGCACCCCCGAATCCGTCGCCCGCGCCGAGCCCGCACAGCACCTCCACCCGGCAGGGCGGCACCGTCCAGCGCTCGGAGCCGGTGGCGATCAGCACGCCCTCCGCGCCGCGCTTGACCACGGCCAGCCGGACCCCGCGGGCCAGCAGCCGGTCCGCGGCCACGTCGGGATCGGCGGTGCCGACCGCCACCTCCACCTCGGTCCGGTTGCCCACCACCACGTTCACGTGATCGACCATCCAGCCGATCTCGGCGCGCGCGGTCGCGGCGTCGGGCCAGAACATGGGCCGGTAGTCCAAATCCAGCACGGTATGCCCGCGCCGGGCCCGGCGTTCCAGGATGGCCCGCTGGGTGGTGCGGCCGGGTTCGGCGCTCACCCCGGTCCCGGTCACCCACAGCAGCGGCACGGAATCGACCACGTCCCAGGGGATCTCGTCCGCGGTGAGGGTGAGGTCCGGCGCGATGGGCGCGCGATAGAACAGCAGCGGTGGGTCCGCGGGCGGCTTCAGTTCGCAGAACACCACGGGCGTCTGCAGTCCCGCCGCCGTCCCCACATACCGCGCCGACACCCCGAACCCCTCGAGGGCGTCGCGCACGAAGTCCCCGAACCCGTCCGGCCCTACCTTGGTGAGCACCGCGGCGCGGCGACCCAGCCGCGCCGCCGCCACCGCCACATTGGTGGCCGTGCCGCCGAGGAATTTGGCGAAGGTCGTCACCTCGGCGAGCGGCACCCCGCTCTGCTCGGGATAGAGGTCGACGCCGACCCGGCCGATCGTCAGCACCTCCAGCTCGGTCACGACACCACCCGCTCCAATTCGTGTTGCAACGCCTCGAGTTCCGCACCGCCGGCCATCTGCCGGGTCAACTCGGTGAGGTCGATCGTGGACTTCTCGTAGCTGCCCAGCGTGGCGCCCCGTTTGAGGAGCAGGAAGCGGTCGCCGACCGGGTAGGCGTGATGCGGGTTGTGCGTGATGAGCACGACACCCAGTCCGCGATCGCGCGCCTGCACGACATATCGCAGCACCACACCGGCCTGCTTCACACCGAGGGCAGCGGTCGGCTCGTCGAGGATGAGGACCTTGGCCCCGTAGTGCACCGCCCGCGCGATGGCCACACACTGACGCTGACCGCCGGACAGCGTGCCGACCGGCTGCTCCAGATCGGGGATGTCGATTCCCATGTCCGCCAGACCTTTTCGCGCGATATCCTGCGCCTGCCTGCGGTCCAGCAGCTCGAGCGGGCCATAGCGCTTGACGGGCTCCGAGCCGAGCACGAAGTTGCGCCATACGCTCATCAACGGCACCACCGCCAGATCCTGGTAGACGGTGGCGATGCCGAGGTCCAGCGCCGCACGCGGCGAGGACAGCCGCATCGATTGCCCGTCGATGCGCAGCTCCCCGGTGTCGTGCTGGTGCACGCCCGCCAGGATCTTGATCAGCGTCGATTTGCCCGCGCCGTTGTCACCCAGCACGCAGGTGACCTCACCGGCTTTCACCACCGTCGACACGTCGCGCAGCGCCACCACGCCGCCGTAACTCTTTCCGACGCCGGCCGTTTCGATGAGCGGCACCACGGTCCCGGTGTCGTTGTCCGTCGCGGTCATCGGCGTACCCTTTCCGCCCGCTTCTTGAATGCGTTGTTCACCAGTACGGCCGAGAACAGCAGCACGCCGAGGAACAGCATGAACCAGTCGCTGTTCCACCCCGCCAGCACGATGCCCTGCCGCGCCATGCCGAAGATGAGCGCCCCGATGGCCGCGCCCACCACCGAACCGAACCCGCCGGTGAGCAGGCAGCCGCCGATCACCGCGGCGATGATGTACTGGAATTCCAGTCCCACACCCTGATTGGCCTGCACGCTGGCGAACCGCATGAGGTTGCACGCGCCCACGATCCAGCCCGCGAACGCGGTGGTCATGAACAGCAGGACCTTGGTGCGGGTGGCCGGCACGCCCACCGCGCGGGCGGTGGGCAGCGAGCCGCCGACCGCGAAGATCCAGTTGCCGAACCGGGTGCGCGCCAGCACGATCGCCGCAATGGCGGTGACCACGATCCACCACACCACCGACGCCTGGATGCTGGCATTGCCGATCTTGGTGGTGGACGCGAAAACCCAACCGGCGGACTGATATCCGTCCGCGCCGCGCACGCCCGACACCTGCACGGTGCCGGTGGCCCAGCGCGTCACACCGAGATTCAGACCCTGCAATGCCAGGAAGGTGCCCAGTGTGACGATGAAGCTGGGCAACCCGGTGCGCATCACCACCCACCCGTTGAGCGCACCCACCGTGAGCGCGAAAGCCAGCGAAACCACCAGCGCGAGCCACACATTCCAGCCCGCGTGCACCGCCAGCAGTCCGGTGATCAGCGCGGTGGAGGCGGTCATCACGCCGGTGGACAGGTCGAATTCGCCGCCGATCATGAGCATGGCCACCGCCACCGCCATGATGCCGAGCGTGGAGGCGTCGTCCAGCCAAGTCGAAATACCCAGTGGCTTCAGGAATTTCGTGGTGACGAGACCGAAGAACACGAACACCACCACCGCGCCCAGCAGCGCGCCCACCTCGGGGCGGGCCACCAGTCGGTTGAGGATGGCCAGCCGATCTGGTGGTGGCGCGGCCGTCGTGGTCTCGGATGTCGTTGTCGTCGTTGTCATCTCATCGTCTCCCGGCCGGTTCACCGCGTGCCCTGGCCGACCAGCGCGGCGACGGCATCGACATTGCTCTTGTCCACGAACGCCGGGCCGGTCTGCACCGGATGGCCGCCGCCCACGGTGTTCAGGTTCGACTTGTAGAGCTTCAGCATCACCACCGGCAGATAGCCCTGCTCGTACTGCTGCTGATCCACCGCGAACAACAGCGTCCCGGCCCGGATCGCGCTCACCACATCGGAATTCAGGTCGAAGGTGGCCACCGTCGCCGTCGAGGCGGACTCCCGCACCGCGTCCACCGCGCGGGCGGCGATCTGCGAATTCAGGGTCAGCACCGCGTCGATGGAGCGATCGGCCTCCAGCGCGCCCTTGATGCGCGACTGCACATCGGTCGGGTTGTTGATATCCACCTGCAGCGTGGTCGCGGCCCCGAAGCCCTGGGTCGCGCCGGCGCAGCGTTCGTTCGCACCGACATTCCCGGCCTCGTGGATTACGCACAGCATCTTGTGTTTTCCGGCGCCGGCCAGCCGCTTCCCGGCGGATTCACCGGCCAGGCGCTCACTCTGGCCGACATGGCCGATGGCCCCGAACTGGACGCTCTCGGCCTCACCGGAGTTGATGGTCACCACGGGAATCCCGGCGGCGACGGCCTTCTCGACCGACGGCTTCAGCGCGTCCGGATTGGCCATGGACACCACCAGCCCGTCCACACCCTGGGCCACGGCATTGTCGATGAGCTTGGCCTGCTGGGTCGGATCGCCCGAGGAGTTGTACTCGACCCGGACGCCGAGGTCCTTCCCGGCGGCTTCCGCACCGTTCTTGACCACGTTCCAGAAGGCGTCACCGGGCGAGCCGTGGGTCACCACCGCCACCGACTTCAGCGTGCCCACCGCGACGGGGGCCTGGGCGGGTCCAGTGACATCGGCACCGGGGCCGCTGCAGGCGGCGAGCACGGCCGCCGCCGCGAGCCAGGGCGACAGGCGCAGCCAGCGGGGGCGGCGCGATCGGGAGATTGCGGACATCATCGTCGTCACCTCCCCACTAAATCCGAGCCGTGGCGAGAGCAGCGCCGATCTCGGCCAGGTGTCTCAGACTTTGCCGAGCATCATCCGTCGGACCCGCGGCGGTAGCGCCGGGACCCAATGCGGTGTCCTGCTCGATCACGTACCAGCCCCGGTATCCCCCGGCGTGCGCCGCGTGGACCAGGGCCGCGATATCGACATCTCCGGTACCCAGCGGAACGTAGAGCCCCTGCCGGACGGCCTCGCTGTATTCGATACTCCCGCTGCGCACTTCGGCGGCCATGGCCGCGCGGACATCCTTGAGGTGGATGTGCCCGAGGCGATCCGCGTGACGGCGGACCAGATCGACCGGGTCGGTGCCGCCGATGAGCAGGTGCCCGGTGTCCACACACAGGTCCAGCTCGGAGTCGGCGAGAAAGCGATCGACCTCGGCGGCCGTCTCGACGTGGGTGCCCACATGCGGGTGCAGGGCGACGCGCAGGCCCTGTGCGGCGGCGATCTCGCCGACCGCGGCTGCGGTGTCGATGAGGGTCCGCCATTCGCGATCGCCGAGAGGTGTCCGGATGTCGTACCCGTCCTGCCCGGTGGCGGCGGCCAGCACCAGGATCTCGGCGCCAGCGGCCGCGAACCGCTCGGCCGCGGCGCGGGCGGCGGCCGCGGCCCGGTCGGGTTCGCGGTGCAGTGCCAGGGCGAGGAAGCCGCCGATCGGCGCAATACCGTAGGTGTTCAGGGTCTTTCGTAGCTCGACGGGGTCATCGGGTAGGTAGCCGGGCGGGCCGAACTCGGTGGCGGTGATGCCGAGGTCTGCCATCTCGGCCAGGACGATGTCCGGTTCCAGGACATGCCCCCAGCCGGGGACCTCGCAGACTCCCCAGGAGATCGGCGCGGCGGCGATACGCAAGGGGGTGATACGCAGTGGATGCAGCGGTTCGGTCATCGGCACTTCCCAGACCCGTCGTTGGCCATCGGTGAGGCTCGTTGGAGCGCTCCAACAATGTAACGTGGCTCACTCTCGTGTCAAGGGTCCGACATGTGCGGAAAAGTACTGCGTAAACGCGGAAAATGCTGTCTTCCAGGCGAAACGAGGCCGGATACCGGTGTCCAGAATATCCGATTAGAGCGCTCCATTGCCTCCACCCACGGCAACGCTGTAGCGTGCGACACACATCGATACCGACGGGAGGCGACCATGACCAGACCGACCATGGAGGACGTCGCCGCCCGCGCCGGCGTCTCCCGGGCGCTGGTCTCGCTGGTCATGCGGAACTCCCCCAAGGTCAGCGAGCACCGCCGCCGCGCGGTGCTCACCGCGGCCGCCGAACTCGGCTACCAGCCGCACGCCATGGCACGGTCGCTGGCCAGCCGGACCTCCAATATCGTCGGCGTCATGGTGTCCGACCTGCGCAATCCCTTCTTCGCCGATGTCGTCGAGGGCATGGACGAGGCGGCACAGCAGGCCGGGCTCGAGCTCATCCTCAATACCGGCCGGCGCAGCGCGACACGGGAACGGACCGCGCTGGAGAGCCTGCTGGGCTTCCGCCCGGGCGGGGTCATCCTGCTCTCCCCGGTGCTGCCGGCCTCCGCCATTCGCGACGCGGCGACGAGCTGCCCGGTCGTCCTGGTCTCGCGCACTTCCACCAGCCCGGCCGTGGACACGGTCAACGACGACGGCGAGCTCGGCGCGACACTGGCCGTGGATCACCTTGTCGCCCTGGGGCATCGGCGCATCGTGCACCTCGACGGCGGCGCGGCCTTCGCGGCGCCGCCGCGGCGCAAGGGCTACACCACCGCCATGACCCGCTACCACCTCGAACCCATGGTGATTCCCAGCGAGCACACCGACGAGGCGGGCGCGGCCGCCGTCCGCACCCTGCTGAACATCTTCTCCCCCAGCGCTTTTCCCACCGCACTGGTGTGCGGCAACGATTTCAACGCCGTGGGCGCGATGGCCGCGCTCGAACAGGCGGGACTGCGTGTGCCCGAGGACGTTTCGGTCGTCGGCTACGACAACACCTCGCTGGCGACGCTGCGGCACGTCGCGCTCACCACCATCGACCAGCCGCGCACCCGCATCGGGCGGCTGGCCGTGGAGGCCCTCACCGAGCGACTGCGCGCCGACCGCACCGATCCGGTGCGCAAACGCCTGGAACCGTCACTGGTCGTCCGCTCGACCACCGCCCCACCCCGCGACTGACAGGAGCCATCGCCATGTCCCCGATCACAGTGGGCCTCGCCGGCACCGGCCGCATCGGCACCTCCCACGCCGAAACCCTCAGGGCCCTGCCGGGTGTGGGTACGGTCGCCGTCACCGACACCGATGCCGAACGCGCCCGCGCCACCGCCGACAAACTCGAGGTCCAGTACGCGCCCGATATCGAGGCGCTCTTCGCCGCCGGTATCGACGGCCTGGTCATCACCACCGCCACCGACTCCCATCCGGCCCTCATCACCGCCGCCGTCGACCGCGGCATCCCGGTCTTCTGCGAAAAGCCCATCGCCGCCGACATTCTGGGCACGCTGCGGGTGGTCGAACACGTGGAGCGCTCGACCGTCCCGGTCCAGATCGGCTTCCAGCGCCGCTTCGACGCCGGATACCGGGCCGCGCGCGCCGCCGTCGCCGCCGGGGACCTGGGCTGGATCCACACCCTGCGCGCCACCACCCTCGACCCCGCGCCACCGCCCGCCGAGTACATTCCGCGCTCGGGCGGGCTGTTCCGTGATTGCGGCGTCCACGATTTCGACATCATCCGCTGGGTCAGCGGCCGCGAGGTGGTGGAGGTCTACGCCACCGGATCCAATCGCGGGGAGCGGTTCTTCGCCGACGCGGACGATGTCGACACCGCCGCGGTGGTGCTGCGTCTCGACGACGGCTCACTGGCCAATGTGGCGCTCAGCCGCTACAACGGCGCGGGCTACGACGTGCGGCTGGAAGTGCTGGGCTCCAAGGGC
Source organism: Nocardia sp. NPDC046763 (assembly GCF_040645495.1). Taxonomy (NCBI): domain Bacteria; kingdom Bacillati; phylum Actinomycetota; class Actinomycetes; order Mycobacteriales; family Nocardiaceae; genus Nocardia; species Nocardia sp. NPDC046763. The sequence continues at coordinate 99,005 of NZ_JBEYYI010000013.1, read as the reverse complement.
AATGCCATCGTCGGGCTCGACGAGCGCGCCCCGCTGCACTCGGTCGAACCCGGCCAGGCGCCGTCGGCCCTGCCCGCCTATCCGGGCTTCATGGACCGGTTCCACGCCGCCTACACCGAGGAGCTGACCACCTTCGTGGGTGTGATCACCGGCCGGCTGGCCAATCCGTGCCCGCCCGCCGACGCCCTGGAGGCCTTCTACATCGCCGAGGCCTGCGAGCTGTCCCGGCATCAGGGCAAGCCGGTGCGGCTGGCCGACATCCGCCGCTGAAACTTCGGCTACCACAGCGCGGCCGCCGCGTTTACCCTTCGGTGTGCCCGGTGATCACAGCGGGACCACCGAGACGAGAGCTATTGGGATGAGCGGCAATTCGATACCACCGGGCTATCATCCGCACGACGAGCTGTGGACGCAGGACACCGTCGTGTTCGACGCGGTGCGCGACGACCACGACGGGCAGCAGGCCGGACCAGGCGGCCGGCCGCGAAATTCGCAGGCCAGCCGGTACGTGATCATCGGTCTCACGGCCACGATCGTCGTAGCGTTGCTGGCCATCGGCGGCCTGCTCCTGTCCGGCCACGGCAGCTGGGACGCGGCCCCGAACGCCACGAAGGGCCCCGCGCCGACGCGAATCCTGCTCACGACCACCACATCCGCGTCACCCACGACGACCGCACAGGTGGCCGAGGTGACCACGGCGCCCGACACGGCCACCACCACGACCACCACCACGACCGCCCCGACGACCAGCGCGGCCGCGGTCAGCGGGACCTGCACCCAGCCCGGCCAGACCGCTGTCGCCGGCGACGGATCGGTCCTGACCTGCAACGCGGCCGGAGACGGCACGCTCCGCTGGCTGTCGGTCAGCACGCCCTCGCTCGGATTCCCATGCAACGCGAGCGAAGCTGGGACCTTCGGCTACGCCCCGAATGGCACCCAGCTGCTGTGCTCCCGCCGCGCGGGATCGACCACACCGACCTATGTGTGGGACAGCCCGGGCCCCGTGGCCAGCGGAACGCACGAGCCCGGCCAGATCTGCAATCTCAAGAAGGATGTCGTCGCCAAGTCCTCCAGCGGCCGAGCGGTCTATTGCCTGCCCACCAATGGAAACAACAACGGCAACTACATCGGCGCATGGAAAGCCGTGCCCTGAAACCGATCTCCTACAGGGTGACGACACCCAGCTGGATCAGCTGGGTGAGGGTGTCGGCCACACCCCACACCTCGGCGATCCGGCCGTCGGTGAAACGCATGATGAAGATCTCGTTGTACCGCACGGCTTTCCCGGTCGCCGGGCGGCCCAGGAACGCGCCGTCATTGGTGCCGGTGACGACGGTCCGGCCGACCACCTTGTCGCCCTCGGCGATCAAGTCCACGACGTCCAGCTCGATGTCGGGATAGCCGGTCACGAAGGCGCGCATGATCTGCTCGAGCCCCGCCGCGCCCGAATGGTCGACCGGGAACGGAACATTGAGGATGGCGTCCGGCTGGGTGATCTCGCGGATGGTCTTCGAGATCAGTTCCATGTCACCGGTACTCACCACATCGTGCAGGAGTTTGAAGGTCGCCTTGTTCTGTTCTTGCTGCATGCCCCATGAGACACCGGCGCGCGCCGGCACGTGACAGGCCCTACCGTGACCGTCGTCACTGCCGCCTGTGGTGTCAGCTCACCAGCAAACCGACAGCGAGACCCGTCATGACAAGCGCGATCATCGAATCCAGCACCCGCCACGCGCGCGGCTTCGCGAAGACCGGGGCCAGCAGCCGCGCGCCGAAACCGAGCGAGACGAACCAGATCAGGCTGCCCGCAATGGCTCCCGCGGTGAGGAACCAGCGATCCGGGGTGGCATAGGTATTGGCGAAGGAACCCAGCAGCACGACCGTGTCCAGATAGGCGTGCGGGTTGAGCCAGGTGACGGCCAGGCAGGTGGCCACGGCCGCGCCCAGCGCGATGGGCGCGCCGCCGCCCGCGGACAGGGCCGAGGCGGAGAACGCGCGCTTGGCGGCGAGCACGGCATAGCCCAGCAGGAAGGCCGCCCCCGCGTACCTGGCGATGGTCATGACCATCGGGGCCGAGTTCACGATCGCCCCGAAGCCCGCGACACCCAGGATCATGAGGATCACATCGGAGCCGATGCACACCGCGACCACCGGCAGGACATGCTCGCGCCGGATCCCCTGACGCAGCACGAAGGCGTTCTGCGCGCCGATCGCCACAATGAGCGACAGGCCGAATCCGAGTCCCGAGATGGCCGCCAGGGCCGCCGATGATGCGTTCACACGATCGAAAGTAGGGCAGGCGTCCAGCACCAGGCCAGCTAAAGATTCTGACGCACCATTACGATCTCTTACTATGGACCTGCAGCTCGACCAACTGCGCGCGCTCGACGCCGTCATCAGCGAGGGCACCTTCGACGCCGCCGCCCGCAGGCTCAGCGTGACGCCCTCGGCAATCAGCCAGCGCATCAAGGCACTGGAGGACGCCGCGGGCCGCATCCTGGTGCAGCGCACCAAACCGGTGCAGCCCACCGAATCCGGGCTGACGGTGCTGCGACTGGCCCGCCAGATCCAGCTGCTCACCGGCGATACCGCGCGCGAACTCGGCGACGTGCACCAGCCCGGCGCCGCCCGGGTGGTCATTCCCATAGCCGTCAATGCCGATTCATTGCAGACGTGGGTCATTCCCGCGCTCGGCCGTGCCGCCGCCGGGGTGTCGTTCGACATCCATCGCGAGGACGAGGAACACACCACGCGCCTGCTGCGCGACGGCACCGTCATGGCGGCCATCACCTCCACCGCCGCACCGGTGCAGGGCTGCACGGTCCGGCGGCTGGGGGCCATGCGTTATCGGCCCATGGCACAGCCCGCCTTCGCCCGCACCTGGTTTCCCGACGGCGCGAATGCGAAATCGTTCGCACATGCGCCCGTGGTGCTGTTCGACCGCAAGGACGATCTGCAGTTCCGGCTCATGCGCCATTACACCCGCAAGCCCGTGGATCCGCCCCGGCATTACATCCCGTCCTCGGCCGGATTCAATGACGCGGTATGCGCCGGTATGGGCTGGGGCATGATCCCAGACCTCATGATCCGCCCCGAGGACGAGCTGATTCCGCTGGACGAGAAGATATTCGTGGATGTCCCGCTCTACTGGCAGCAATGGCGGCTCGATTCCCCCGCTTTGACCCTCGTGGCCGCTACGATCGCCGAGGCGGCCGGGGAATCCCTGTTGTGAAAGGCCACAGGTTGTGATCGGCCACAAGGAGATTCATTTTCCGTCACCCGGGGTAATAGATGACGTGGGCGGGGTCGGATGCGATAGTCGAAGGCATTGCGGTTAGCCAGGAAGGAATTTCGTTGTCCCAAACTGTGCGCGGCGTCATTGCACGCTCGAAGAACGCCCCGGTGGAAGTCACCGACATCGTCATCCCGGACCCGGGTCCGGGTGAGGCGGTGGTGCGGGTGCAGGCCTGCGGGGTGTGCCACACCGACCTGCATTACCGCGAGGGCGGCATCAACGACGAATTCCCGTTCCTGCTCGGGCACGAGGCGGCCGGCATCGTGGAATCGGTGGGCGAGGGCGTCACCGATGTGGAGCCCGGGGATTTCGTCATCCTGAACTGGCGGGCGGTGTGCGGTTCGTGTCGCGCCTGCCGCAAAGGCAAGCCCTGGTACTGCTTCTCGACCTTCAATGCCTCCCAGCCCATGACGCTCACCGACGGGACCCCGCTCACCCCGGCGCTGGGCATCGGCGCCTTCGCGGAGAAGACCCTGGTGCACGCCGGGCAGTGCACCAAGGTGGACCCGAGCGTGTCCCCCGCCGCGGCGGGGCTGCTCGGCTGCGGTGTCATGGCCGGGCTGGGCGCGGCCATCAACACCGGTGGGGTGAGCCGCGGTGATTCGGTCGCCGTCATCGGCTGCGGCGGCGTCGGCAACGCCGCCATCGCGGGCGCGAAGCTGGCGGGCGCGACCACCGTGATCGCGGTCGACATCGACGAGCGGAAGCTGGAGTGGGCCACCGGATTCGGGGCCACCCACACCGTCAATGCCGCCAAAGAGGATGCGGTGGAACGGGTTCGGGAACTCACCGACGGCTTCGGCGCGGACGTGGTGATCGATGCCGTGGGCCGGCCGGAGACCTGGAAGCAGGCGTTCTACGCGCGCGATCTGGCGGGCACCGTGGTGCTGGTGGGCGTGCCGACACCGGACATGACCCTCGAGCTGCCGCTCATCGACTTCTTCTCGCGCGGTGGATCGTTGAAATCCTCGTGGTACGGCGACTGCCTGCCCTCACGCGACTTCCCCTATCTCGTCGAACTCTACAAACAGGGCCGGCTGGACCTGGACGGGTTCGTCTCCGAGACCATCGCGTTGGACGAGGTCGAGGCAGCCTTCACCAAGATGCATCACGGCGACGTGCTGCGCTCGGTGGTGGTGCTCTGATGGCGCACATCGACCATGCCGTCACCATCGGCACCTTCAGCCTCGACAACGAGACCTTCGACGTCGACAACAATGTCTGGGTGGTGGGCGACGACCTGGAGTGCGTCGTCATCGACGCGCCGCACAATGTCGAGGCGATCCTGGATGTCATCGGCACCCGCAAGGTCAAGGCCATCCTGGTCACCCACGCGCACGACGACCACATTCGCGTCGCGCCCGAATTGTCCAGGGCCACCGGCGCTCCCGTGCTCATGCATCCCGACGACCTGGTGCTGTGGCAGCACACGCATCCGGAAACCAGCCCCGACGGCGAGCTGTCCGACGAACAGGTGATCGAGGTCGGCGGGACCGAACTGCACGTGCTGCACACCCCGGGGCACGCCCCGGGCGCGGTCTGCTTCCACTCCCCCGACCTGGGCGTGGTGTTCACCGGCGACACCCTGTTCCACGGCGGGCCGGGCGCCACCGGGCGGTCCTACTCGGACTTCGGCACCATTGTCGAGTCGATCGCCGACCGCCTGCTCACCCTGCCGCCGGAGACCCTGGTGCACACCGGGCATGGCGAATCCACCACCATCGGAGCGGAATCCCCGCAGCTCGAGGAGTGGCGCGCCGGCGTGAACTGACCCGGTGCGGCACGGCAGTAGGACCGGTCCGGCGCATGTCACCGGACCGGTCATCTGTCGAGCTCCCTAATCCGCCCTACACTGCGGCGCGCCCGCCCCGGACACGCCGGATTCACCGGTTTCGCAAGCTCATTTTCAAGTTTTTCGCCGCAAACCGGCGCCTAGAGTTGTCCATGAGAAACCTGACAGCCGCTCTGGCCCTGACGTTCGTGCCGCTTCTCGCCGTGGGGTGCTCATCCTCCGGTTCGGACTCGGTGAGCAAGAGTGACGTGCAGACGAAGGCCACCAGCTTCTACAAGGACAAGTCACACGAGGACGCCAAAACCGTGACCTGCGACGGCAGTCTGCCCGCCAAGGTGGACGCCACCCAGACCTGCACCGCCACCTCCGCCGACGGGCAGACCTGGGCGATCGATGCGAAGGTCACCAAGGTGGACGGCAAGGACGTCTACTACGACCTGACGCTGGCCGACGCCTTCGTGGCGCCGGACGACGTGGCCTCCAGTGTCTCGAACTTCTACCAGTCGAAGGTGGGCGCCGCCCCGCAATCCACTACCTGCAACGGCCTGCTGCGCGGCGCCACCGGCTCGACCATCCGGTGCGTGGTGACCGAATCAGACGGCACCCGCTGGGGCGTCACCGCCAAGACCACGAACGTGGAGGGCTCGAAGGTCAACTACGACATGATCGTCGACGACCAGCCGATGCCCTGAACCCGGGGACTATCGGCACGAATAGAGCGTGGCCTCGGCCAGTTCACCCACCACGTCCGAGAGCTTGCCGCGGGTTCGGAAGGCATTGAGCTGACGCCGCGCACCGTTGCCGCGCGCCAGGAGCGCGGCCACGGTGTCGGTGACGAAGGCGAGGTCGTCCAGCTGTTCCAGGGCGGGCCGGATGCGGTCGATGAGCCGGGTCAGCAGGTCCGCCACCGGGACCGTGCTCCCGTCGAGCGGATCGATGGCGGTCCCGTCGATGCCCTCGTGCGCCGCCTTCCAATATGCCGCGCGCAGTGTGTCTTCCGCGACGACGGGCACGGAATCGGTTGCGCGGGCGGTCATTGCGCAGGCGCGCACCAGGCTGGCCAGCAGCGCCGACTCCTCCACGGTGGCGGGCACGTCGCTGACCCGTACCTCCACCGTCGGAAAGGAGCTGGAGGGCCGCACATCCCAGTAGACCATCTTGCGATCCAGGATGACGCCCAGCGACAGCATGGACTCCACGGCCGACTCGAACTCGGCGACCGAACCGAAGTACGGCGGCGGACCGGCGCTGGGCCAGCGCCGCCACAGGATATGACGCCAGCTGTGGTAACCGGTTTCGACGCCGCGGTAGATCGCCGAGTTGGCGGTCAGCGCCAGCAGCAGGGGCAGCCAGGGCCGCAGGAAGTTGCTCACCTGCAGCGCGGCGGCCCGGTCGGGCACCGCCACGTGCACGTGGCAGCCGCACAGGCCCTGTTCGTGCGCGAGCCGGCCGAAGCTCTCGACGATCCGGCTGTAGCGCGGGGTGGCGGTGATGGCGAGATCGTCGGGAATGGTCGGCGGTACCGCCGCGGCGAGCAGCAGCGCGTCGTTCTTCTCCGCGCAGGCCGCGGCGCCGCGCCGCAATTCCCGCAGTTCCCGAAGCAGATCACCGGTATTCGTGTGCACGCGGGTGCTGGTCTCCACCTGGCACCGCATGATTTCCAATTGCAGGTCCATGCCGAGATCCGCTGCGGTCCGGGCGACGTCGGCATTTCTGCCGACCGGCACGCCACTGCGCGGATCCACGAGGAGAAACTCCTCTTCGACACCCACTGTCGGCGGGGCTTCCACCAATCATGTGTACCTCACCGGGAACCTGCCGACACCTGCCGGAATGGTCTCTCCGGTCCGCGGTCGGTGGGGCCCCGAGTGCGCGCCGCGGCCTCGAACTGTCGGTCGGGTGGTTCACAATGCCGGGTATGGCATACGACGAGGAACTGGCCGACCGGATCAGGGATGCACTCGGACCCGAACTGGTCAATGTGGTCGAGAAGAAGATGTTCGGCGGCCTGGCGTTTCTGGTGGGCGGCAATATGGCCGTCGCCGCCAGCGGCAAGGGCGGGCTGATGGTGCGCACCGATCCGGACACCTCCGCGGCGCTGCTGCGGGCGGGGTCGGTCGAGCCGATGGAGATGGGTGGCAAGAAGATGAACGGGTGGCTGCGCGTCACCACCACGACCGTCGCCGACGACGATGTACTCGACGAGTGGGTGCGGCGCGGGGTCGACTTCGCCAAGACGCTACCGCCCAAATAGGGGCAATCGATGTGCGCCGGGGCACAGCTCCGGCGCGATTGTGGCCCGCTTCACCGAATGACCAGCTGCGGCAAGAGGTTTGCCGGGTTCCGTCACCCCATCTTTACACCGCACCATGGCTGGGGAAACCTGCGTCCAGCACTGTGGTGAACATGAGGCAAACCGAGATCCATACGCTGGCCTGCGAAGTCTGCGGTCGTCTGCCCCATCCGAAGCGCACCCGCATGGCGCTGGCCAAGCTCGCCGCGATCCTACCGGTCGAACTCGCCCTGCACGCCCTTGTCATCCACTTCGAACTGCCCTATCTGGCAACGGTTTCCGTGCTGGCCGTCGCCGCCACCATTCTCGTCATCTGGGTGGTCGAACCCGGTGCGATGCGCTATCTCGGCCGCTGGCTGCACGCCCCGGAACTGCGCCACCGCCACCGCCTCTACAACGCCGAGCGGCTGTGGCGTATCCGGGTGCACCTGGACAACAAGCCCGGGCGGCTGGAACTGCTGGCCAAGCAGCTCGCCGACCGGCGGGCCAACATCCTCGCCGTGCACGTGCATCACCTGGAGAACGGCGTGCTCGACGAGCTGGTGGTCTCGACGCCGGCCGAGATCGGTCCGCAGCGACTGACCCAGGCCATCGCCCGCGCGGGCGGGGTCGCCGTCGGCATCTGGCCCGCGTCGGCGCTCACCCTGGTCGACGGCCAGACACGGGCGCTGGGACTGGCCGCGCGGGTGGCCGCCGATCCCGCGGAACTGCCGCTGGTGATCGCCGAACTGCTGGGTGCGCAATACGTTCCGGATCCGGACCCGGGCCGCGCGCCCGGCGGCACCCTGCTCGAGATCGGCCCGCACGACGATCTCGCGGCCATGACCTTCCTGCGCACCGGAGAGCCGTTCACGCCCGCCGAGGTCGCCCGGGCGCACCGGCTCACCGATCTGGCCCTGGTCACCGCCCGGCAGCCCTGACCCGCCACCAGCGGATTCCCTTCGCGCATCCCACTATTCAGGACGCGGTACCGGAGCGTACAGATTTTCGTACCGCATAGTTTCACTTCGTGGCAGACTCCCTGATGCGCATTCGATCGAAACGCGCACTAGGGGTTGGTTGATCGATGAGTTTGCGGCGAAGCGGTGCGCGACGGGAGGATGCGGACATCGGCGGGAATCCGCCCGCCCGCAAGGCGATTCGCACCGCGAAGCTGGCCGCGGTACCGCTGGCCTACGCCGGGCGGCAGGCGGCCGGGGCCGGCAAGCGGGCGCTGGGCCGGCCGGCGGGTGAGATCGATCGGGAGATCCAGCTGCGCACCGCCGAGCACATGGCCGAGGTGCTGGGCGAATTGAAGGGCTGCGCCGCCAAACTGGGCCAGGTCCTGGGCATCTACGAGCTGGCCCTGCCGCCGGAGCTGGCCGAGCCCTATCGGATTGCACTGGCCCGGCTGCAGGACGCCGCGCCGCCCATGCTGCCGCGCACCGTGCACACCGTGCTGGCGGCGTCCTTCGGCCCCGATTGGCGAAACAACTTCCGGGAGTTCGACGATCGCCGGGCCGCCTCGGCCACCATCGGCCAGGTGCATCGGGCGGTCTGGCGCGACGGCCGGGCGGTTGCGGTCAAGGTGATGTACCCCGGCGCCCGCGCGGCCGTGGACAGCGATCTGCAGCGGCTGCGCGGACTGGCCTGGCTGACACCGGTTTTCGCGCCGCACGCCGACGGACGCGCGGTGGTGGACGAGCTGGCCGAATGCCTGCGCATGGAACTGGATTTCACGGTCGAGGCACAGAGCCAGCGCCGCTTCGCGGAAGCCTACGCCGGGGATCCGGATTTCCGGGTGCCGCAGGTGGTGGCGCAGAGCGGCGATGTGATCGTCGGCGAGTGGCTGGATGGAATTCCGCTGTCCCGCTTGATCACCGCGGGCACACAGGCCGAGCGCGACCGGGTGGGCATGCTGGCGGTCCGGTTCTTCTGGTCGTCCGCGCCACGCTCGGGGCTGCTCTACGGCGATCCGCATCCGGGCAATTTCCGGGTGCTGCCCGACGGCCGCCTGGGCGTGGTGGATTTCGGGGCCTGCCCGGCGTGGCCGCCGGCCCAGTTCCCGGCGCTGGTGCACGACCTGGCCGACGCGCTCATCAATGGCGGACCGGCCGAGCTGGACCTGGCCACACGCAGCCACGGGTTCACCGACGGGCAGCGCGGTCTGGACAGCGCGGGGCTGGCCGAGAAGCTGCTGCCGTTCACCGAACTGCTGCGGCACGAGACGTCCCGGGTCGATACCGAGTGGCTGCGCGGCCGCACCCGCGACGCCATGAGCCCCAGGCTGGACAATGCATACCGCCAGCTCGGGATACCCGCGTATCTGATGCCGTTCCAGCGCGGGCTGGTCACCCTGCTGGGGCTGGTCGCGCAGCTGGGGACGACCGGGCCTATGCGCGCCGAGATTCTGCGCTGGTCACCGGAATTGAGCGCGGTCATGGACCGTCATCGGGCACGCGGCGGGCAGCCGGCCGATCTCGATGCCGGGCGGCGGCGCCGGGCGGGCGCGGCGGCGACCGGGTTCGCGGTGGGCTGACCCGCACCGGACGGGGGTGCGGGATCACCGTTGCCCAGGGTCTTGATCACTGTCCCAGACAGAACTACCCTGGGGTGACAGGCGCAACGTAGCGCCGGAGTCTGTCCGGAAGGTCCCCGTCGTGACCACTGCATCCAAAGACATCCGTCCTCCTGAGCTTTCGGCTCCGGACCACGAGGTCGCCGTCATCGGAGCGGGACCCGGCGGCATTGCCGCGGGGGTCAAGCTGAAGCGGGCCGGGGTGCGCGACTTCGTCCTGCTGGAACGGGCCGATGAGGTCGGCGGCAGCTGGCACGAAAACCACTACCCGGGGCTCGAAGTCGATATCCCGTCCCTGGCCTACCGGTACTCGTTCGCGCGAAACCCCAACTGGAGCAGGCTGTTCGCCTCCGGCACGGAGGTGAAGCGGTATCACATGGCGGTGGCGCGGCGGTTCGGGTCGTATCCGCACATCCGGTTCGGGACGCGTCGCCACTTTCCGTTCTCGGATTACGAATTCGAGCGGCTGCCCGCTTGACCCCGCCGTTCGACAAGGAAGTCGAGCCCATGATGGAACTGCCGAAATCGGTCCGGATCGCGCTGGGCGCGACCGGATACGGCATCAGCGACCGCCGCCTGGCACCGGCCGTGAGGGGCCGGGTGATCCTGGTGACGGGTGCGTCCTCGGGCGTCGGGCGCGCCACCGCGCGGCGCCTGGCCGCCAATGGCGCGACCGTGCTCGCGGTCGCCCGCCGCGAGTCCCTGCTGGCGGAATTACGGACGGAGACAGCGGAATTCCCGGGAACCGTCCACCCCTATCCGGCGGATCTCTCCGATACCGAGGCCTGCGCGGCACTCATCAACCGCGTGCTGGCCGAGCACGGGCACGTGGATGTCTTCGTCAACAATGCCGGTAAATCGATTCGCCGCTGGCTGTCGGATTCGCTGGACCGCTGGGACAATTTCGACGACACCGCGCGCATCAACTTTCTCGGCCCCATGCGTCTGGTGCTGAGCCTGCTGCCGTCCATGCGGGGGCGCCGTCAGGGGCACATCGTCAATATCAGTACCGCCGGTGTGCACGGCCCGGGTGTCGGCTGGACGGCCTATATCGCCTCCAAGTCGGCGTTCAATTCCTGGATGCGCGGCGCCGCACCGGAATTGCGGGCGGACGGCATCGATGTCACGACTGTTCACCTGCAGCTGGTGCGCTCGGACATGCTGGGTCCGTACCGGATCTATCGCTACACCCCGAGCATGTCGACCGAGGAGGCGGCGAGCATGGTGTGCCGGGCGATCGTGGACCGCCCGCTGGCGATCCGGCCGTGGTGGGAGCGGGCGAGCGCGCCCCTGTCCTATGCACTGGACAATTCCCGTGCGGCGCAACGGCTGCTGACCACCTATGCGAAGGCCGGGAACTGGAACAATCGGCCGGTCGACTGGGCCGGGCCGATCGGGCGGGTCGAGCGGGCCGCCAACCTGCTCGACGACGCGGTGACGGTGGCCGGGTGGATTCCGGCCAGCGGCGCGCTGAACCTGGTGCCGCCCACCCGGATTCCCCAGCTGGCCCGGGCCTTACGCGAAGGGATGGGGCCGGCCACGGCCCTGTCGGTGTACGCCGCACGGTTCCCCGATCGGCCCGCCATGATCGACGACGAGGGCCCGATCAGCGCCGCCGAGCTGGATCGGCAGGTGCAGCGGCTGGCGGCGGCGCTGCGGGCGCACTGGGATGTGCGGCGTGGGCAGCGGGTCGGGGTGCTGTGCCGCAATCACCGGGGATTCGTGATCGCGGCCTATGCGGCGGCGCGGCTGTCGGCGGATCTGGTGCCGTTGAACTACGGCTTCGCCGGGCCGCAGATCGGTGAGGTGCTCGACCGCGAACGCGTGGAATTGCTGCTGTACGACGGCGAATTCCATACCGCGATCGACAAATCCGGCTATCGGGGTCGGCGGGTGGTGGTGCGGGGGGCCGCGGACGGCCTGCCTACCGTCGCGGGCCTGGTCGCCGCGGGTGGGCCGCGGGTGCGCGAACCCGCGGGTGGGGGCTCGATCATTCTGCTCACCGGCGGCACCACCGGAGTACCCAAAGGCGTGCCCCGCACACTCGGCGCGCGGTCCGTGCTGGCCGGGCTGAGCCCACGCATGGTGCTCGCGCTCAGCGACCTGGCCCGGATCGAACCGATTCCGCGGCTCGGTCGGCCCATGGTGATCGCGCCGCCGCTGCATCACACCTACGGGTTCCTGGCGATCGGCGCGGCATTCCTGCTCGGGTCGACCGCGATTGTGCACGACCGGTTCGACGCCGAAACCGTGCTCGCCGATATCGAGCGGCACGGTGTGCAGATCGCCTGTCTGGTACCGACCATGCTCAAACGCATCATGGATCTCCCGGCGGCGGACCGCCGCCGCTATCACCTCGACAGCCTGCACATGGTGATGTGCGGGGCCGCTCCCCTGCCGCCCTGGCTGGCCACCGCCTTCATGGACGAGTTCGGCGAGGTGCTGTTCAATGCGTACGCCTCCACCGAGACCGGCGTGGGGACCTTCGCCACGCCCGCGGACCTGAGGGCCGCGCCCGGGACCGTGGGGCGGCCGCTGGCCGGGATCGTGGACATCCGCATCGTCGACGGCGAGGGCCACGAGGTGCCCGCCGGTGTCACCGGGCGGATCGTCAACAAGAACCCGAGCCTGTTCGCCGGCTACAGCGACGGCCGGACCAAGGACATGGTCGGACAGCACATGGACTCCGGCGATCTCGGGCATGTCGATGCCGAGGGCCGTCTGTTCGTGGACGGCCGCTCCGACGACATGATCGTCTCCGGCGGCGAGAACGTCTTCCCCCAGGAGGTCGAGGAGGCACTGCTGGCGCATCCGGCGGTGGCCGACGCCGGGGCCGTGGGGGTGCCCGACGACGATTTCGGGCAGCGGCTGGCGGCGGCCGTGGTGCTCCGGGCCGGGGCGCACGCCGGGGCACGCACCCTGCAACGGCACATCAAGGCCACACTGGCCGGCTACAAGGTGCCGCGCGACATCGTGTTCGTGTCCGAACTGCCGCGCACGACCGCGGGCAAGCTACGGCGGCAACAGCTTCCGGAGGTCATCGCGCGGGCGCGCGCGACGGCCGAGTCCGGCGACCCTCTCGAATCCGATTCGTCCCAGGACATGAGGTCTCAGTCATGAACGCTACCAATGGTTCCCAGCCCCGGCCCACCCATGAGGTCGTGATCGTCGGCGCGGGTCTGGGCGGGATCGGCGCGGGTGTCGCGCTGCGCCGGATCGGGGTCGAGAACTTCGTCCTCGTCGACAAGTGGGCGAAGGTCGGCGGCACCTGGCTCGCCAATACCTATCCCGGTGTGGCCGTGGATATTCCGTCGCCGGTGTACAACTTCTCGTTTCAGCCGCGGTCGCACTGGTCGCGGTTCTTCGCGCCGGGCGCGGAATTGCAGCGGTACGCGGAGGAGGTCGTCGATCGGCAGGGGCTGCGCGGCAAGCTGCGGCTCGGATCCGGCGTCGTGCGAGGGGTTTTCGACGAGGAGCGGGATGTATGGCGGATCGCTCTCGAGGACGGCACAGAGATCACGGCACGTTATGTGATCGGCGCGGTCGGCGGGCTGGAGCAGCCGCACAATCCGGATATTCCGGGGATCGGCGACTACACCGGCAAGATCATGCACAGTTCCCGGTGGGATCACGACTACGACTACCGGGGTAAGCGGGTGGCGGTGATCGGCACCGGAGCCACGGCGCTGCAGGTGATTCCCGAACTGGCCAAGGAAGTCGCGCAGCTGACCGTGTATCAGCGGCGGGCCATCTGGATCGGACCCAAGGTGGACTTCCCCATGGGGCCGGCCGCGAATGCGGTGCTGAACTTCGCGCCATTGCAGCGGACGGTGCGCTTCGTCGGCAATGTGGGCGTGAACGCGGGTCTGGGAGCCGGGCTGGCCATCTCCAACTATCCGCGATTGACCTCGATGGGTATGACGGCGGCCGAAACCGCCATGAAGGCCTTTCTTTTCAGTCAGGTACGCGATCCCGAGCTGCGCCGCAAGTTGACGCCGGACTACCGATTCGGATGCAAGCGGCCGTCGATCTCGAACTCCTATTTCAAGACCTTCACCCTGCCGCAGGTCGATCTGGTCACCGAGACCATCGAGCATTTCACGCCGACCGGCGTCGTCAGCGCGGACGGGCGGGAGCGGGAATTCGATATGGTGCTGTGCGCCACCGGATTCAAGGTGATGGAGAAGGGGTACACGCCGCCCTACCCGATCTACGGTCGCGACGGGCTCGAACTGGGCGAGTTCTGGGACGAGCACCGCTTCCAGGCCTATCAGGGGGTGTCGGTGCCCAGGTTCCCCAATGCCTTCCTGATCGTCGGGCCCTACGCCTACGCGCCCGGCTCGTATATCCCGCTGATCGAATCGACCTCGGCGCACGCGGCCCGGGTCATCGGAGAGGCCCGCCGGCGCGGCGCGACCCGGGTGGAGGTGCGGCAGCAGCCGCACGACGAGTACTTCGCCCGGATGGACAGGCGGGCCAAGCGAACCCACCTGTTCACCCAGGGCTGCATCACCTCGAACACCTACTACATCAACTACCAGGGCGACGGCGCGGCCTTCCGGCCCTCCACCCAGCTGGAAATGTATTGGGAGAATCGGCATTTCCCGCTGGACGACTACCGCTACACCGCCGCAGCGGTGCGCGAGCTCCAGGACGCTGCCTCCTGAAAGCCCCGGGCGTGCAGCAGGCCGATCACTGCTCCTCGGCCAGCGCCGCGAGCCGATCCACCGATCCCCGCAGCATCTCCGAGGTGGTGGCACGCGCCCGGACCAGGCGTTTCTCATCGGCCAGATCGGTCCAGTCGTAGGTGTGGGTCACGCGGGTCCGGTTGTCGCCCAACGGCTCCAGCTCCCACCGCCACAGGTGCCCGGGCGGCTGCGCGCCGGGTTCCGAAGGCAGCCAGGCGATTCGGCGCGCCTCCTCGAATTCGACGATCCGATTCTCCCGGACCGCTCCATTGGTGAGTGTCATCTCGAAGACGTCACCGACCGACCGCGCCCGCTGCCCGGGCTCCGCGTGTGCGAGATTGTCGTTCGCATCCCAGCGCGGCTGCTGCGCCGGATCAGCGATCAATTCGAATATCCGCTCGGCACCCGCGGCTACCTCACGCTCTGCGGACACGACTCGCCTGGCTGCTCCACCTTCACTCATACCCCGATCGAACCACCCCTCGAGCCGGCCACCGCGCCCGGGGAGGCGGGAGCGACCAAGCGATGGCGAGCCGGGGAGTTCGGGCCCGGCCGCCGAGGATCAGCTGCGGTGGAAGAGCTTGCGGGCACCGACACCCGGGCCGCGCTCCTCACCCCGGCGCACCAGTACCCGAGGGGCGGACCGCTGCGTCCGGAACGCCGTGCGGCCGTGGCAGATTGGATACGCGCGTCGGGTCCATCGGGGTTCCGGCACCAAGAGCCTGTCTCCCGCACTGCGGCTGGACTGGATGGTGCTCCCCGATTTCCTGATCGACAATGTCCTGTCCGCCAAAGGAACTCGGGAAATGCGGGCCGGCGTGATCACCCAGCTGACCCTCGCCGACGTCCTCTCCTCCGGCGCAATCGGCTGCGGCACCCCCACCACGGTTTCGGCCCCGCACTGAAAGCCCTGTGCCAGGCCCTGCCCGACCGGTGACGCACCATTTCCGCAACGGGGTCGTCCTGTAGCGCGGAGGTAGCTCGGGTCTGCTGAACCAGCCAACTCCCGGCGGTGTGCAGAATAGGACGATGACCGTTCGACAGCTTGTTTCCTCAGGTGCCCAATGGGAGCCGATCGTCGGCTATTCGCGCGCGGTCCGCATCGGCCAATGGATCGCGGTGGCCGGCACCACCGCCGCCACCCCCGACGGCCCGCCCGTAGGCGGCGACGATATCGCCGAACAAACCCGCGAGGCCCTCCGCCGAATCGCCGCCGCGCTCACCGAAGTCGGCGCCTCTCTCGAAAACGTCATCCGCACACGAATCTACGTCACCGACATCTCCCGCTGGGAAGAAGTAGGCAAGGCCCATGGCGAGGTCTTCGCCCAAATCCGCCCCGCCGCCACCATGCTCCAAATCTCCCAACTGATAGACCCGGACCTCCTGGTCGAAATAGAAGCCGACGCGGTACTCCCGTAGCCGCGCTCTTCCTTCACGCGTCGGAAATCTCGGTCGGCCCCTGGGCCTCGGTGGATTCGATGCACTGGGTTCCGAGGAGCCAGTGACGCATCCACCAGGCCCGGGGATCCCGATCCATGACGTTGTCGACCACCGACCAGAGTCGGCCTGGGATTACTCGCACATTCACGCGGCAACCGGACACCGTGAACATGACGATGCCATCAGGAATCGATCGGGTGGTCGGGGGCGGGGCGGGGTCGAGGGGTTTGGAGGGCTTCGATTTGGTGGCGGAGGTGGTCCAGCAGTTTTTCGAGATCGTCGAAGTCGGCGGGGTTGATGGGGGCGCCGAAGTGGATGGTTACCGGGTGGCGGCGGTTGAAGGGGTGACCATCGGTGGCGGCGCGGCGGATGGGGAGGACTTTGTTGGTGCCGGTGGTGGCTACCGGGATGATGGGGACGCCGGTTGTCAGGGCCAGATTGGCTACGCCGGGTTTGTAGGGCTCGTGGTCGCCGGATGCGACCAGGCGGCCTTCCGGGTAGATAATGAGCACGCCGCCGTGGTGGAGAATCTGCTCTGCTAGGGCCATGGCATTGCGGCCGGAGTCGGGGTCGCGGCGAATAACGGGAATCTGGCCCAGGCGGCGGACAAGCCAGCCGATAACCGGCCAGGACCACAGTTCGGCCATGGCAATGGCGATGGCGCGTCGGCGGAGCGCTCCCCAGAGGAAAACCGCGTCGAGCATCGAGATGTGGTTGCTCGCGATGATGACCGGGCCGGTTTTCGGAGTCCGGTCGCGGCCGATCACGGTGACGTGGACGAAGTTCGACCACGCCAGGGTGCGGAGAAGACGTCGGACCAGGTGCGTTGTCAGCCAGGCTCGCTTGCCCAGCCCTTTGGGACGTCGTGCTTCGGTGTTCATCGCTCTCTCACATGGACAGTCCGGCAATGGTTTTCATCCTCACCCGGCATCGGGGCGCGCGTCACCGCAGAACTACTCAGGGGCCGACCGGAAGCCATGCCATAGCAGATTGCTATGCCCACTTTTCGGGCGTAGCCTGAAGATTGCTGTACTCACAGCAGAATGGCAAAAAGAATTCAGTAAAGGGTCGAGTGCGGCCATGACTGGAAACTGGTGGCGTCACACCGTTTTGTCTCAATTGTCCCGATCTCCGGCGAATGCGGCGGTGCTGTTCCTCGTCGTCGAAGACGGTACCAAGGTCATCACCTTCCCGAAACTCAACTGGGGAGTCGTGGCGACCGCGTCCGCCGCGGTACTCGTAATCGCCATCGCAATCCTGCTGCTGGTGAGCACCGCGCACTTCGACGAACCGCAGACACCGGCGCCGACATCGCCCGCATCATGCGAACCGTTCTGCCCCACACCGCCGTGAACGCTGTTCACCGATCGGTCAGTTGGTGATGAAAACCATTACGTCGGAATCCGATTCGATCTCCGGTAGCGCATGGAGCGCCGCGACCTGGGAGACGATGGCCGGTCCCGGACCGTGACCCGGTGACGAGCGCGCCACGCAGGCCGAGCACCGACAGACATGGACGCCGAGCGAGTGGGACAACAGCACCGACGGAGCGGCTACCTGCGTTACCACTTCTGGTGTGGGCCTTCACCTTCGGCTCGTGGTGAGCACCAGGGGTCGCCACCGACACCAGTCTCGGAGGCCTTCCGGGTCGCTTCCAGAATCGTTCACCGGCAACGCCTCTCCCCCGGCCACGGGCGAGCCGCCGCCGCGATCAACGCCAGCCTGCAGCGCATGGTTAACCGCAATGATGGTGCGGTGGCCGCCACCGTGGTCGGCGGCCACCTGGTCTACGAGTACGGCGAATTCGCGCCCGGTTTCGGCACCACGCTCCGCGCGGGCACCTTCCTGACCGCGGAACACTGACACCGAACGACGCGCCTACACGAGTTCGGGCATCCTGCCGCGCGCGCGATACTCCTGGGGCGGACAACCCTGCCACCGCCGGAAGGCCCGGATGAAGGAGGCGGCCTCGGCGTAGCCCAGCCGCGCCGCCACCTGTTCGGTGGTCATATCGGTCCGGTTGAGCAGTTCCTCCGACAGTGCCTGCCGCACCTCGTCGAGCAGAGTACGGAAGGAGGTGCCCTCCTCGTGGAGCCGCCGCGACAGCGTGCGCGCACTGACGTACATCTCGGCCGCCACCGCCGACTGGTCCGGAAGCACGCCCGGATTGCGGATCAGCAGATCCCGCACCGCGCCCGCAACGCCGGTACGAGCGTGGCGGCGGGCCAGCAGGTCCCGGCACATCTGCTCGCACCTGCTGCGCGCCCACTCGTTGGCCTGCGGCAGCGCGACATCCAGATGGGCGGCGTCGAACGCGAGCTCGGTGCCGGCCGCGCCGAAGTCCGGCTCCACCCCGAAGACCGACCGATATCGCGCGGTATCGGCGGGGGCACGGTGCCGGAAACTCAAGCGCCGCACCGGAACTCCGACAGAGAATAATTCCCGAGCGATCACCTGGACACCTGCCATGACCCGCTCGCCCAGAAAGGCGCGAACATCCTCGGGAAACTCCCGATCATCGAACCGCAGCCGCCCTTCGCCGTCCGCCTCCTCGAAGCTCAACCGGCCGAAGGCGAACGCCGGCTCCACGCAGTGCAGGGCAACCTGCACGGCGTCCCGCAGCGTGCGGCTGGCCAGCAGAGCCAGCCCCCACGGACCGCGCAGCGAGACGCGATAGCGGAGACCCGCCTCCACGCCCAGCCCCGATTCGTCCCCGAACCGAGCGAGCAGATTGCGCACCACCGTAAGTTCCTGCCGCGCAGACAGGTCCGCGTATCGATCGATCACCGCCTCGTGCGGCACTCCCGTGCCCGCCAGGCACTCCCCCACCGGCATCCCCCGTTCCTCCGCGAGCCGCGTCACGATGTGCACGCCGGAGGTGTTCCTGACTAGATCCCAGTCGAACATGTACGCGTCGTCCTCTTCGACTACTCCCGACCAAATGTCTGTTCCCCATCGGGTTGGCGAAACATATCAACGAGAGACCGTCCGGTGTGGCGCAACCGACAGATTCGAATGCGACGCATGATGCATTTCGGGCGACACGCGATTCGTCACGTAACAGCCGCTGCCCCCGTGCGATTCATCGACATCCAGTCCGGACGACGACCAGCAATCGAGGTCTTCCCACCATGAGCTCCACCGCCATCCTGCTAATTCCCGCACTGACGGCACCCGCCTTCGGCATCGGCATTTGGCTCGGCATCCGGTCGGCTACCGGCGAATCGGCCGCGGAAAACCGCCAGGCCCGCTGCACCGAGGTCCTGCGCTCGTGGCCCGACATCCAGACGCAACGCCGGCCCGCCACCTGGCCGGAGTCCCACCGAGCCCGATAACGTCTGCCGTATGAGCAGCAACACGACCCGTACCGTCGTTGTCACCGGCGCGTCCTCCGGCATCGGCAAGGCCACCGCCGCTGCCTTCGCGGCGAGCGGCCACAAGGTGATCGGCACCAGCCGCAACCCCGACGCCATGGCCGCCGCCGACCGCGTGGCCGGAGTCGAATACCGCGCGCTGGACATCACCGACCTCGACTCGATCGACCGCTTCACCACCGCACTCGGCGCAATCGACATCCTGATCAACAACGCTGGAGAAAGCCAGGCCGGACCGCTCGCCGAACTGCCCCGAGAAGCGATCGAAAGGCTGTTCCAGCTCAACGTGTTCGGTGCGGTATCGCTGACACAGGCGGTGCTGCCCGGGATGCGCGAGCGAGGCTACGGGCGAGTTGTCATGGTCGGTTCCATGCTGGGCAGCTTCCCCATGCCCTACCGCTCCTCGTACGTGGCGACCAAGGCGGCACTGCGCGGTTTCGCGACAGCCGCCCGGTTCGAAGAGTCGCCGTACGGGGTCTGGATCACCACCGTGGAACCCGGCCAGATCGACACCGGCCTGAGCGAGCGCCGGATGAAATACATCGCCGAAGGTTCTCCGCACGCCGCAGAGTTCACCAAGTTCATGGCCAAGCTCGACAGTCAGATGAGCAAGGGGATCCCGCCCGAGAAGGTCGCGGAAACCATTGTGGCAGCAGCCGACTCGGACCGACCGAAGCCGCTGTATGCGGTAGGAAGCAATGCCCCGCTGATGTTCGCCATCCGCCGCATCCTGCCTCGCACTGCGATGGAGCGGCTGATCGCTACCGCCCAAGGGCTCAAACGATAAGAACGAAAGGCCGAAGAACCGAAACCCGAAGAGGCAAAGGATTAAAGGGCAAAGATTCCTGCAGGAGAGAGGGGGCCGACCGCGTCCACCAGATCCCGAGCGGCTGCCCGAAAGCCTCACGGCCGCCGACATATTCGATGGTCGTGCGCAGCGCGACCCGTGCCTGCGCGAGGCAGGCCACCGAGATCTGCATGCGTTCCTGAGCCAGATTGCGCATCCGGTATTCGAAGCCGCGTCCCACCTCACCCAGCACGTTCTCCTTGGGCACCCGAACATCGGTGACGCTCGGCTCGGCCGTGTCCTGCGAGTGCAAGCCGAGTTTGTCGAGGTTGCGGCCCCGTTCGAATCCCGGCCACACCGGGTGGCCGGGATCCGTTCGCCGCTAGCCGTCGACGGTGAGGACCGTGCCCGCGGCGACCGTCAGGTTGCCCTCACGGACCGCGAAGCCGAGCCCCGGCTCCAGCGGAATCGCGCGGTCGAGCGTGACCGCCACCTCGACGGTCTCGCCCGGCATCGCGCGGCCCTCCGGCACCGCAACCTGACCGGAGACGTCACCGGTGCGGACGAAGAACTGCGGCCGGTATCCGGTGACGATCGGCGTGCGCCGACCACCCTGGGACGCCGTCAGCAACCGCACCCGCGCGGTGAACCCGGTGTGCAGCGCGATGCTGCCGACCGCAGCGACCACCTGGCCGCGCGCCACCTGACCGCGTTGCACACCGCGCAGCAGCAGCGCCACATTGTCGCCCGCCTCGGCCGATTCCATGGTCCGGCCGAAGGTTTCGAGGCTGGTGACCACCGACTCGATCGTGCCGCCGAAGCCGAGCACCGCGACGCGGTCGCCCACCTGGACGCGCCCGCGCTCCACCGCGCCGGTCACGACGGTGCCGCGACCGGTGATGGTGAGCACGTTCTCCACCGGCATGAGGAACGGCGCGTCGAGGTAGCGCACCGGCATCGGCACGTAGTCGTCGACGGCGTCGAGCAGGCGCAGCAGCTGCGCCGACCAGCGCTCGTCGCCCTGCAGCGCCCGCAGCCCCGACACCGGCACCACGGGAGCGCCGTCGCCGTCGTAACCGTTGGCGGACAACAGCTCTCGCACCTCGAGCTCGATCAGCTCCAGCAACTCGCCGTCGGCGATGTCGGCCTTGTTGAGCGCGACCACGATGTGCTCGACGCCCACCTGCCGGGCCAGCAGCACGTGCTCGGTGGTCTGCGGCATGACGCCGTCGTCCGCCGACACCACCAGGATGGCCCCGTCCAGCTGGGCCGCGCCGGTGATCATGTTCTTCACGAAGTCGGCGTGCCCCGGCATGTCCACATGCGCGTAATGCCTTGTGTCCGTCTCGTATTCGACGTGCGCGATATTGATGGTGATGCCGCGCTCGATCTCCTCCGGCGCCCGGTCGATGCGGTCGAACGGTACGAAGGCGGTGCCGCCGCGCTCGGCCAGCACCTTGGTGATGGCGGCGGTCAGCGTGGTCTTGCCGTGGTCGACATGCCCCATGGTTCCGATGTTGAGGTGCCGCTTGGTGCGGACATAGGCCTGCTTGGCCATGATTGGTTCTCCAACCGGGAGTCAAGGTTTCGAGGGGACCTCAGCAGCGAGCCGACCTTCCCCGTCTGAGGTCCCGGGACGTCCCGGAGAAGGTCAGCGTCGTGCGCCGTCGAATGCGATGACCACCAGGGCAGCAGCCATCGCGCCCGCGACTGCGGGGAATGCGGCGATGGACTGCGCGAACATGCCGACGATCGTGCCGGGCAGATCGGCTCGGGCGCAATCGGTTTTCCCGACCGCCACCCGGCACGCCGTCGCTCAGGGATCCGACGCCCGGCCGGGCCGGCGGGTCGCGGCGAGTTCCGCCGCGACGAGCAGCCAGACGACGATCGCCACCACGAGCAGCACCCGGCCGAGGGTCCGCGCCCAGGACAGCGACAGTCCGGCGCCGGTCGAGAGCGCCGCGACCGACGTCATACCGAGCGGGAACACCGTCGCCCAGCGCCGCACGCTGTATCCGGGGCGGAAGCGAATCACCTCGGCCCCAACCAGAATCACGTAGAAGCCGAGGTTCACGACGAGCAGCGCCAGGGTCACTGCCCCGAGCACCGTATGCGGGGTTCCCGTCCACTGCTGCCAGGCGCTGAGTTTCGAGGCGGCCAGGGCCGAGATCGCGAGGGCACCGGTCATGACCCACTGGTCCCCCGCGCCCCGCCAGATCTCCGCGATGTCGAAATGCGCGAAGGCCACCGGATACAACAGCAATCCGAGGACGAAGAACACCAGTGCCGCGCCGGCGAGCCAGTCGCCGGCGCCATTCTGCGCCAGGGTGGCCGCCAGCACCGACAGGCCCTCGGTCGACACGCAGACCAGGAACACCGCACCGGGCATCCGCCGTTCCCAGTGCCGGATCACCATGACCAGCAGCACCGGCCACACCACCATCGCGACCACGAGTAGGGCGATGGCCACGACCTGCCAGCCGAGCAGGCACAGCCGGCTACCCAGGACGGTCGTCGCGGCCACCGCGGTCAGGGCGGCCGGGGTGCCGGCCTCGGATTCCCAGCGGTCGTGATTCCACAGCTGCCGGGAGGCGAAATCGGCGGCCAGCACCAGCCAGATGATTCCCGCGAGCGCAAGCAGCAGCCGCGAGATCGTCTCGTACCCCGTGAGATGCGTTCCGACGGAAACGATTCCGGTCGCCATGACGAAAGCCCCCATGGCCGGGGGCAGTTCGCGCCACCAACGTACGGAGTCGGCGTCGTGCCCGGTGAGCGCGGTGAACGCCCCGGCGGTCAGGATCGCCAGCGCCGAAACCACCAGCGCCACATCGAGTCCGTGCCGGAAGGCCACGGTCGCCGTCTGCAGGACCTCGTGGACGTGCGGTGCGTATTTGATGGCCGTGGCCAGGTCGAGGCCCGGTGGGATGCGGCCGCGTTCGACCGCGTCGATGGCGATGGGTTGCAGGTTGGCGGGCAGGCCCAGCGCTGTCAGGCGGGTCCGCAGGTCGGCGGTGAGGAAACCGTTGACCAGCGAGCCGAGCACCGCGACGCCCACGGCCGTCCCTACCTGGCGCATGGTGTTGGTGGCCGCGGCCGCCATGCCCGAATGCGCGGCGGGTACACCGGTCAGCACCGCCGCGGTGAGCGGCACCACGGCGACGCCGAACCCGAGACCGGCGACGGCCAGCGTTGCGGCCAGCGGCGCGAACTCCACCGTGCCGTCGAGCGCGTGCCGGGTCAGCAGAATGCCCGCTGCACCCACGACACAGCCGGCGATCATCGGCGTGCGGGCGTCGGTACGAGCGACCCAGAATCCGGCGGCCACCGCTCCGAACATGATCGCGACGGCCATCGGCGCGAACACCGCCGCGGTCCGCCCGGCCGAGTAGTGGATCATCACCTGCAGATACAGCGCGGTGAAGAAGAAGATCGAGAAGACCCCGAAGTAGACCGCGAAGGCGACGAGCAGTGCGCTGCGCACCGGCGGGAGCCGCAGATAGCGAAAGTCGAAGACGGGGTTACGAACCCGGTTCTCGACGGCGACGAACGCGAGGAACGCGAGCCCACCCAGTACGAACAACGCGACCACCGAGGGCGCACCGTATCCGCGGTCCTCCCCGCTGATCGCGGCGTAGATCACCGCACCGAGGAAGATCGCGCCGAGCAACGAGCCGAGCCAATCCAGCTGCCCCGGTTGCGGATCCGCGCTCTCGGGCACATACCGCAGCGCGGCGGCCAGCACCGCGATGCCCAGGATCAGGTTGAACCAGAAGATCGATCGCCAGCCGTATCCCCCGACCAGCACGCCGCCGAGCACCGGCCCGGCGGCCAGGGCGAGACCGGACACCGCCGCCCATACTCCGAGCGCCTTGGCGCGGGTGCGGGGATCGGGGAAGACCTGCCGCAGCACCGACAGCGTGCCCGGCTCGGAAGCGGCCGCGCCCAGTCCCATGACCGCGCGCCCGGCGATGAGCATCGGCACGCTCGCCGCCAGCGCCGAAATCACCGATCCCGCACAGAAGATCGCCAGGCCGGCGACCATGACCCGTTTGCGTCCCCACCGGTCGCCCAGGGATCCGGCCGCCAGCATGAAGCTCGCGAAGACCAGGGTGTACGCATTGACCACCCACTGCAGCAACATGACATCGGTGCTGAGCTCCGACCGGATGTCGGCCAGCGCGACGGAGACCACGGTGGTGTCGAGGAAGGTTACGAACAGGACCGCGGTGAGGGTGGCGAGCGCGATTCCGGGTCGCGCCGCACCGCGCGACGTGTCACCGATTGCCACGACCACAGGTTACGTGCCAGGCGGGACCGGCTGTCCGGTTTCGATCGGCGTGGCGGCCGGCCGGACCGGCGCTAGCTCGACAGCATCGCGAGCATGCCGGGCTTCAGCACGCCGTTCAGGTCCGGCCACGGGACGGTGGCGTCGACGACGCCGGCCGCCTCGGGCCCGATCTGCCCCTGCGGGAAGTACACGTGCAGTCCCGCCTGGGTGGCGGTCCAGACCTGGAAGGTGGTGGCGGCAGCCTTGACGTCGTCGAACCGGACGACACCGGCGACCCGGGTGCGGGCCAGCTGTGTCTTCGTCTGCGCCGCCAGCACATTCAACCCCTGCTGCTCATCGGTGAAGAGGTTCGCGAGCGTGATCTCCTGCGCGGCATCGATATTCGTGACATGCGAGAACAGCCGGTCCTCCGGGTGCGCGCCGTGGAAATCGACTCGCAGGTACAGCACCCCGCTGAGCACGTGCGTCCCGATGCGCTCGACCTTGCTCGACTTGTTCGGGTCGGTGATCACCGCGGGATCCTGCTGCTTGTCGACATAGGTCCACAGCCCCTGCGCCATGGCGTCGTTGAATTCCCGTCCGGCGGACCAGTTCACGCCCGTGCCCTCGACCCGCACCTGCGGCACGTCGATGTCGAAGCGGACGCCGCCCGTGCCGCTGCTGGTGAGGTGCTCGGTGGTGGCGACGAAGCGCCCATGCCCGCGCTGCTGGTCAGCGGCGGGTTCGATGGTCGCGACCGGCGTGCCGACACCACCCGGACCGGTGGACGCGTGTTCCGCCTCGCAGGCGGCCAGTCCCAGGGCCAGGGCGCACAGGGCGACGACGGTGGCGGACTTCAGCCGCATGGGGTCCTCCAGACGATCGGGGGCGTCCGTCTCGACGCGGCGCCCGCGATCAGAGTCGGCCTCGCCGCTTGGAAGCGGCCAATGACCCACCAATGGCCGATGTGACGCGCAGGATGGATGACGGTCCGGACCACGGACCCATTCCCCGAGGGAAGGCCGTATCGGTGCAGGATAGTCGGCTCTCGACCCATCTAGACTGCTGAACGGGGAGGTCGGTTTGTTGAGATTTGCCGTACTGGGCGAGGTCCGCGCATGGCGTGGGGACACGCCCTTGGATCTGGGTCCGCCGCAGCGCCGCGCCGTGCTGGCGGCACTGCTCCTGCGCGAGGGCAAGGCGGTCACCGCCGCCGAGCTCGTCGAGGGGATCTGGGGCGAGGACCCGGTGCTGCGGGCCGTGCCCGCGCTGCGCACCCATGTGGCCAAACTGCGGCGTGAACTGGAACCCGACCGCGTCAACCGCGGGCCCTCCACCCTGCTGATCTCCATCGGTGACGGCTACGCCCTGCGACTCCCGCACGGGCGCACCGATATTCACGACGTGGAGGGCGAGGTCGCCGCGGCGGAGCGGCTGCGCTACGAGGATCCGGTCAGTGCCCGCGACACCCTGGAGTCGGCGCTGACCCGCTGGCAGGGCGCCGCACTGGGCGGACTCCCGGGGCCCTATGCCGAGCGGCAGCGGGCGCGGCTCGAACAGTGGCGGCTTTCGATCCTCGAGGACCGCCTCGCCCTCGATATCGGAACCGGCCGCAGCGCCGAGGCGGTCGCCGAACTCGGGCCGCTCATCGAGGAGCATCCGCTCCGGGAGCGCTTCCGTGCACTGCTCATGACCGGGCTGTACCACTCCGGCCGCCAGGCCGAGGCGCTCGAGGAATACGGCCGCGCCCGCCGCGCTCTGGTCGACGGCGTCGGCGTGGAGCCCGGGCCGGAACTGAGCGACGTGCACGCGCGGATCCTGCGCGCCGAGCTGCCGCCCGTGCTGCGGCCCGCCCGCGCGGTGGTCACCCCGGCCCAATTGCCGCCCGATATCGCCGATTTCACCGGCCGGTCCCGGGTCGCGGAGGAGATCGCGGCCCAGCTCACCGGCGACGGACCGGCGGTGGCCATCTCGGCGGTCGGCGGCATGGGTGGGGTCGGCAAGACCACTCTCGCCCTGCACATCGCCCATCAGGTGCGCGACCGGTTCCCCGACGGACAGCTGTATGTGAACCTACGCGGCGTCGACCCCGAACCGATCCCACCCGGGGATGCGCTGGGCGGATTCCTGCGCGGGCTCGGAGTGGCCGAGGGCGATATCCCGCCCGCCGTGGACGATCGGGCCGCGCACCTGCGAACGCTTTTGAGCGACAAGCGGATTCTGGTGGTGCTCGACAATGCCCGCGACAGCGCCCAGGTGGCGCAGCTGCTGCCCGGCACCCCGGGTACCGCGGTGCTGATCACCAGCCGTTCCGCACTCACCGAACTGCCCGCGGTACGGCGCACCCGCCTCGACGTGCTCGAGCGCGAGGAGGCCATGACGCTGCTGACCCGCATCTTGGGTGCCGAACGCGTTGCGGCCGAACGGGATGCGGCCTACGCGGTGATCGAGCAGTGCGCCTGCCTGCCGCTGGCGGTGCGCATCGTCGGCGCGCGGCTGGCGGTGCGGCCGCAGTGGACCATCGCCTCGCTGGCCGAGCGGCTGGCCGACGAGAGCCAGCGCCTCGAGGTGCTGCAAACCGGTGACCTCACCCTGGAAGCGGCCTTCCGCCTCGGCTACGGACAGCTGAACACCGAGCAGGCCAGGGCGTTTCGCATGCTGGCCCGGGCCGATGTACCGGACTTCCCGGTCGACGGGGCCGCGGCGCTGCTGGGCGTGCCGGTGACGCGGGCCGAGCTGGTGTGCGAATCGCTGGTGGATCTGAGCCTGCTGGAGACGCCCGCGCCCGGCCGCTACCGCTTCCACGACCTGCTGCGGCTGTTCGCGGTCCGGCTGGCCGGGACCGCCGCGAACCGCGATATCAACGAACGGGAATCGGAGATCGTGGTCCGGCTGCTGGACTACTACCTGGCCAGCACCAAGAACCTGCTCGGCGCACTGGATTACAGCAACACCACGCTGCTGCTGGTGCCCACCACCGTGCCGGGCCACACCTTCGCCGGCGGGGCGGAAGGCCAGTCCTGGAACGATGTCGAACGGCCGGTGATCATCGCGCTGCACCGCCAGGCGGCCCGGCTCGGCGGGCAGGCGGTGGCGCTGGCGGCCGATCTGGCCTGGGTGATGTCGGAGCTCATGGACACCGGCAGCCGCGCTCGCGAGTTCGCCGACGGCCTGAAGGCCCTGCTGGACACCGCGATCCGCGACGGCGACCACGCCAGCGCACGGCGGCTGCGGGTGGCGCTGGGCGCCATGATGCAGATCGGGCTGGGCGAGGTGGGGGCGAGTCTGGAGTTCCTGCAACCGATTTCGCAGCCCGCCGACGATGCCGAGCGGCGGTTGCAGGTGCTGGCCGAGATCCTGCTCGGGGTGGCGGATCGGCGCACCGGCAATACCAAGGACTCGCACCGGCACTATGCCAATGCCATCGCCTGGACCCGCGCGCTCGACGATCGGTCGCTGGAGGCGTGGATCCTGGCCCTGGCCACCCGCACGCTGTGTGAATCGGGCCAGTACGCGGAGGCGGTGGCGGTGGCCGAGCGCGCCATCGCGCTGGCCCAGGAGTCGTCGAACGCGGTCGCGCTGAGCTGGGCCACCCACGAATTGGCCGCCACCCGTTCGATGCTCGGCGAGCACGCGCCGGCCCTGGAACTGGCCGAGGACGCGGTGCGCATGACCCATCGCAATGGCGTGCGCCTATGGGAGGGCTGGGCGCGTACCCGGCTGGCCCAGATCCACCTGCGGGCCGGGAACGACACCGCCGCGGAATGCGAGGCCACCCAGGCCCTGCGGCTGCTGAGCAAGGCGGCCGATCCGCTCGACCGGGCGCGGGCGCTGTCCCTGCGCGCCACCGCCCGCACGGCCCGCGGCGATCACGAGGCCGCCGCCCGCGAGCACGCCGACGCGGCCGAGATCTTCCGCCGCGCCGGGCTGCCCGCACCGACACTGGCGACGCTGTTCGCACCGGGACCGGCCACCAGATAGAGAACGTTTATTCGCTTTTTATCGGCCCGTGGAAGCCTGCACGCACGCGGGTTCCCCGGGTCTGCAACACCCGGGGTACTCGCGCGCGATGAGAGGGCACGTCCCGCGTGCGTACGAGGGGTACGCATCCGGCTCATGCAGATCGGACAGCCGCCGCCGCACCGGTCGGCGGCGCGTCCGGCCGAGCACAGCGCCGCCCGCACCTCCGGGGCCACGAGTCGGCGAAATACACGCGCAGCCGGTTCTGTTTCATCGCTGAAACTGATGTGCATAGGCTGAAAGGTAGGAAGCCGCGAGGCCGGATCCGCCCGGCTGGCAGGAAGCTGCCAGATTCACCGGGAGCGACCGGTCCCCTTGTCACGATCGGGGAAGTGATGCAGCGACAGCAGACCGGCGCCCTGGCCACCGGCATCGTCCGGTTCAGCCAGGAGGGGCACTGGGATCAGGACGTCCACCACCTGCTCCGCCATGCCCGGCGGGAGGCGGTGGTGGCGGTCTCCAATCCCACCCACTCCAGTGATCACCTGCGGCTCGGGCAGGTCGTCGTCGACGACCTGCTGGCCGCGGGCAAGCAGGTGCGGCTGCTCTACTCCCCCGACTATCTGGAACTGCGCGACCGCCGGCCCCTGCTGCGGCATTCCTCGCAGGGCGCGCAGATCCGCGTCACCGACAACGACTTTCACAATGTGCTGATCATCGACCGCACCGCCGCGGTCCTGTGGAGCGGCGCGGGAGCCGACCACCCGTACGCCTACCTGGTCCGCGAGCCGGCCCTGCTGCGCGCCCTGTACCAGTTCGCCCTGCTGAGCTGGCAGTCGGGCCACGGCCTGGCCGGGCACCTCGACACCGCGGGCGTCGAGATCACGCCCACCGCCCGCGCCGTGCTCAACACCCTCAACCTCGGGCTGATCGACGAGGCCGCCGCCCGCCGGCTGGGCATGTCGCTGCGCAGCTACCGCCGCCACATCGCCGACCTCATGATCCGCCTCGAGGTGCGCAGCCGCTTCCAGATCGGTGCCCGCGCAGCACAACTCGGCCTCCTGGACGACACCACGCACCCTGTCGCATCCCCCTGACACTGCCGGTACCCCTGCCGATAGCACCGGTGAACGGCGAGCCTCTCGCGGTGGTTGCGGGCTCGCGCCGAGTACCTGGCTGGGGCCGCGAAGAGTGTTGCCGGGCAGCGGTTTCGGAGTCGATATTGGCTGAATGAACGTGGTGGCCGCGCTCCGGCTCAATATGACCAATGTCGACGACCCGGCGGCCGGGCATCGCGAGCGGTACCGGGCCGCACTGGAGATGGCGGAGTACGCCGATCGGGTGGGGTTCGCGGTCGTCAATTGCGAAGAGCACCACGGGTCGGGGACCGGGTGGCTGCCCGCGCCGCTGCTGCTGGCCGCCGCGGTGGCGGCGCGGACCGAGCGGATGCGGATCAGCATCGGCGCGCTGCTGGTGCCGCTCTACGAGCCGGTGCGGCTGGCCGAGGACCTGGCGGTACTGGACAATCTGTGTGGCGGACGGCTGACCGTGGTCGCCGGAATCGGTTACCGGCCCGAGGAATACGTCGCCCTGGGCCGGGATTTCACGCGGCGAGGCAAGCTCATGGACGAGGCCCTGGAACTCCTGCTCGCGGCCTGGCGGGACGAACCCGTCCAGCGCCACGGGCAACCGTTCGACGTCACGCCCAAGCCCTGCAGCACACCCCATCCGCAACTGCTCATCGCCGGGATGAGCGCGGCGGCCGCGCGCCGGGCGGCGCGGTTCGGGCTACCGCTGTCGCTGCCGATGGCCATGCCGGAGGTGGAGGAGCTCTACTACCGGGAGCTGACGCGTTGCGGCACAGCGGGTTTCGTCCACAAGCCCGAACCCGGCAGCAAACTCACCCTGCTGCACACCGATCCGGACGCGGCCTGGCACAGCTACGGCCC
Source organism: Nocardia sp. NPDC046763 (assembly GCF_040645495.1). NCBI lineage: Bacteria > Bacillati > Actinomycetota > Actinomycetes > Mycobacteriales > Nocardiaceae > Nocardia > Nocardia sp. NPDC046763. The sequence continues at coordinate 68,603 of NZ_JBEYYI010000013.1, read as the reverse complement.
GCACATTCTGACCGAGATCCGGGAGTACGCGTCGTGGCGGCGGGACGGGGTGCCGCGCCCACACGAGACGGTGCCGGAATCGGTCGAAGCGCTACGGGCGCACGGTTACCTGGAGATCCTCACCCCCGGCGAGCTGCGGGACCAGATCGCGGGCGGCCGTACCGAAATCCTGATCAACCCCCTGATCGGCGGGCTGCCGATCGAGGAGGGCTGGGCCGCCCTGCGCCTGCTCGGCGACGAGGTGCTCTCGCGTATCGAACTCGCTCCCGCCGTCGGCTAGCCGACCGGCATCACCCGACCACGGTGGCCCGCACCAATTTTCGCTCCGAAGTACCCGATCGCTAGGACAAGCATGACCGATCTGCGCCCCGGCCGGCTCACGGCCGCCGCCAAGAAATTCCTGACCTGGGACCCGAACCCGGCCATCTTCGGTGTCACCATTCCCTGCCCGGTGCCGGTGGCGATGGGGCTGGAAGAGGCTCAGCGGCTGGTCAACACCCTGATCGACACTCACGAGGCCCTGCGCAGTCGCTACAGCTACGGTGAGGGCGCGGCCTGCGAGATCGAACCCGAATCCGGTGGCGTCATCGACCCGGCCCGCGTCGACGTGCGGACCATCGATATCGAGAGCCTCGACCCCGGCGCGCTCATGGAGCTGATCGAGGCGGAGTCCGGCCGGGCCGACCTGCGGCTGGATCCGCCCGCCGGGAAGGTCGTCACCGCGGTACTGCTCACCCGCTCCCACGACGTGAACATTCTGCTGCTCACCGCTCACCATGTCGCCATCGACGGCGTCGCCATGTGGGTGCTGTGGGACGACATCGCCACCTACGTCCGGCAATGGGAAGCGGGAGAAGCGATCTCACTGCCACCCGAGACCACCACCGGCTCGGAGTGGGCGGAGTTCCTCGACGGCTACGCGCCCACGCGGGTGGGTGAGCGGGACTACTGGCTGGCGGCCTCCGACAGCGAACCCAATCAGCAGATCCGCTCGGCCACACCGAAATCGGCGCACTTCGACGGCGTCATCGATGGCGCCCTCGCCCAGCGGCTGCTGGTGGAGCTGCCCGCCGCCTACGACGCCACCTACACCCGGATCCTGCTCGTGGCACTGGGACTGGCCATCGAGGACGCCACCGGCGTGGCACGGCCCATCCAGGTGCAGAAACACGGCCGCTACAGCCGCCTGCGGCCGGGCACCGACCTGTCGCGCACGGTCGCCTGGATCTCCGACGACTACCCCTGGCTGCTGCGGCCGGTATCGGGCAGCCTCGAGACGCGGCTGCGCGACGCCATCGCCACCTATCCGCCGCACCCGGAGGACTTCACCCTGCTGTGCTGGCATCACCCCGAAAGCTGGCCGCACTTCCTGACCTTCAACTTCCCCAAGTTCTACTTCAACTTCCTCGGCGATGTGGGCGTGTGGATTCCGGACGCGCAGTCGCGCGAACAGTCCCGGCTGACCATGTTCGATCTGAGCATGTTCCTCGGCACCAGCAAGCCCGAAGGCGTTGAGCAGGTGCACTATTCGGTGCACTCGCCGGACGGCGGACTGGGGGCCGAGCGGATGCGGGCGATCGTCACCCGGTGGCTGTCGATCCTCGAGACCGTGGTTGTGGGATGAGCAGGATCATCCTGGTCGGCATCGGCAGTCGCGGTGACATCGCCCCGCTGACGGGACTGGGTGTGGGACTGCGCGACGCCGGGCACGAGGTCGTGGTGGCGTCGCACTGGATGTTCGCCGAGCAGATCACCGGGTGCGGGCTCGAATTCCGGCAGATGCCGCTCAATATCGACATCGATACGACCGACACCGATATCAATCGGCTCGCGGCCGGCTGGAAGTTCTCCTCCCCCAGCGGCGTTCGTAGCATGGGACGCGGCATGATCGAGGCGCTGCTCGACGAACCCGCCGACGTGCTGCTGCTGCCGCCGACCGAGTACGCGGGCCTGCCACTGGCCGAGGCCAAGGGCATCCCCGCGATCGGCCTGCGGTTCCAGCCACTGTCCGCGACCGCCGCCCACGCCCCGGCCGCCCTGGGCGCCTACGACTTCGGCGCGCGCGGCAACCGGTTGGCCGGCGACTTCGGCGCCTGGTTCAACGACCGCTTCTACGCTCGCACCATCGCCGGGTTCCGCCGCGAACTCGGACTGCCGCCGACCTCCGCCTTCGACCTGCGCCGCGGCCGGACCGCGGCCGAATGGCCCATCCTGAACGGCTTTTCACCCAGTGTCGTGCCGCGCCCGGGCGATTGGCGGCCCGGCCTGGAGGTGACCGGGTACTGGTGGCCGCCGCGCCCCGACGACTGGCAGCCGCCCGCCGACCTGGTCGACTTCCTCGATGCCGGACCGGCTCCGGTCTTCCTCGGCTTCGGCAGCATGGTCGACAGTGCCGAGGGCAGCGCCCGGATGTCGGCGATCATCGGCGCCGCGCTGCGGCGGGCGGGCGTGCGCGGCATCGTGCAGACCGGCTGGCTGCAGCTCGATATCGCCGGCGACGATGTGCTGACCATCGGTGAGGTGCCGCACGATTGGCTGTTCCCGCACATGTCGGCGCTGGTCCACCACTGCGGCGCCGGAACCACGGCCGCGGGCCTGCGCGCGGGCGTGCCGGCCATCGGCGCACCGGTGTACGCCGACCAGCCGTTCTGGGCGCAACGCCTGATCGACGCCGGCGTCAGCCCGGCCACCATCCCCTACTCGAAGATGTCCGGGGACCGGCTCACCGCCGCGCTCCGGCGGGCCACCACCGATACCGCCCTGCGCGACAATGCCACTCGGCTCGCCGCCCGGATCGCCGCGGAGGACGGCGTCGGCCTCGCCGTGAAGGCCATCGAGGCCCACCTGGCCGCACACCGGAAGGGCTGATCCACCACTCACCCTGTGCCCGAGAGCGGTCCGCCCCGCCCGGACACCACGTGCGCCGGATTCCATGCCCCGACTGTGGTTAGATTGCGCGCAGTTTCGCCTGGTGTTTGCTATGCATCAATCCCATTAGCGCTGATCAGCGGTGGAGGCGGGCCATTTGAGCGTGCTGCGCGGGCACAAGACACTGATGTCGAACCTGGCTCTGATTCTGCTACTCGCAGTCGGGGCGGCGTATCTGGCGATCCATGTGGCACGGGTGCGCGCACCGGGCAGCAGCTATACGGTCATCGTTCAGCTGGACCGCACCGGCGGTTTGCAGGCGGGTAACGATGTCACCTGGCGCGGGTACCGGGTGGGGTCGGTCAAAGCGATCGAGATCAGCGAGGACGGCGCCGTGGTATCGGCGGTCACGGAAATCGACAAGCCGTACCGGATTCCGGCCGATACCGAGATCGCGGTCTCGGCGCTGTCGGCGGTGGGCGAGCAGTACATCGACTTCCGGCCCAATACCGACAATCCGCCCTATCTGCACGATGGGCAGGTGGTGCGATTCGACCCCGACAAGATCACCACGCCGACACCCGTCTCGCAGACGCTGACGAACACCAGCGAGCTCATCGCGCAGATCGATCCGGACAAGCTGGCGGTGATTCTCGACAATCTGGACACCGCGCTCAGCGGCGGGCCCGATCAGCTGCGCGGACTCATCGACGGATTGAGCATCGCCACCACGGGTTTGGACAACCGGCTGCCACAGACGGTCAGCCTCATCGAGAATCTGCGCGTCATCGCGGGCACCACCTCGCACGCGCAGCCCGATCTCGGCACGCTGACCCGCAATGCGTCGATCCTGGTCGTCCAGGCCCGCGCCGCCGACGCCGAATTGCGGCAACTCCTCGACCGCACACCCGGACGGCTGCGCGTCTTCGACGCGGTCCTGGACCGGAACATGGATCCGATCCAGAGCCTGGCCACCACCATGTCCGCCATCGTGCGGGCCGCGCTGCTGCGGCAGCCCGCGCTGCGCGCGCTGTTCCCGGCGTTGGTGGTCGGCTCCTCCGCCATAGGCGTGCCCGCCCACGACGGCGAGTTCTACACCATCGTGGACGCCTGGATGCGGCCCTGGTGCGAGTATCCGACCCGGACCGTGCCCGCGTTCATCGCCACCGATCCCGCCTTCAGCCGCTGGAACTACTGCAACAATCCGCCCGACGACCAGCAGATTCGCGGATCCGCCAACGCGCCGCGCCCGGATGTCGCCAACAATGGCGCGCACCGGCCGACCGGAGTCGACCCGAATCAGCGCACGCTGCCACCTGTTCGGTGAATTCGGGCGTGTCGGCGCGCCTGTCGCGGACTATGCCGCGAATCTCGATTTCCACCAGTCAGAATGATCATCGGTACCCAGTGGTCCCATGCTTGTGCCAACGAAGAATGTCCGTTTGCCCTGAGAGCGGCATCGAACAGGGTGGCGGGCCAAGGCTAGGAGAGGGTCGAAACTCGATGATGAGCAGAAGTTCCCTCGGCTTGGCGGCGCGATCGGCGGTCATCGCCGGTGTGGCGGTCGCAGGATTCGCGGCGGCGCCCGCGCAAGCCGAACCATTGTGGCCCGGTGGTCCGGACGTTCCCGGTGTTCCGGCGATCGTCCCCGGCATCGCACCCAGCGATGTCAACGCGCCGTGCCAGACGGCGGGTGCTCGCGCCTGCCTCAAGCTCGGCAGCAACGAAGCATGGCTGATGGACAACGGCAAGGTCGTCTTCGGCCCCACGCCCATCTCACACGGCATGCCCGGATTCGAGACGCCGCCGGGCGTGTTCCACGTGTCGTTCAAGGAGCCGTTCCACTGGAGCACCATGCACAACGCTCCGATGGAATACGCGGTGTTCTTCAACGGGGACATCGCCTTCCACATCGGACCGGTGGACAAGAAGTCGCACGGCTGCATCCGCATGACGCCGGACGGGGCGCGCGAGTTCTTCAACTACCTGAACCCGGGTGACATCGTCGAGGTCGTGCCGTAACGGCGACGGGAATGCGTGTGCGAGCCCCCTCCGGCGCCTGTCCGGAGGGGGCTCGCTCATGTCCGGGTCGCGCCGGACATGAGCGCGGCTAGGCCGGGCAGTTGTGGTACGAGGTCACCAGCCAGCGGCCGTCGCGCTGGATCAGGGCCCAGGTGGCCACGATCCAGCCGTCGGCCGGTGGCTCGGTCTCACCCGCCATCACCACCGCGCTGCGGCTGACCACGATGGCGGTGCCGGGGGTCGGGAACCGGACCAGCTGCGGTTCGTCGACGGTGTGCGAATCCCGCAGCGGGCCTGCGAAACCGGCGGCCATGGAGGTCCGGACCGCCTCGCGGCCCACGTTCACCACGCCCCGCACGACGGAGGTGGCGTCGGGGTCGTAGTCGGCGACGAGGGCGTCGGCGTCATTGGCGGCCCAGGCGCGGTAGAGGTTGGTCAGGACGTCGAGGACGGCCTCGCGGTCGGTCTGTACGGCGGTGTCGGTCATGTTTCCTCCTCGGATCGCGGCCGCGGTGAGCGGCTCACGAGTACCTACCGGCGGGCCGTGCCCGATTCATCGCTCCGGGTGTACAAAGTTCGGCAGGGCCTGGATTCGAGGAGTAAGAGCATGGCGAACGTGGACTTCGAGGCGGACAGCGGCCGCTACCGACGGGAATTGCTCGCGCATTGCTATCGCATGCTCGGGTCGGTGCAGGACGCCGAGGATCTGGTGCAGGAGACCTACCTGCGGGCCTGGCGGGCACGCGACAGCTACGACGAGAAGCGGGCCGGGATGCGGACCTGGCTGTACCGCATCGCGACCAACGCCTGCCTGACCGCGCTCGAACAGCGCGGGCGGCGGCCCATGCCCTCCGGACTCGGCCACGAACCCGGTGACGATCCGCGCGAGGCACTGGTGCACGGCGGGGAAATCCCTTGGCTGCAACCGATTCCGGACGCGCTGCTCGGCGATCCGTCGGAAGCCGCGGTGGCCCAGGGCAGTCTGCGGCTGGCGTTGGTCGCGGCCATGCAGCAGCTGCCCGCCCGGCAGCGGGCGGTGCTGGTGCTGCGCGAGGTGCTCGACTGGCCGGCCGTCGAGGTGGCGCGGGCGCTGGACATGACCCCGGCGGCGGTCAACAGCGCGCTGCAGCGGGCTCGGAAAACGCTGAGCCAGAGCGGTATTCGCGAGGACGATGTGTCCGAGAGCGCTGAGCAGCGTGCCGTCGTCGACAGCTATGTCGCCGCCTTCCGCGATGCCGATCTGGCGGCGCTGGAGAAGCTGCTGTCCGACGACGTGATCATGGAGATGCCGCCCATGCTCAATTGGTACGTCGGGCGCGCGGACTACATCGGGTTCATGGCGCGCGTCTTCGACATCAACGGCAGCGATTGGCGTCTGGTGCCGATCGGGGCCAATGGTCAGCCGGCACTGGCGGCCTATGTCCGCGACGGCGACGGGTACGCCCTGCACACCCTGCAGATCATCACGATTCGCGACGGCCTGGTCACCAACCTGATCGCCTACCAGGTCGAGGAGATCTTCCGGCTCTTCGAGCTGCCGGCCCGATTGCCCTGAGCCTCAGTCGTTGTCACCGGACGATGCCAGCAGGCCGTGGTCGTGGGCGAAGGCCGCGGCCTCGGTCCGGCTGGCCACGCCGAGCTTGGTGAGAATCCTGGAGACGTGCACGCCGGCGGTGTTGGCGCTGATGAACAGCTCGGCCGCCAGGCCGCGATTGCTCATGCCCTTGGCGACCAGCCGCAGCACATCCAGCTCGCGCGGAGTCAGGCCGTGCCGGCCGGACATGGTGCCGCCCTGCGGTTTCGGCACCTCCGCCGTGCGCCCGGCGGTGAGGCGGGCCCGGTCGGCCAGCCGTGCGGCCGCCTCCTGCAGCGGCAGCGCGCCCAGCCGGGCGGCGATCTCGGCGGCTTCGCGCACGGCGGGGTCCGCGGCCGCTCGATTCCCTTCGGCCGCATACGATTCCGCCGCGTCCAGGAGCGCGGCGGCGATCTCGTGCGGCCGCTCGACGGCGCGCCAGGCGGCGACCGCCTCCGACCAGCGTGCCGCCGAACCGGCCAGCCGCGCGGTGAAGACGGCGCGATAGGCGGCATCGACCGGCGACATCGCGGGCAGCGTGTCGCCCAGGGCGAGCAGTTCCGCGGGCGCTGCGGCGGTTCGAGCGGCCAGCACCACCAGCGGCCACGCGTCGTGCGGATGCGCGAACAGGGTTGCGACACCGTCCCCTTCGGCGAGCGCGCCGGCCAGCACCGCCGCCGACCCCGTCTCGTCGCCCGCCGCCAGGCCCACGGCGCAGTTCAACGCGGCGAGTTCGAGCCGATACTGCGCTGCCCACCGGCTGTCACCGAGCAACCGCCCGGCCCCGGCCGCCGCCTCCCGCGCAGCGCCGATGTTCCCTTCCGCCAAGGAGATTCGCGCGAGACACAGGGTCAGCGCCGCCCGGCTGAGCGGCGGCAACCGGTCGAACTGTGTCTCGTCGACCACGGCCCGGGCCTCGTCCCATCGGCCGAGCGCGGCGAGCGCCTGCGCCCATTTGACGAACAGGATCGGCGCGGACTCGGAGAACCGGAACGACTCGTGCGCGGCCCGCAGTCCCTGCCGGACGGCGGCGATGGCGGCTTCGTACCGCCCGGCCGCGACCAGCACCGCCGATTCCCAGGTGGCGACATCCACCACGATCCGCGCGTCCCCGGCCGCGGCGGCCGCCCGGTGGGCTTCGGCGAAATGATTCAGCGCCCAGTCGGTTTCGTTCGAGGCCGCCGATTCCGGCCCGGATGAACCATCCCCCGCCACCTCCGCCGCGGCGGCCCCCGCCAGCCCGAGATGGGCGTGCGCCCGCGCCACGAGGGCGTCCGCTCCCAGTCGCTGGGCAATAACCAGCGCCGCACGGGCGTCCGCCGCCGACCCGGCCGCGTCCCCTCGGAAGATTCGCGCGGAGGCCGATTGCACCAGCGCCTCCGCCCGTTCCGCACCGGCGCCCGCCACCGGCAGCAGCTCCAGCGCGCGCGCCAGATCCGTGCCCGGTCCGGCCCCGGTGGTCCCGCGCAGGTACGCCCGCCGCCGATACATCCGCGCCACCCGCTCGACCTCGCACCGGTCGGCGTCCGCATCGGCCGCGCGCTCGCCGTCGTCCCGGCCGGCCGCGCGGCGGCGCGACCTCGATTCGGTACCGCCGGTGGCGGACTCGGCCGGCGCGATGTCGCCGACCGGGTCGAGCAGGGCCAGTGCCGCGTCGGCGGCGGCGATGCCACGCTCGGTCGCGCCACAGGCGACCGCGACATCGACGATCTGTTCCAGGACAGCCAGTTTCGTGGTGGGCAGGATATGTTCGGCATCGGGCATCCGGTCCCACAGGACGAGGATCTGTTCGAGGAGCCGGAGGCGTTCCGGGTGGGTGGCGGGGACGGCGGTGGCGGCCGACCAGTATGCGCGCAGGGCCTGCTCCAGGTCCCCGGCGGCGCGGGCGTGGCGGGCCAGGTCGGCACGGGATTCGGCGTCGAGGGCCTCGCCGCGGGCGCGCAGCACCGCGGCCGCGCGGGCGTGCAGGCGGGTGCGCTCGCCGGGCAGCAGCCGGTTGTAGATGGCCTGGCAGATGAGGCCGTGTCGGAATTCGTAGCCGGACTCGGTGGTGTGCAGCAGGCGGCGGTCGACCAATTCCCGTAGGGCACGGTGTAGTTCGTCCGGGGGTAGGTCGACGGTGGCGTCCAGCAGTTCGTGGTGGATCGGGGAGCCGAGGACGGCGGCCTGGGGAACCACGGCGAGAGCGTCTGCGGAGAGCCCGGATTGGAAGCCGAGCAGCAGGTCGGTCAGGTCGGCGGGCAGCTGGTCGGGGCACTGGCCGAGCGCCTCGACGAACAGCGGATTGCCGCCGCTGCGTTCGAAAACCCTGGTGATGAGCCCGGGCTCGGGCTCACGGGCGAGCAGGGCGGCGAGCTGACGCCCTACCTCGTGACGGGTCAGCGGGTGCAGTTCCAGCACCCGCACACCCGGATTGCGGCGCAGTTCGGCGACCAGACCGCGCAGCGGTCCGGCCTCGCCGGGACGGTAGGTACCGACCAGCAGTGCGTCCGCGTCGGCGAGATTGGCGGACAGGAAGGTGAGCAGTTCGCGGCTGGCGTCGTCGGCCCAGTGCAGGTCCTCGAGGACGAGGACCACCGGCCGGGTCATGGCCAGTTGCTCCAGCAGCGTGAGGATTTCGCCGAACAGCCGAATCCGGTCGGCCTCCGGGGCCGCGCCGCCGGTGTGGACGGCCAACTGCGGCAGCCAGTTCGCCAGCGCCGGATGCGGCGGCAGTAGCGTGGCCACCGCCTCGCCGCCGAGCTGCCGCACCAGTCCGCGCAGCACCGCGAGGAACGGCGCATAGGCCACGCCACCGGTCCCCAGCTCCGGGCAGCGACCGAGCAGCACCAGCGCCTCGGCGGCCAGCCGCTCGGCGAACTCGCCCACCAGCCGGGATTTCCCGATGCCGGCCTCCCCGGCGATCAGCACGGTCTGCGCGCCTGGGTCACCTACCGCCTCGACCAGCGCGGACACCTCTGCCGCCCGCCCAACCAGGACACTGCTGCCGGGAAAACTCACCACTCCATGATCATGCCGCGACACGCACAATTCGCCCACTCGACAGGCCATTTCGCACCCCCTTTCACAGCTTAGCCGGACTAATAGTGCACGCGGCGCAATCGCCTGAGTTATCGGTATGCGGATGGGCGGGAATGACGGTTGCGGACCCGACACGGGTGTCGGTGCACGGAACGCCGACGCCTGGATGGGATATGGCTTCCCCGCCGACGAGCCGGCCCGCTCCGATCAGGGGGCGGCCAGGAATCCCTCGACGGTCCGGCGCACTTTCGAGACCGCACTGTCGTCCCCCAGGCGCAGTGCTGTATTCGCCGCTCTCAGTACCGCGTCGAGCTGGAAAGCCGCCAGATCGGTCTCCAGATCGGCGATTTCGCCGTGGTCGCGGGCGTAGGCCAGCTCACCGGCGAGCAGGTCGATCCAGTCCTGCTGATCGGCCACCAGCGCGTCGCGCACCGGCCCGGGGCGGCTGTCGAATTCGGCCAGGTTCGCGGACTGGAAGCAGCCGCCCTCGAAGCGGGGACCGGCCGCGTAGTCGATCCACTGCTCGATCAGGGCCCGGAGGCGTTCGGCGCCACGGGGTTTCGCCAGGGCGGGCCGGGTGACGGTGTCGACGAAGACAGTACGAAAGTAGTCGATGGTGGCGAGCTGCAGGGCTTCCTTGGTGCGGAACAGGGTTTGGATGCCCGCCTTGCTCAGGCCGGTGTCGGTGGCCAGGCGACCGAAGCTCAAGCCCTCCAGGCTGTCCAGCGAGGCGATGTCCACGGCCCGGCCGAGCACCACCTTGCGGGTGCGCGAGCCGCGCAGCAGTCGCTTGTCGGTGATCTCGGTGGCGTCCGCTGCCCGAACCGGGTCTTCCATACGGCCGATCGTACTCCTGACCCCGTACCGGAAATTGTCGTGGCAATGGGCCGTGCGCGGCGGAAGCGGTCAATCGATATTGCCGCGCCAGGTGACCCACGCTACAGTTACGGGCCAGTAGGAACGTTGGCGTTCCCAGAAAGCTGTGGAGGATTCGCGCATGATCAAGGCAACGCAACCCCTCACGGCCGCACCGATTTCCGGACCGCTGCGCGATGCGCGCGGCCTGTCCGCCGCCCTGGTCGCGCACTTCGCCGAACATGTGGCCCGCTGCGGCACCCTGCCCGGGGACGCGCTGCGCGGGGAGGTCACCGCCGTCACCCGCACCTGCCTGGAACTAGCGGCCGGGGTGCTGGAGGGCCGTGACGTGAGCGCCAAAGTCGAACGGCTGCAGCGCGCGGGCGCGGACTGGGCGCGCGAGGGCATCCCCATCGGGACCATCCACCGGGCGGTGCACGACGGCTTCGCCCTGGGTTTCGATCTCATCGTGGACGCCACCGGGCCCGAGGACTACGCCCGGCTCGCGGTCACCGCGCGCCGGCTGTTCGAGGTGCTGGCCATCGTGGATTCAGCGTTCGCGGTGTCCTATGTGCGCGAGCACCGGGCGGTGGTGGCCGAGCATCACACCGCGGTGCACACGGTGGCGTCGGCATTGCTGGCCGGGCATTCCGCCTCGACCATGGCCCGCGCCGGCGGCATCGAGATCGACGAGTCGTATTACGTGCTGGCACTGAGCATTCCGCCGCATCCGGGCGAGGACGATCCCCGGGTGGACGGCGAGGTGGTGGCCCGGCGCAAGCTGCGGCGGGTCCAGTCCGAGCTGGCCCGCGGCGGTCGGGGCCGGGCGCTGTCGCTGCTCAGCGCCGACGGCGGCACGGTGCTGCTGCCCGCGGCCGAGGTGACGCCCGCCGAACTCGGCGACCTGGTCGACGGATTGTCCACGGCCGCACAGGTTCCGGTGACCGCCACCGTCATTCACGCCGAGACGCACCGCATTCCGGAGGCCGCCGAGCAGGCGCACGAGCTGCTGGACATGGTGCACCGCCTGGAGTGCTCGCCCGGCCTGCACCGCTTCGACGACCTGGCCATGGAATACCAGCTGACCCGGCCGGGCCCGGCCCGCGAATACCTCGGCACCCTGCTAGATCCGCTGGACGCCTACCCGGAACTGCTGGAAACCCTGCGCCGCCATATCGGTAACGACCTGAGCCGACGGCATACGGCGCGCGTGCTGGGCGTGCACACCAATACCGTCGACAATCGGCTCAAACGGATCGGGCAGCTCACCGGATTCGATCCGGCCCAGCCGTCCGGGCTGTGGTACCTGCGGTCCGCGCTCGTGGCGCGCAGCTATCGGAAGTCCGAGCGGGTCCGGATCGGGCGGCCGGACACCATGGTCGCCAGCAGCGCGGCGAAGTGACGGTGCTCGGACAGGGCGCGCCGCGAGGCGGCCACCGACCAGACGGTGCGCACCTCCGACGGGGGCAGCGGGCGGTCGGCCAGGCGGTCGGCCAGCCAGTCGACCATCACCGGAATCGCGATGAACTGCAACGGAAGATGCGTGCTGAGCCGGTCGCGCAGATAGTGGACGTGGGCGCCGCGGGCGTGATAGCGCCGCACGTGCGCATCGACATCGGCGACCGCGATCACCTCGTCATTGACGCCCTGGACCACGAACAGCGGCATGGCAGGAGCCTGCGCGCCCGGCTGGATGTCGTCGAGCACCGCCCGCATCTCGGGCCGGGTCAGCAGGGCGCCGAGGCCACCTTTGATGTGCCGGTTGGCATTTCGTCCCGCATAGCGGGCCAGCAGCGGGAAGGTCGCGATCGATTCGGCGCGGTCGAGCAGTTCGAGGTACTCCGCCGACACCAGGCCCTGCACGCAGCCGTCCAGTTCCGGATAGGCGCGGCGCAGCCCGGAAGTGAACACCATCGCGAATCCCGCGAAGGGAGAACCGTTCAGGCGCACGAAGGCCGAGGCCGGATCGCCCACGGGTGAGCCCGCGACCGCGCCCACGATGTCGAGTTCGGGGGAGTAGCTCGCGGCGAGTTCGGCCGCCCACACCGTGGCCAGACCGCCACCGGAGTAGCCCCACAGGCCGATTCGGGTGCGCGAATGCAGGCCCAGCGGTTCGAAACGCAAGGCGGCGCGCAGGCCGTCGAGGGTACGGTGGCCGGGCTCACGGGCCGCGCCGAAGTGGCCGTTGATGCCCTCGTGATCGGGCACCGAGACCGCCCAGCCGCGGGCCAGTGCGGCGGCGATGAGCGGGAACTCCACCTGCGGGATGGCGCCCAGCGCGCGGGCGCGGTGCTGTAAAGCGTAGGAGGGGAAGCATTTCGGCGCGACCGCGTCGATCGCGCACTGGAACGACACCAGCGGGCGATCCGCGGACGGTTCCGCGTCCCAGGGCAGCAGGACGGTGGTGACCGTCGCCTCCGGCCGGCCGTTGAGATCGGTGCTGCGGTACAGCAATTGCCAGGCTCGGACGCGCTGCGGAATGCGCCCGAACAGGCCGAGCCGCACCGGTCGCGACCGCAGGATCGTGCCCGGCGCAACCGATCCCGGGTCGATCGGCGAACGGTAGAACGGATCCTCCCCGGGTAGCAGGGGATGTCCGCGCGGCGGGTCGGATTCCACTGCGAAACTCCCGGTTTCGACAGCATCGCCGATCGTCATCGTGGTCCTTTCGGAGAGAAGCCAGGGGGCCGGGGCAACTCCCCGGCCTCCCTCGTGCTGGTGATTCGGGAGCGAGAGCCCCCGGACGTCGCTCAGATGTGCCCGCTGCCGCCGATCATCCAGGGGTTGAACGTGCAGACGAGGTCGGGGTGGGCGGCCGGGTCCAGGGCGTGCAGCGCGATGGAGGCCGCCCGGGGCGAGTACATGATGGTGAGGTGATCGGAGAGGTCCTCGGGGCAATCCTGTTGCAGCGTGATGTTTTCCACGGAGGCGTCGGGGCCCGGGGTGAGGAAGGTCCACTCGTAGGGGTTGGAGATCTCGTCGTGGGTGGTGCCGACGGCGGTGTAGGCCACGCCGGGCACGGTGTCGCCGTCGGCATTCAGCTTGGCATAGAACGGCGAGCCGAGGACCTGCTCGGTATTGGCCTGGCCGATCAGCGGCTCGTAGAAGCCGAGGATGTTCAGGCCGAGATCGGTGATGATGCGCCCGAGGGTGGCGATGCCGAGCAGCGAGGTGCCGTGGGTGGTCGCACCGAAGCTGATGACCTTGCCCACTTTCCCGCTGCCGCCTTCGAATTTCAGGTACTGGGTGGTGACCGGCCCGCCCTGGGAGTGGGCGATCACATCGACCGCGGGCGCGCCGGTGGCGGCCAGCACCCGATCGACGAACTGACCGAGTTGCCGGGCGGAGTCCTCCAGCGGCCCGACACCGTAGCGGCCCGGCAGGATCGGCCCGACACCGCCGCCGCCCAGCGGCGTCTCACGGCCGAAATTGAAGGCGAAGACACAGAATCCGGCGCCGGCGACCTGCGGGGCCAGGAACGAGAAGCTGTCGTAGGTATTGAGCCAGGTGCCGTGCACCAGCACCACGGGGTTGGGGTGCTCCGGGCTCGGTTTGCAGTCCCAGTCATTGGATCCGGGCGGCGCGGCATCCGGGTGGGTCAGGCCGTAGCCGAAAGCGGCCAGGAAGGACGACATCTCCGGGCCCACGCCGACGGTGTCGGAGGCGGCGCTGACCGTCGCCGAGCCGGAACTGCTGCCGGAGTCGGCGATGGAATCCGACTCGGAGCGCGCCACGCCGGTCGAGAACGCGACCGCGAAGGCGGTGGCACTGGCGAATACGGCGCTGCCGAGGGTACGGATGGTCGGCCTCATGAAATCTCCTACTGCGTCCGGCGAATCCGACCGAACGCGTCGAATCCGATTGCGACCGTAGGAGCGTGCTGTGGCCCGTGTCACGGGCGCTGTGCCAGGTGACAGCGCGGCCCGGCGTGGATGCCGGGCGATTGTGGCGACCAACAGCCGTCAGGGGGCGGGTGTGCTCACGATGGCCATGGCCGTGCGGGTGAACAACGGCGCCAGTTCGGGCAGCGCCTGGGCGCCCTTGGTGTGCAGGCAGGCGCGCACCCGGTCGTCGATGCCGCCGAGCAGCATGTCGACCAGCTGTCGATCGGGTTCGGCGGTCAGATCGCCGTCGCGCACGCCGACCCGGGCCACCGCCATGATGTAGTCCGCGAATCGCTCGTGGACGCGCAGCCGGTGTTCCACCAATCCAGGTCCGGCCGCGAGAGTTTCGACATACAGCGCGCGGGCCGCACCGGGCTGCACGGACAGCACGCCGAGATAGATCTCGAAGGAAATCCGCACCCGGTCGGCGAAATTCACGCCTTCGAGACCGGTGACTGTTTCCTGCAACTGTTCCAGGGCGGCACCGACCGCGAGATCGTATGCGGCGGCGAAACATTCGTCCTTCCCGCCGAATACCGCATAGAAGGTGCGGCGCGCCACCTGCGCCCGGGTCACGATATCGGCGACCGTGGTGGCCGCGAAGCCGAGCTCCCCCACCGCCTCCAGCACGGCGGTGCACAGGCGCCGGTACTGCGAGGCCTCCACCTGTTCGCGGGTCAGCCCGTGCCGGCCACGCGGCAGCGGTCCCGGTTCACCGATGGTTTCCACACTCACGTCCCCAGAATAGGTTTCCACGTCACCGAGCGACCAACGGTCCGGCCAATACCAGGGCGGTTCATCCGCTGATTCCTGTCCGGCCACCGTCGTCACGCCTTCCTGTTCGAGCAATTCGATCATGGTCGCGTCGTCGGCGTACTCGCCGATGACGCCGATCAATTCGTCCGCATGGCTCACCGCCACGAGCTGGGCGTTCGCGGCGCGGGCGATGAGCCGGCCCAGCGGGGCGAGCAGGTCCGGATGCAGGCTGGTCTCGGGCTCGTCGAGCACCAGCAGCTGCGGCGGGCGCGGCGACGGCGGCGGCGTACCCGAAGTCCTCGCCCGCGAAGCCGACCCGGAGTAAGAGCGGGATGTTCTGGCCGGAGCGGCCGGGTCCGGCGAAGATGGTCGATTCGAGCCCGCCCTCGCGGGCCAGGCCGGCGACCGCGCTGTTGCGGGCGAAGTCGGCGAGCAGACGCAGGATGCGGTAGAGGCTAGATTTGCCACCGCCATTGGCACCGGTGATCACGTTCATGCGACCGAGGGGCACCCGCAGTTTGCGCAGGGACCGGTAGTTCTCCACGGCCAACGTGGTCAGCATGGGGTCCAGCGTATTAGATACCAACCGGTCTCATCAGTTGGTGAGTCCGGCCCGCCACTCCCGATAGGCCGACCGTGAGCACACCGCGCAGGGACGATAGCCGGCCGCGACGGCGGTGGCCTCGTCCGCGAAGAAGACGCGGTGGGCGGTGTAGCCGCCGCGGGCGAGGGCACGCAGCGCGGCCGGACAGTCCAGGCGGCCGTAGATCTTCAGGCGGCGATGGCCGCCGAGGACGCCGGGTGTCCGGCTGGCATACGGGCGGCCGTCCGCGCCGAGCAGGGTATACGCCATCACCCTCCCTCTCAGGCGTCGTGGAAGACCAGGCCCAGGGTGTGGCGCCGACCGGACCGCACCAGGCTCACCCCGTGCCGCATGGGCGCGGCCGACCAGCCGCGCGTGCCGCGCACCGGGCGATCCCGGGTGGTGAAGATCAAGCCATGGCCTTGCGGGAGCGCCATGGCCGCGCCGCGGGATTGCGCGCGCGGGCGCTGCTCGACCATGAGGAATTCACCACCGGTGTAGTCCGCACCCGGTGCGTCCAGGCCGATCACGACCTGGAGCGGAAACACCATGTCGCCGAACAGGTCCCGGTGCAGGGCATTCCAGTCGCCGGGACCGTAGCGCAGCAGGATCTGTGCGCCCTTCACCTGGCCGGCTCGATGACACTGGGCGATCCACTCGTCCAAGCGTTCCGGCCAGGTGCCGGGCCGGCCCAGCCGGGCGGCCCAATCCCGGGCAATGGGAAGCAGTTTCGGATAGAGCGCCGATCGCAGTTCGGCCACGATCTCGGGGAGGTCGTGGGTGAAGTAGCGGTATTCGCCCGAGCCGAAACGGTGGCGGGCCATGTCGACCGTCGAGCGGAAGTGCTCCTCTTCGTCGTAAAGCCCTGCGAGGGTCCGGCAGTCGGCGGCGGTGAGCAGCGGACCGGTGAGCGCGTGGCCGTGGTCGTCGAGCTCGCCGGCCAGGGCCGCCCATTCCTGCTGGGCGACCCGGCCGGCCCACACCGAGCCGATGGCAGCGGTGGTCATGCGGCCCGCTCGAGGTCCAGCAGTTGCTGCTTGCGCTCCACTCCCCCGGCGTAGCCGGTGAGCGAGCCGTCGGACCCGATCACGCGATGGCAGGGTCGCACGATCAGCAGCGGATTCGCGCCGATGGCCGAACCCACCGCACGCACGGCTGCTCTCGGCGCGCCGATGCGCGCCGCGATCTCCCCATAGGTGGTGGTGGTCCCGTAGGGGATCTCTTCCAGCGCACTCCACACGCGCCGCTGGAAATCGGTTCCGGCGCTGCCGAATCGGAGATCGAACTCGCTCCGCTCCCCGGCGAAGTAGGCGGTCAGCTGCCCCACCACCTCGGCAAAGGCTTCGGCGTCCGCAGTCCACTCCCCCTCCACCAGAATGCTCTTGCTCCCGGCCATCGACACCGCGGTCAGTTCCACCGAGTCGCCCCGCAGCTCCCCCACCAGCAGCAGTTCCCCGACCGGACTGGCCATCGTGGTGTACACGCGCATCGCTTCCTCCTTCATCATCTTCTCTCTTCTTCACCTACTCTGACCCAGCCGATCCCCGATAACCGGCGGGAATCAGCCATCGCGTTTGGCGGCATTCGGACAGACGACAGTCGAGCCCGGGGCCCGTGCAGGAGCCTCGGTCGGGCCGTCGAGCCGGAGGCCGGCTTCGCCCGGCCGCGCCCTGGCCGCGGAAGCAGATGCGGCGCCGCCGCCGAGCCGAGATGCGTGATGTTCTCTCTCGCCGAGGGCGGCAGCACGGCCGCCGGAAGCGCCGGGAACATTTCTTCAATATTTCCGGTGGGGTGGCGCCGATGCTGAGGGGCATGTTCAGACACGACAGGAATGACACGAACCGGGCGGGTGGCGTCGAGCGGCCGCCATTCGGTATTCGGCTGCTGCACGCCCTGCGCAAGGACCCGGATTGGGAGACGTTGACGGCGGCGGAGTTGGCCGCCCACAGTGAGGCGGCCAATCGTCTCACCGGGTCGCTGGTAGGGCGGGTGATCACCGGGCTTCCGGTGCGCGGCACCACTATTGATTGGGAGGAGGTGGCGCTGGGTGATCGCGTGATCCCGGTCCGGGTGTACCGGCCGTCGGGCGAACGCGCCCGCACGCTGCCACTGGTGGTGCACGTCCACGGTGGCGGGTTCGCGGGGACCGCGGCGCAATGTGATTGGGGGAACAGTCATCTCGCCGCGCGGCTGCCCGCGGTCGTCGTGTCGGTCGAGCATCGCCTGCTCGCGCCGGGGATTCCGCTGTCGGCGGCCGCCGACGACGGCTGGGATGTGCTGTGGCACATCGTGAATCACGCCGGAGAATGGGGAGTCGACCCCGCACGGGTGGCTGTTGCCGGGGAGAGCACCGGCGCATTGGTCACCGCACTGTCCGCGATCCGCGCCAAGGCATCCGGCCTGACCCTGCGGGCACAGGTATTGGTCAACCCCGCGTGCGATGTGACTACGTCGTTCGATGACTATGCGTCGGTCTCCCGGTACGCGGACAGTCCGACGCTCAACCTGCCGAAGCTGAACCTGTTCCGGCAGTTGGCCGTACCGCCCGGCTCCGATCCGCGTGCGGTGTCGCCGATGTATGCCGACGACCTCGGTGGGCTGGCCCCGGCGCTGGTGGTGGTGCCGACCCTCGACCCGCTGGCAGACCAGGGCCGCCGCTATGCCGAGCGGCTGCGCGAGTCCGGTACGCCCGCACAGCTTTCCGAGTACCCTGGCGCGCCACACGCGTTCATCACGCTGCCCGGCCTGGCGCCACAGGCCAGAGCGGCGCGCGCGGAGATCACCGGCTTCCTCCGCGACCGGCTGATCGGATCGCGGGCCGCGGATTCGGTACGGGCGGACGCACGATGACCACCAGGGCGCCGGAGCTGCGCCGTCGTCGGGGCGATTATGGCGTCGACGGGGATTTCGCCGTGGTCCCGGCGCGCTGGCAGGCGGTGATCGCCGCCGCGATCATCACCGCGCTGACCGCCTCGGCCGTGCGCGAAGCTGTGAGCAGCGCTCCCGTCGGCGCTGTCGCCACCGGCCTCCTCGCGCTCGGGTCTGCACTGTTCGTGGGCTCCTACCTGTACACGACGCTGGCCGGCAAGTTTCAGGTGTGGGCCGGGATTTTCGGCGACCTCGGACTGCGCGGCGACGAGCGCGCGCTGGATCTGGGTTGCGGTCGTGGGGCGGTGCTGCTGATGGCCGCGGAACTGCTGCCGCGCGGGCGGTCGGTCGGTATCGACCTGTGGCACGCGGATCAGACCGGCAACAGCCCCGAGGCCACGCGCCGCAATGCCGAGTGTGAAGGGGTGGCGGATCGGGTCGAGGTGAAAACCGGTGACATCACGCGATTGCCGTTCGCCGACAACACCTTCGACCTGGTGTTCAGCAATCTGGTGATCCACAACATCCCGGTCGCCGCCGGGCGGATGGCCGCCATCGACGAGGCCGTACGTGTACTGCGGCCCGGCGGACGGCTCGTCATCGCCGATCTCCTGGCCACACACCGATACCGTGCCCGCCTGCTCGAACTCGGGTTGACCGAGGTGCGGCGTCGCAATCTCGGGTGGCGCATGTGGTGGGGCGGGCCCTTCTTCCCGACCCGGCTCGTCACGGCGACCAAGCCGATCTGAGCCATCGCGAAGGCTTCGAACAACCCGAAAACTCAACAGGCAAACTTGCAAGTTTGACTTTGTTTGTGACATTCTGGGCCGGTGAGCGCGAACGGAGAGAACAGGTCGGCCGCAGAGGTGGCCGCCGCCGCGAGCGAGCTGCGGGTGGCGGCGAGCCGGCTGTTGCGGCAGTTGCGGACGGCCCGGGCCGGAATCGAGATGACGCCCTCCCAGGCCGTGGCGCTGAGCCGGCTCGGACACGAGGGGCCGATGTCGGTCGCCGACCTGGCGCGGGCCGAGCGGGTGCGGCCGCAGTCCATGCGCACCACGCTCGCCGTGCTGGAGGAGCGCGGGCTGGTGGCGCGGGCGCCGCATCCGACCGATCAGCGCCAGGTGCTGCTGTCACTGTCCGAGGCGGGGCAGCAGTTGCTGCGGCTGGCGCACGACGCCAAGGAAGACTGGCTGGCCACCGCCATCACGACCAAACTCTCGCCCGGCGAACAGGATTCGCTCATCGCCGCGATCCCGCTACTCGCCCGGCTCACCGAAGACTGACCGGAATCACCACTCCCAGAGAAGGATTGCACCTTGACCGACACCCTGCTCGATCCCAACACCGCTCTGGTCCTCATCGACCTGCAGCGCGGTGTGGTCGCCGCCCCCACCCAGCCCTACCCCGCGAACGAGGTGGTGCGCCGGGGAACCGAGCTGGCCAAGGCCTTCCGCGACAAGGGCCTGCCGGTCGTCCTGGTGCGCGTCACCTTCGCCCCGGACGGCAGCGATATGCCGCCCGGCCGCACCATGCAGCCCACCGGCGCGTTCACCCCGCCGCCCGGCTGGGACGAACTCCTCGACGAACTCGACATCCAGCCCACGGACATCCGGATCACCAAGCGCCAGTGGGGCGCCTTCCACGGCACCGACCTCGACCTGCACCTGCGCCGCCGCGGAATCACCGCCATCGTCCTGGGCGGCATCGCCACCAGCATCGGCGTCGAATCCACCGCCCGCTCCGCCCACGAACACGGCTACCACGTCATCGTCGCCACCGACGCCGCCGCCGACCGCGACCCCGCCGCCCACACCCACTCCGTCGAAAAGATCTTCCCCCGTCTCGGCGTCACCGCCACCACCGAGGAAATCCTGGACGCCGTCACCAAGCTCTGACCGAATCACGATCATGCAGCAACCAAGATCAGGGAGCTCCCACCGCGGAGATCTGTCCGATTTCCCGCGCTGGAAGCTCCCTGATCTTGTTGCCGACTGCGCACGGCGATCCCGGCCTGCCGGTCGATCGGGGCGAAAACGGTTGTCGTAGTGGGTGGATGGGGTGGGGATGTAGTTTCGGGTCATGGGGAGTTCGACCCGTCGGGTGTGTCGAGAACATAAGCATCGGCGTTGGGTTGCGATGTTCGCCGGGCTGCTGGCTGCGTTGTCGGTCGCGGCGTTGGTGCCGGGCTGGTGGTGTGGGCGGGATGCCGATGCGTGGTTCGATGGGGATTCGGGGCGGGTGCGTGGGCTTGCGGAGGAGTTGGTGGCGTTCGAGGATGCCGATGATCATTTGCGGGCGGGCGGCGCGGGTGGGGAGATCACCGGGATGTGGGGGTTGCTTGCGCATCAGATGACCGCGCTGGGATTGGCTCAGGTGTGTCTGGCGCACCCGGAATGGCGGGAACGGTTCGCGCCCATCGCGACTCGTGCGGCAGCGAAGAGCCTGCGACCGGAGATGCGGGACGTGTTCACCGCGACCTGGAACGGCGAGGATGGGCTGGCTGTTCCGGATAGTCCGCACGGGCACGCGTATCTCTCGTATCCCGCTCTCGCGCTCGGGATGGCGCGGCTGGTCGATCCGGCGTTCCCGCCCGGCCTCGCGGCCCAGGATGACGCGCTGGTCGCCTCCTACGAGCGCCGCCTGCTCGCCTCGCCGACCGCATTGCTGGAAACCTTTCCGGGCGAGGCCTATCCCACCGATGTGGCGGCGGTCGCCGCGGCCATCGCGGTACACGGCCGCGCGACCGGCGTCGACCACACGGCGGTCCTCGCCCATTGGGCGCAACAGGTCCGCGCGGTCCAGATCGATCGAGGCACCGGACTGCTGGTGCAGCGCATGGGAGTCGACGCGCATTCGCACGACGCCCCGCGCGCGTCGGGAACCGGATTGGGCGCCTACTTCGCCGGTTTCGCGAACCACGCGCTCGCCGAGGAATTGGCGACCGGACTGTTCCACCAGGAACGGAATATCCTGGGCTTCAGCGCCATCCACGAGTACGGCAAGGGTTCCGACGGCACCGGAGACATCGACAGCGGTCCGGTCATACTCGGAATCTCGGTCTCGGCCACCGGCTTCGCGCTCGCCCCGGCCCACGCCTTCGGCCACCGCGATATCTTCACCCGCCTGTTCCGCACCACCGACCTCGCCGGCCTCCCCCTGCGCAGCGGCAACCGCCTGCGCTTCGCCAACGGCGGCGTGATCGGCAACGCCCTGCTGCTCGCCTTCCTCACCTCCGGCCCGGAGCTCGCCCCATGAGAATTCCCGCCACCGAGCGGCTGCGCGCGGGATGGCGGCTCATCCGGCTCCCGCTGATCCCGATCGTCGTGTACCTCGCCCTGCGCCTCGTCCTGGCAGCACTGTCGGAGCGACACGGATTCGGCTCCCCCGACAGCATGAGCCTGGGCTATCTGGCAGTCGCCGCCACCCTGATGGCGTTGCGCATCGTGCTGCTGGTGATCGTGCCCGCCTACCTCACGTACCGCGTTGTGGCATACGCGGTTACGCGCTTCCTGCGCCGACGCGATTCGCAGAACCAGTCCGAAGCCTCCGACCGGTCACCGGATCCGATCACGGCGGACAACAGCAACCAGCAACAGTGACCGCGATACGAATACCGTCGAGCGGGGGCGACGCTATTCCCGGTGGGCTCGGGACCAGAGAGTCGGCCAGCCGCCCGAGGCCAGCCAGGCGGTGGGGATGAGGAGGCCGTGGTCGGCTATGTGGGACCAGAAGGCTTCGTGATCGGGGCCTGGGTCGGGGGTGCCGAGTTCCAAGGCGGCAGGCCAGGCGGTGAGCCAGGGGCCGTCGGGGGCGGAGAGGGAGGTGGTGGGGTAGCCGGGGACGGTGGTGGCTCGGGGGGCGCTGATCGCGGTCACCGGGGTGTGGTGGGTGGGGGTGCAGGTGGTGGCCAGGATCAGGGGGCAGAGGAGGTCTGGGGTGGGGTGGCGGGTGATGGCATGGGTGAGCGCGGGGTCGCCATGGTGGGCGAGGCGGCCGAGGGCGGCGCGGACGCGCTGGGCGATCAGGTCCATGCTGCGGGCGGTGGCGATGTCGGGTTCTTTCAGCAAGGCGCGCAACCGTTTCGACGGTACGGGTGCATCGGCCGTGACGGTGGGCAGGCGGGGGTAGCGGGTCAGGAGGGCGGCGTCCAGGGATTCGATCGCGGCGGCGAGGGGCCGGCTGCCGCCGGCGGTCCAGAGCGCGGGCAGAGCGGCGGGGTTGGCGTCGAGGAAGGTCACGCACAGGGCGGTGAGCCGGTCGGTGCCCGAACGGCGCAGGGCGGTCAGCGTTCTGGGATCGCCGTCGGTGTCTCCGGCCAGGGCGGCGAGCACGCGCAGGGCGGCTTCCGATTCGACCATCGCCTTGCGGACCGCTTCGTGCAGTGCGGGACCGACCTCGCGGACCGGATCAGGTGCCGAGCGCCGGGCCCGGGCGGGCGGCTCGGCAGCCACCAAGTCCGCCGGATCGGGTTCCGGCTCCTCGACGCGGAGGGTCGCGGCCCAAGCCCGGACCGCCTGCCGCACCGCGGGATCGGCTTCCTGGTTGAACCGTCCGGCGATCTCGCTGACCGCCCACCCGCGGCCGGCGCGGCGCAGTTCGGCATTGACCTGTAGGTGGTCGTGCTCGTCACGCAGGCCGAGCAGGATGCTGCGCCCGCGCACGGCCCGACTTTGATACCACTGTCCCGCAATGCAATTGCCCATCTGGTCCGACCACTCCGCGAGCCGGGTGGCGGTGCGGGCGAGCTGAATCCGCAGCGACGTCCCGGGCAACACGGCACCATCGTGGGCGAGGACCGGTTCGGCGACCTCGAATTCGCTGGTGAGCGCGGCGGCCACGACACCGCTGCCCACCAATCCGGCGCACAGGCGCGCCCAGTCCCGGCACCGCGCGGGGGCCGTTGCCCCGAGGTCGACCAGCTGGGCCGCCCCGGCGACCGCGAGCGGTACGGAGTCCGAGCGCGGTGTCAGCGGATCCGGTTGCGGCGCCGCCGGATTCGTCTCGAATTCGGGCACCCGGTAGTAGTGCGCGGGCACGGCGGCCTCATGCCCGCGCGCCCGGGCGATGGCGTCGGCGAGGTCGGCCAGCCACAGCAGATCGGAGGCATGCTCGACCGCGGCGGGATCCCCGGCCAGCCGGACCGCGAGGCTGGGCTGACCGTGGGTGCGCACCATCGGGTCGACGGGCCAGTCCCGGGGCGGGCGCTGCGCGGTGTAACCGGCGACCGCGCGCCAGGCCCGCAGCGAGCTCGAATCCCAGTGCTCCACCGGGAACGAGCGGGCGGGGATGTCGATGCCGAGCAGCATCCGGCATCGTTCGTCGACCACGATCGCGTACGCCAGCGCGGTCCGCATCCGAGCACGCACGAACCGTTCGTAGGCGGCGTTGCGCGGCTGCTGCTGCCGCAGCCACGCGTCGATCTCGCGAACATGGACAGCGGGCCGCACGGGCAGGGCGTTCGGCTCTCCGGCCGCAGCCTTGGCCGCCTTGATGTCTCGCGAGCTGAGCATCGCGGAGACCACGGCGATCTCCTCGCGCACCCGGTCGATGCCCGCGACCGCCCCGAGTTCGTGCACCGCGACAGCGGCCCGCAGCAGCACGGTGGCCGCCAGCGCGTCCTGGATCATCCGTTCGACGCAATGTTTCCAGAGATTGCGCCAGGTCGGCCGAAATCGAATGGCCGTCGGCAGCGTGAGCGCCCCCGGGGTCGATCCCTGGACGAGTTCGATCAGCTGCTGCTCGGAGAACCGGTCCGAGCGTTCGCGCAGCGACTCCAATCCGCTCAGATCGTGGCTCGCCACCAGCCGTTCGCGCTCGAGCACGGCCCGCTGCCGAGCGCAGACCTGCTCCCACAGATCCAGCACCAGCTCCAGCCGCCGTGGGCGCGAACAGGGTTCGAGGACCCGGCGCAGATTCGCCGCCAGCACCGATGCCGCGCCGTCGGGCACCGGATCGATGCCGTCGGGCGCGCGCAGCTCGAGCACCCGCACCAGTTGCTCGGGTCCGAGCAGATCCGCCGCCGCGGACGCCAATACCACTGCGGCCCAGCGCCCTTCGCCGATGGCCTGCTCGGCGGCCGCGCCCACGGGTTTGGTGGCCGTCACCCCGAACAGCGCGACCAGGGTCGCCGTCCGCTCCCCCAGCCGCCACCCGCCCCCGACCTTCAGCACCCGCAGGGCCGCCAGCACCGCGTCCCGCCGGTCGCCGCCGGCGCCCGCCAGCCGCGCGGATACGAAGCCGTCACCGAGATCGATTCCGGCCCCGGCGATTACGGTGCCGCCGAGCTCGACGAGCCCGGCCAGGTCGGCGCAGGCGATGGCCACATGCGCGGGATCGCTGTCCCGTGCGCCCAGGACCACCGCGGCACCCTCGGGCCCGTCATGGTCGATCGCCTCCCCGGTCTCGACCAGCCAGGCGCGCCGATCGCGTTCCGCGACCACGCCGAAGGCCAACAGCACTGCCAAACCCGAACTCCCACCGATGAATTGCCGCGCCGCCTCGAATCCAACACGGCACACTCCCGCCCCGACCATACGATCGGGGCGGGAGCGCGGCAATCGAGTTTTCCGGCCGTTCACAACCGGCGGGCGTCGATCATCCAGATCTCTATATTGGAGGCTTCGTGGTTGGAGCCGATCCGGCCGATCATGCGCACCAGATCGGTGACATCCTCGGTCCGGGCGAGTAATTCGACTCGCAGGCCGGCAGAGACATCGGTTTCGAAACGCTGTCCGCGATAGCTTTCGACGCGGTTGTCACGGTCGTCCACGCGATAGACCTGGGTGACCACCATGCGCCGCACACCGAAGGCGGCGAGGGCCTGTTTGATCTGATCGAACAGGCCGGGCGGCACCACCAGCGTGAGGAGTTTCGCGTCCGCACCGCCGCCCGGGTCCATATTGTGGTAACCGATCATGCCGCCGAGGTGCAGCGGCGCCGACATCAGGATTCCTTGGCCGGAATCTCCGCTCCGTCCTGCCGCACCGCTGCTTCCGTTCGCGCCGCTTTCCGCACGGACGGTTGCGCGTGGACGAGTGTGTCGTCCGGATACGCCTCTTCCTCGTGTGCTCCGACGTCGCCGGTCTCGAGCACTTCGTCGGGCATGCGCAGGCTCATGAACAGGCTCAGCACCTTCAGAATGACGAAGGTGACCAACGCATCCCAGACGATCACCGTCGCGGCCGCACCCGCCTGCCAGAGCAGCAGTTTCGGATTGTGCCCGTAGAGCCAGCCGCCGTAGGTGGCGTCGGCCGCGCCGCCGGTCCCCAGGTACACCCGGATGTTCGGGTCGGCCAGTACGCCGACCAGCATGCCGCCCGCCAGCCCGGCCACGCCGTGGGTGTGCACCACGCCGAGGGTGTCGTCGACCTTGCGGAACAGCCGGGTGCGTCCGAGCTTGTTCCAGGACAGCCACACCAGGGTGGAGGCGATCAGCCCGATCACCATGGCCCCGAAACTGTTCACGAAACCGGCGGCCGGCGTGATGGCGACCAGGCCGGCGATCATGCCGTTGACCGCGCCGAGGAAGTTGGGCCGCCGCGACGGACCGGCCACCATGTCCCAGATCACCCAGGTCAGCACCGCGACCGCGGTGGCGAGATTCGTATTGATCACCGCGAGCGACGCATCCGCACCCGAGAAGTACGGGTCACCGCCGTTGAAGCCGTTCCAGCCCAGCCACAGGATGCCCGCCCCGGCCGCGGCCATGGGCAGGTTGTTGGGCACCGCTCGTTCCCGGTCGCGGGCCAGCCGCGGGCCGATGACCGCCGCGGCCACGAAGCCCGTGGTGCCCGCGGCGAGGTGAATGACATATCCACCCGAGTAGTCGAGCGCACCCATTTGCGACCACCAGCCGCCGCCCCAGATCAGGAATGCATTGACCGAATACGCCAGCGTCGACCAGAGCGGGACGAAGATCAGCCACACCTTGAAATTGATGCGCCCGATCACGCTGCCCAGGAACAGCAGGGGTGTGATGGCGGCGAACACGAACTGGAAGTAGGCCAGCGTGGTCTGGGAGAATCGGAACTTGGGCATGAGTCCGTCGAGCAACGGAATCACGGCCTGCTCTTGATTATTGGAACTCAGAATTGTGTGTGGCTTGCCGATTGCGGCCCGCAGTATTCCTGGGCCCAGTTTGACGGGCTCGCCGAACCCCATCTTGAAGCCCCACAGCACCCACACCACCAGGACCAGCGAGAATCCGGTGAACGCCATGAGCATGGTATTGACGGCCCATTTGCGTTGCACCAGACCGCCATACAAGATCGCGATACCGGGAATGCTCATCAGGCCGACGAGAGTCGCAGCTACCAACTGCCAGGCGTTGTCGCCGGGATTCAGCCAGTCGGGATACGGTGACATGGTTCAGCGCTACCTCACCGCGGAGCGGGCAGGCACCAGACCCACTCCAGCACTAAATTACGTTGTGACATAAGGTGTCTAAGGTCACATCGGGTGAACCAAGTGTTGTGCCGGAACATTTCCCGGCGATTACACGCGGTTAAATCTGGATTTCATGGTCCGGTCGTGAATGCACGTGCATTCGAAATGATGGACCCGCTCAGCGAATTCCGACCGGTTGGAACTCGATCGACAGGGTGCGATCGCTACCGTACGATCTGGCTACGGGGAGCACCGGCCGGTCGAACGGGGGAAACGGAGTTGAGGAGTCGCTTACCGGCGACCATTCGCAGTCGCTCAGCAGCGACCATTCGCAGTCGCTCAGCAGCGATCACTCGCGGGGCCATGCAGTGGACGCAACGCTTCGCCCGCACCGCGCCCGGCGTCATCGGTGCGGTGGGCGCGGCCCTCGCACTGCTGGCCCTGCTCGGCGGCCTGGTGACCGCGAATCAGCAGAGCACCAAGATCACGCGCCACGACACCGTCCTGGCGCACACCGAACCACTGGCCAATGCCGCGCAACGGCTGTACGTGGCCCTGTCCACCGCCGACGCGGCGGCGTCCACCGCCTACCTCTCCGGCGGCATCGAGTCGCCCGAGGTCCGCATCCGCTACGAGAACGCGCTGACCGACGCGGCCGCCGCGCTCGCGGAGGCCACCACCGGCGCCGCGGACGCCGAGACCCGCACCATCCTGGGCCGCATCTCGGCCGAATTACCCAGTTACACCGGCTATGTCGAGGCGGCGCGGGCCAACAACCGGCAGGGCCTGCCGGTCGGCTCCGCGTATCTGCGGCAGGCGTCGGCGCTCATGCAGGGCTCGATCCTGAAGGACGCGGGCGAACTGGAGCAGATTCGCCTCGCACAGCTGCACCGCGATCAGGGCGCGATCACCGGGCTGCCCTGGTGGAGCGTCGGCGTGCTGGTCCTGCTGCTCGCGGCGTGCGGCTACGGTTCGTGGATTCTGCTGCGGCACACCAACCGCTGGATCAATCCGGGAGTGGTCGCCGCCGGCGGGCTGGCGGTGCTCGCGCTGCTGTGGATCGGCGCCACCACGGCCGCTACCACGGCGGCCATCGACACCGGGGCCACCGCCCGCTTCGAAAAGCTCGCGCAGGCACGGATTCTGGCCCAGCAGGCCCGCACCGAGGAGACGCTGCAACTGATCACCCGCGGCGATCTCACCGCCAGCGAGAAGCGCTTCGCCGACAGCACCACCGAGCTGCGCGCGGATCTGGCCCGGCTGATGAGCACGGATTCGGCGGCGGCGAAGGCGTTCTCGGGGTGGCAGGACGGCCACCAGAAGGAAGTGGCCGCGTATCTGAGCAACAACTATCGCGGCGCGGTCGACCAGTCCATCAAGGCGGACGGCACGGGTTCCGCCGCGCAGTTCACCGCCCTCGACACCGCTTTGCAGACCGAACTCGAGCGCACCCGCCAGGAAGTGCGCGACGATGTGAACACGGCCGGAAATGCCCTCGCTCTGAGCCCGCTGGGCACGCTGGCACTACTGCTGGCGGCGGCGGGCGCCGTCGTGGTCGGGGTGTGGCCGCGGTTGAAGGAGTTCCTGTGAGGACGCGCATGCGGATGCTGCTGCTGGGGGCCGTGGCGCTGCTGGCCGCCGCGTGCGGATCGACGCCGCAGGCCATCCCTTTCCAACTGCCCGCCGACAACCGCCTGCCCCCGGGCGCGGCGGTCCTCACGCCTGGGCCCAGCGAGCGCGGTGACCAATCCTGTAATCCGACCGCGAGCCTGCGGCCGGGCGCGCAACCGCAACCCGGAGCCATGCCCGCCGGTTCGACCATGGCGACCATCGTGGCGGACGGGAAGCTGCGGGTGGGTGTGGACCAGAACCAGACCCAGTTCGGCTATCGCAATCCGGCGACCGGGCAGATCGAGGGCTTCGACATCGACATCGCCCGCGAGATCGCGCGCGACCTGTTCGGCGATCCCGACCGGATCGAGTTGCATCCCACCGAATCCGCCGACCGCTCGCAGGTGCTGATCGACAACAAAGTCGACATGGTGACGCAGACCTTCTCGGCCACCTGCGCACGGCGCAAGCAGATCCAGTTCTCGACGACATATCTGCTGGCCGACCAACGGCTGCTGGTCACCAAGACCTCGGGCATCCACTCGGCCGCAGATCTGGCCGGGAAGAAGGTGTGCGGGGTCTATCGCTCGACCACGCTGGACGCCGTCTTCGCGCTGCCCCAGCATCCGACCGTGATCGGCATGGTGAACTGGCTCGACTGTTTGACCGCGCTGCAGCAGGGCGAGGTGGACGCCGCCAGCACCGACGCGCCGATTCTCGTCGGCCTGAAATTGCAGGACCCCAATCTGGAGCTGGTCGGCGACGCCATGGACACCGACGCGTTCGCCGTCGGAATCCAGCAGCAGGCCACCGATTTCGTACGCTTCGTCAACGGCGTGCTGCAGCGGCTGCGCACCGACGGCACCTGGCAGCGTCTCTACGACCGATGGTTGAGCGGGGTCGGCCCCTCCCCCGGTCCCCCGCCCGCCCGGTACAGCGATTGAGCCGGGGATGCACGAGAATCCTGGGCACATTCTCAGCGTCGCCGAGATAGATCGTGAAATCGCCGAGCGGGCACGCGAAATCGAGACCATCGCCGCGACCCTGGTGGAGCTGGACAAGCATCCCGGGCTGATGCTGCTGCGCCGCTTCCCACCTACCGGTGTCACCGAGCAGCGCTGGGCGCCGGCCCGGGCGGCGCTGGAACTCATGTGGGAGGACTTCGGGCGGCTGAGCACCGTGCTGGACCAGGCCCGCGCCGCGCGCGGGCGGCGCCGCCTGGACTCGCTGGACCGGGAGGAGCTCACGCGCCTGCTGCGCGGACAGCCGGTCGAGGTGTCGCGCAGCACGATTCCCATGTCCCAGCGTTCGCTGAGCGGGCCGCGCGAGCAGATCGAACTGATCGGCATCACCGAGATGCTGGACCGCATGCGCGCGGCCTTCCCGACCGTGGTGCGGGTGCTCGACGCGGTGGAGGCGGTGCACACCCGGGTGATGACCGATATCGCGCCGCTGCAGGCGGAACTGACCCGCACCGGCATGTCGATTCCCGAATTGCAGTCGCTGACAAGCGATATCGACGCCCTGGCCATGCAGGTCGCCACCGATCCCCTGGCCCTGGCACCCGATGTGCTCGACCGTCGCCTGGGCGAGCTGTCCCGGCGCATGCGCGAGGCCGCGGCGGTACTGGCCGAACTGCGGGCCATCTCGACGGACTGGGACGCGGCGATCGGGCGGGCCCGGTCCCGGGTCGAGGCGCTGCACAAGACCTATGAGCGGGCCGATCGCGCACGCGCCGAGGTGGAGCACACCATTCTGGCCGCGCCGCTCCCCCGGCATCCGGACGACAGTGCCGTGTACAGCGCGGAACTGACCGCGCTGGAAGCCAATCCGTCCGTGCCCACGGAGCTGTGGGAGCTGCGGCAACGCATTACCGGGGCGCTCGACGCGGCGACCCGCAACGAACAACTCGCGCAGGGGCTGCTCGATCGGCGGGCGGAACTGAAGGGGCGGTTCAGTTCCTACCGCGCCAAGGCCGCCCGGCTGGGGGTGGCCGAGGATCAGGATGTGCTCGCGGCCGCCCGCATCGCTGCGGGGCTGCTCTCGCGCCGGCCCTGCGATCTGGCCGCGGTCACCCGCGCCATCACGGACTACCGCCAGCTCATCGACCAGAAATCGGGGAGGCGATCATGAACTGCACCGAGCCCGGCTGCACCGGGACCATCGAGGACGGCTACTGCACCGTCTGCGGCACCGCCCCGAGCGCGGCGCCCGCGGCCACCACGGGCGGGTCGACCACGTCGACCGCGACGAGCTCTCCCGACGCTGCGAGCGCAGCCGTCGGCTCCCACCGCTGTGCCGAACTCGGTTGCACCGGAACGATTGTCGACGGTTACTGCGATATGTGCGGCAGCGCGCCCGTATCGCCCTCGGCGCCGGCGACCACTGCGCGCGATACCGGGCACGCGTCGGCGATGAGCACCGGATCGACCGTCAGCGGCCGGTCCTCCGGCAGCGGGCGCTCGGTCCGCACCGGGCGGTCGGGAGCTTCCGGGGCCAGCCGCGGCCGGCTGGGCGCGGGCATGGTCAAGGTGCCGTCGGTGCCGCGCCGGGATCCGGCCGAGGCCGTGCTGGTCGATCCGGAAGTACCGGAGAATCACCGCGAATGCGGCAGGTGCAATCGGCCCGTCGGGCGCAGCCGCAATGGCCAGCCCGGTCGCGCCGAGGGCTTCTGCGCCCACTGCGGGACGCGATTCTCCTTCACCCCCAAGCTGTCCGGCCGGGATGTGGTGGGCGGCCAGTACGAGGTGCTCGGCCCGCTGGCGCACGGCGGCCTGGGCTGGATCTATCTCGCGGTGGACCACAAGGTCGACGACCGGGCGGTGGTCCTCAAGGGCCTGCTCAATACCGGCGACGCGGACGCCATGCGGGCGGCAGTGGCGGAGAAACGGTTCCTCGCGCAGGTCGATCACCCGAATATCGTGCGGATCTACAACTTCGCCGAGGACACCGGGCCGGACGGCAAACCGGTCGGGTACATCGTGATGGAGTACGTGGGCGGTAAATCGCTCAAACAGCTGCTGCGCGAACAGCGCACGGCCGATCAGCGGTATCTGCCGCCCGCGCGGGCCATCGCCTACATCCTGGAGATGCTGCCCGCCCTCGAGTACCTGCACGAGCGCGGGCTCGCCTACTGCGACTTCAAACCCGACAATGTGATGCAGACCGAGGAGCAGCTCAAACTCATCGACCTCGGCGCGGTCGTCGGCTTGCACGATCAGAACGAAACCATCTACGGCACGCCGGGTTACCAGGCCAAGGAGATCGCGCAGACCGGGCCGACCGTCGCGTCGGAGGTGTACACGGTGGGCCGCACGCTGGCGGCGCTCATCATGCGGATCCCGCCGGTGAACAACGAGCTCGGCCCGCTGCCCGGTCCCGAGCTCGAGCCGCTCATGGCCCGCCACGAATCGCTGTACCGATTCCTGTTGCGCGCCACCGATATCGAGCCCGACGCGCGCTTCACCTCCATGGCCGAGATGGGCGATCAGCTCACCGGCATTCTGCGCGAGGTGCTGGCCACCGAGGACGGGCGGCCCCGGCCGGGGCTGTCCACCCGGTTCGGCCCGCCGCGCGGGGTGTTCGGCGTCGGTGACCAGCTGCCCGACGATCCCCGCGCTCTCATTGCGGCGCTGCCGGTTCCGCTGGTCGACCCGAGCGACAGCGGCGCGGCACTGCTGGCCTCCACCAGCGCGGTCACGCCCGAGGACCTGGAGCGCGAGATCACCGCGGGCCTGCAGTCGGTGGTCACCGGCCGCGAGGAGTCGGTGGAGATCCCGCTCCGGCTGATCCGCGCCGCACTGGAATTCGGTGATGCGGACGACGCGCTGCGCCGGCTGGACGCGGTGGGCGAGACGCTGTCCGGCGACTGGCGGCTGACCTGGTTCGCGGGCCTGGCCCGCCTGCTGCAGCGCGATTGGCCCGCCGCCGCAGCCGAATTCGACGCCCTCTACAGCGCGCTGCCGGGTGAGGCCGCACCGAAGCTGGCGCTGGCCGTCACCGCCGAGCTCATGGCCGCGGACGGACTGGATCCCGAGACCGCGCGCGAGCGGGCCGCCCGCTACTACGACCTGGTCTGGCGCAGCGACCGCTCATTCACCAGCGCCGCGTTCGGCGCGGCCCGGCTGCGGCGCGCGGCCGACGACCGGGCGGGCGCGGTCACGGTGCTCGATCAGGTCGACGCCGCGTCGGCGGTGCACACCGAGGCCGGGGTCACCGCCGTCGAGACGCTGCTGGCCGTCGCCGAGCCCGCCGAGCTGACCGAACAATTGGTTCGCGATGCCGGCAAACGCATCGATAGTCTGACCCTCGACTCGAAACGCCGTGCCGCGCAGGCCCGTCTGCGAGTCCTGGACGCGGCGCTGCGCTGGCTGCGCCTGGGCAGGGTGCCCACCGACCACTCCCCGCTGCTGGGGGTGGCGCTCGATCAACAAGGGGTACGCACCGGATTGGAACGCTGTTATCGCGACCTGGCGCACGAGACCGAGGACATGTGGGAACGGATCGCCCTGGTGGAGCAGGCCAATGCGGTGCGCCCGAGGACGCTGCTGTGACGGCCCGCTGCCCGCACTGCGGCACCTTCGCCGCCGATACCGACCGATTCTGCGAGGCCTGCGGCCGCAAGCTCGGTATCCGGGTGATCGCCCTGCCGCCCAAGGAATTCCGGCCCGGCTCCGGCTCGACCGTGCCGGTGGCCGAGGCGGCGCGCAATGCCCGGCTCGAACCCACCGGCACCACGGTCACCGTCGAATCCGGTCCGCCGCCCGACTGCACCGGCTGCGGCGGCACCGAATTCGACCCGGACGGCTACTGCGCCACCTGCGGTGAGCTCGGGCCCGAGCGGGATCGCTTCGAATTCGACCTGGGCACCGCGTGCCTGATCACCGACCGCGGCCTGCTGCACGCCCGCAACGAGGACGCGGTCGCGGCGGCGGTGCTGGAGGGGGCGGTGCCGGATCGCCCGGCCGCCGCGGTCATCACGGTCTGTGACGGGGTGTCGACCTCCGAGGATCCGCAGGCCGCCTCGGGTGCCGCGGCCCGGGCGGGTCTGGACGCCTGCCTGGCCGCCCTCGCGGCGGAGCAGCCCGCCGAGGACTGCGTCATGGCCGGGCTGACCGCCGCCGCCGACGCGGTCAAGGCGGTCGGCTCGCCGGACGGGAAGGCACCGTCGTGCACCTATGTCTCGGCGATCGTGCAGTTCGACGCCGAGGGCGGCGCGGACATCACCGTCGCGAATGTCGGTGACAGCCGCGCCTATTGGCTGCGCCCCGGCGACGACTCCGACCGGCTCACCGTAGACGATTCCCTCGCCCAGGCCATGGTCGACAACGGCCTGCTGGACGTGGCCACCGCCATGGACGGCCCGCACGCGCACGTGCTCACCCGCTGGCTGGGGGCCGACAGCGAACAGCAGTGGTCGCCCACCTGCGTGCGCACCCTGCATACAGACGCGCCCGGGGTGCTGCTGGTATGCACCGACGGGTTGTGGAACTACCTCCCGGAGGCAGCGGCCCTGGCCCGCTTCACCAGCTCGCTTGCGCCGTTGCCCGCGGCGCGCGCCCTGGTGGAGCACGCGCTCGGCGCGGGCGGCAAGGACAACATCACCGTCGCCCTCGTGCCCGTCCCGTCCCTCGCACCGTCAGGAGACACACCGTGACTTCCGCTGAGAACAAAGGTATTTCGGTCGCCATCGACCAGAACGCATTCCTCGCCGAGGGGGTGCGCACGGTCGACGCCATCGTGACCGTCGAGGCCACCGGCG
Organism: Nocardia sp. NPDC046763; assembly: GCF_040645495.1. NCBI lineage: Bacteria > Bacillati > Actinomycetota > Actinomycetes > Mycobacteriales > Nocardiaceae > Nocardia > Nocardia sp. NPDC046763. The sequence continues at coordinate 34,416 of NZ_JBEYYI010000013.1, read as the reverse complement.
ATCTGGTGGTGTCGGTGGCACCGCCGCCGCGGGTCGAGATCCTGATCATCGACACCTCCGGGTCCATGGGCGCGGCCGACAAGTTCGCGGGCGCCCGGCGGGCCACGCTGGCGGCGCTGGACGTCATGCCCGACGGCACCCGGTTCGCGATCGTGGAGGGCACCGACAAGGCGCAGGTGGTGTTTCCGCACCGCGGGTCCTCGGCGGTGGCCAGCCCGCAGGAGCGCGCCAACGCACGGCGAGCGCTGGACAAGCTGGTTCCGCACGGCGGCACCGCGATCGGCACCTGGCTGGGACTGTCACGCCTGATCGCCCAGCAGCACCCGGGCGCGATGGTGCACGCGATCCTGCTCACCGACGGCAAGAACGAGCACGAGGCGCCCGAGCGGCTGGCGGAGGAGATCCGCCAGTCCATCGGTGTCTTCACCTGCGACTGCCGCGGCGTCGGGGTGGACTGGGAGCCGAACGAGGTGCGCCCCATCGCCTCCGCGCTACACGGGACGATCGACACGGTGGCGACCGCGGACCTGCTGGCCCAGGATTTCGCGGCCACGATGGAATCGTCGATGGAGAAGGCGATTCCGGACCTGACCATGCGGGTGTGGACACCCGTGGGCGCGAAGATCGTGTTCCTCAAGCAGGTCGCGCCGTTCATCGAGGATCTCACCGCGCGGCGCAGCGAGGTCGGGCCGCAGGTGGGCGAATACCCGCTGGGCTCCTGGGGCGCCGAGGATCGCGACTATCACATCCAGCTGGAGCTCGAGCCGGCCGCGCCGGATCGGGAGAAGCTGGCAGCGCGAGTGAGCGTACTGGCCGAGGGCGACGTGCTCGGGCAGGGTCTGGTCAAGGCGGCCTGGACCACCGATACCGACAAGTCGGCGGTCATCAGCCGCCGGGTCGCGCACTACACCGGACAGGCCGAGCTGGCCCAGACCGTCCAGGAGGGCCTGACCGCGCGCAAGCAGGGCGACTTCGCCACGGCCACCGCCAAACTCCAGCGCGCGTACCACCTGGCCAGCGAGTCGGGCAATGAGAACACCGCCAAGCTGCTGCTCAGCGTCGTCGACGTGGTGGACGAGCGGACGGGAACCATTCGCCTGCGCAACAAGATCGATCCCGCCGACGAGATGGCCCTCGACGTCCGCTCCACCAAGACCGCCCGAGTCCGCAAGGAGCCATGATGGCGCTCTGCATCGAGGGGCACGAAACCACCGCCACCGACTACTGTGATTTCTGTGGTGCGCCGATGGGCGCGCAATTCGGTGGTGCCGCACCGCAACTCGTGCTGTGCCCGTCCTGCGGGGCGCCCTCGGAGGGACGGTTCTGCGAGAACTGCGGACACGACTCGGCGCTGCCGCCGCCTCCGCCCGCGCCACCGGTGAGCGCGGAGCCGGCGACGACCGCCGACGAGTCCGGAGCGGCCGAGAACGGTGCCGCAGCGCTGGTCTGGGTCGCCACCATTTCCGCCGACCGGGCGCACTACGCGCGCATGCAGGCTCAGCAGGGACCCGATCTGGAGCGGGTCGACTTCCCCGGCTACTACCCGGACCGCCGAATCCCCTTGCAGGGGCCCGATATCCTGATCGGCAAGCGCAGCGTCTCCCAGGGCGTGCACCCCGATATCGACCTCGCGGTCGCGCCCGCCGATATCGCGGTCTCGCGCTCGCACGCCATCCTGCACATCGAGGGCGCGACGCTCACGGTCACCGACCTGGGCTCCACAAACGGCACCTGTCTCAACGACAGCCCCCACCCCATCCCGCCGAGAACACCTGTGCCACTGCAGGAGGGCGACCGCATCCACGTGGGCGGCTGGACCACCATCACCCTGACCACCGAATCGGGCTGATCACCCAATTCTGGCAAAACGGCGATCTTGGTCCATTGTCCAGGTTAGGCTCCCCGCTCTATGAGCTTGACCCGCCGAGACTTCGCCCGCACCACCCTGGCCGCCGCCGCAGGCGCGCTCGCCACCGGCCTGAGCAGCCCTGTGGCGCAGGCGATCCCGCACGCGCGAACCGTCGGCGCACCGCCGCAGGCGTGGATGTCCGTACTCCCCGACGCCACCTCCCTGCTGCGCCTCACCATCCCCGGCACCCACGACTCCTGCTGCACCAGCGCCGCCGACGGCACCGAGTGGGCGCACACCCAGAACTGGTCGCTCCCGGACCAATTCGCGCACGGCATCCGTTTCCTGGACATCCGCTGCAATGGTCTACAGGACCACACCGCCGACTCCTTCGGCGTGTATCACAGCGCCTTCTACCAGGGCATCACCTTCGACACGGTGCTCGACCAGTGCCGGGCCTTCCTGGCCCGCAATCCCGGCGAAGTCCTCGTCATGCGGGTCAAGAAGGAGGACGGCACCAATAACGACGTGGGCGCCGATTTCGAGCGAATCTTCGACGGCTACCTGGACACCAAGGGCTACCGCTCGCTGTTCTGGCTGGACAATCGCTTCCCCGCGCTGGGTGAGGCCCGCGGCCGCATCGTCCTCATCGCCCAGTTCGCGAATTCCCTGGGCTGCCTGCAATGGCCCGGTGGCGACAACGGCGTCTTCACCACCGATCGGATCTATCTCCAGGACCACTACAAGGACCACGGCCTGGCCGGCCTCGACTCCGGGTCCTCGAACTTCGGCTCCTCCGGCGGCGATAAATTCGACTACGTCAAAGCCTGTCTCGACAAGGCGGCCGCCGATCCCGCCAACACCCTCGAATACATCAACTTCACCAGCTTCGCCGACAATGCCTGGCCCAAGGACAACGCGGCAGCAATCATGCCCAAGCTCGCCGACTACCTCACCACCCACAGCACCCAGTCCGCCCACTACGGAATCGTTCCCATGGACTTCCCCGACCAATACACCAGGGTGCTCGACCTGCTGCTCGCCAAGAACGCCGGCTAGGGCTCGCGACGGCAGGCTGGACCGCCGTATCGCGTCGAGAGACAATCGCATTCGAAAATTCCGCCCATGGCTTCGCGCCCGCCAGTTCGATTGCCACGCAAATGGTCTCGAATCGATTACGATGATCTTTGTGAGTTATCCGATTCCGTCGGCGAAGGTGATGTTGGAGAGCCGCCTGCGGATGGTGCTCGACGGCAGCCCCTACACTGTGCGCTCGGTCCACGGCGGCTTGCGGGTCGAACGGCCCTATGACAAGGACCGCACCCGGACCCCCTACAGCTATTCCCTGCGGCTCAACGAAAAGCACAGCCGCGCACAGTTCTTCCGGTACTACTGGCCCAACAGTGAGGGCGAGGCCCCGCACCGCTGGAACCGCGATCCCGACCGGATCGGCGAATCCATCAAGTCGGAACTGGCCACGATGGGATGGCAACTCGGCCGCAGCCCCGCGGAATGGCTCTCCGCCATCCTCGGCACGGTCATCTGGCTGGCGCTCCCGGGCACCATTGCCGCGTTCTCCGGCCAGACCTGGTTCCTCGCCGTGTTCGGTTCGGTCCTCCTCGCGGTCGGCGCCGTCATCGTCGTCGGGGTAGTCGTTCTGCTGCGCCGATCACGTACCGGAGTCTGATCCCCGGGCCGGGTTGCGCCTGGCCGTCCAGAACATCCAGGATCCGGCCCCCAGCGTGAGTGCGATGAAGGTCGCCATTCCGATCAGCGCCGCGATTGCTCCCGGCCCGGTGGCACCACCCCCGCTCGCCTCGATCAGGAAACCTGCGGCTACCGGTCCGATGAGCACCAGGCCGAGGGCCGTCAGCAGGAACGCGACGTATGTCAGCTGCCCCGCCTGCAATCGTGTTTGTGCTGCCGAATTCGCATGTCGCCCGTCATCAACCTGCCGCTGTAACTGCCGAGCATTCGTCATATGCCCTCGAATCCATGTCTCGTGAGATGCATTCGAACAGGGAATTACGCCAACACCGTGAACTTCTCAGCGGCTGCACCGCAATCGAACGGTCACCGCCACCTCGAATGCGTTCATGGCGTAATCCTGCCAGCAAGAGCCGCGCCGACGGATCAAGCCGCCCAGGCATTTCGAAATGTCGGGTACTAGCGGAGCAGGTTCACGAGTTGGCGGTAGGCGGCGCGGGTGGGCGGCGCCAGGCGGCGCCAGCTGATGGGGCCGCCGGAACCCAGGTGAGCATCGTAGGGGATTTCGGCGACCGCCCGGACCACGTCGCCGAGATATTTGCGGACGTGTTCGGTGACCAGAGGCCCGTCCTTCGGGTGCTGGCGGGTGACGACGATGACCGCTTCGGCCAGGTGGTACTGGCTGTAGTTGTCGTCGAGCCAGATCAGGGCGGGTTTGAGCCGATTCACGGCGTCGGGGCGGGCGGCCAGGGTGATCACCAGCGAGATCCGGGAATCCGACAGCAGCGGGGCGACCATGCGGTTGGTGACGGGCGCGCCGCCGTCGTAGACGGGCAGACAGCCGGCTTCGACCAGGTCGCGATGCACCGAGGAATAGGTCTCGCGGCGGGGCAGCGCCTCGGGGCCACGGGGCAGAACGCCTACGCCGGAGCTGTTTTCGCCGCAACTGTCGATCACCGTCGACGGCAGGCTGCGGTGGGTCATGCTCAGCCAGGACTGGACGGTGCCCGCGGCGTCGATGGTGTCGCAGCCGCGGGCGGACAGGTCGCCACCGGTGGTGGTGGCGTCGACGACGATCGGTGAGTGTTCGCCGTAGTCGTAGGCGGCCGCGCCCGCGATGCCCAGGGCGGTGGTGGTCGCGCCGGAGCCGCCGGAGCTGCCCAGGACGAGAACGGGTGGCAGGTCGGCCCACAGCAGATAGCCGTTGCGCGGGTGCATGCGCACCATGTCGGTGGGCGCTCCGGGCGGGGCCGGGCGCAACAGCAGGGAAAGGTCTGTGGGAGTGGAAGAAAGAGCGGCGGGATGTTCCGGGAAATTTTCGGACACTCCAGATTCCTTTGATGCGAGCGGCAGACGATGCTGCGGAATCTTCTGGTCACCACGTCGCGGAGGACGGCAACGCCGGCGTCATCCATCGCGTGCACGATCGGTGGCGCAGCCGGCCCCTGTCATTTCGCCGTCAACACCCACACCGCGTCGACGAGCGGCCCCTGCGCCTCGACAACTTCGCTGAAGCCTCGAGTTCTGTCCCCCGGATACCCCCTACCCGACTAGCTGCCGATCAAGAGTGCAAAGGGGTTGCCGTGCAGCCCCTTTCAATGTGGCCAGATATTACCCGATCTTGTCGTGTCAGCAGCGATGTCCATAGCCCCGCCGAAACTCCGGCACTGAATGTCAGCGCACCGCCCGAATCGGCACAACCGCGACCGCCCCCAGCACCGAAAGCAGACCCCCGACCAGGAATAGTGGCGGGTACCCGCCGAAGCTCACCACCGCCGACGCCACGAAAGGCCCGATGATTTGGGGACCGGCATTGGCGATATTGAGGACCCCCATATCGCGGGCGGCGTCTTCGGCCTTGGGCAGCACCATGGTGACCAGCGCGGTGTCCACGGCCATGAAGCACCCGAAGGCCAGTCCGTTCACCGCGGCGAAGGCCAGCATGCCGGGCCAGGTCGGGGTGCAGAGTGGAATGAGCTGGGCCCCGGCCGCCAGCGCCGCCGACAGGCCGACGAACAGCTTGCGCCGGTCGAGCCGGTCCGAGAGCACGCCGCCCGCCACCGTGGAAACCGCCATGGCGACAGCGGAAATGGGCGTGAGGATCGCGACCGCGGTCGACGGCTCCAGCCCGCCGGGCAGTCTGATGTGGTCCTGCAGGATATACAGCTGATACCCCGTGACCGCGAAGTACCCGAGCACGAGCAGCGCCCTGCCGATGAACGCCCATCGGAAGTCGTGCTCGCGCAGCACATTCAGGAAGGTCGCCACCTGATCACGCAGCGGGATCGGCCGTTTCGGCGCGAGCCGGTCATCCCTGGCGGCCGAGGCGAACAGCACTGCCGCTCCGGCCACCAGTGCGCCGAGCGCCAGATATCCGGTCCGGTAGTGATCGGAGAAGGCGGAGGCCAGCAGCACACCGACGGTCGACCCGACCGGCAACCCGAGTCCCACCGCCGCCGAGGCGCGCCCGCGCCGCTCCCGTGGAATCCGATCGGGGACAACGGAGGTGAGGGCCGCCTGATAGATGTTCATGACCGCCTGTCCCAGGCACCAGGCCATCGCGACCAGCAGCACGGTCCGCACGCTGCCGAGCAGCGCCATGGCCGCCACCGCGGCCAGACCACCACCCAGGATCCATGGATTGCGCCGCCCCGAGCGGTCCGAGAGCGCCCCGGCCACCGGATTGAACACGGTCGCGAAGATCGCGGCCACGCCGCCCACGAGACCGAGATTGGCTATCTTCGACGCGGCATCGATGTGCTCGATCTGCAGCGGCAACAGGACACCGCCGACACCGATGTACAGCGCGTACATCGCGGCATTCGCGGCGAACAGCAGCGGTAGCAGGCCGCGGGTGGGCGTCGTCCGGGTGGAAGGGATGGTGCCGACAGCATCGGCTTCGGAATGGGCCACAGGTTGTCCAGAGCGTGCGAAGAGCACGGGTTCCGGCCGTGGTGCGGCCTGAACCCGTTGCGGTCGAGGCGATCAGCCGATATCGGCGGTGAGGGGGAGGGCGGTCACGGAGGTGCCGACATGCATGGTAAAGGTCCCCGGTTCGATGGCCCAGCCCTGTTCGGTCCAGTGCTCGAAGGAGCGCTTGGGCACATCGATGGTGGCGGTGACGGATTCACCCGGGTTCGCTTCGACCACCGCGAATCCGGCCAGCCAGCGCACCGGCCGGTCGACGTTGCTGTGCTCGCGCGACAGATACGCCTGCACGACCTGACGGCCCCGGCGGTCACCGGTATTGCGGACGGTGACGGTCGCGGTCCGGCCGGAAACCGCCAGTTGGTCGAGCTGCCAGGTGGTGTAGCCGAGACCGTGGCCGAACGGATAGGCCGGGGCCACACCCGATTTCAGCCAGGCGCGGTAGCCGATGTGAATGCCCTCGCCGTAGGGCAGCGCATTGCCGGGTGCGGGCTTGGTGTTCAGCACGGGCACGTCGGCCATCGTCTTGGGCCAGGTGGTGGGCAGGCGGCCGCCGGGTTCGGCGGCGCCGGTGAGCACGTCGCCGAGCGCCGCGCCGAATTCCTGCCCGGGGAACCAGGCGAGCAGCACGGCCGCGACGTCGTCGCGCCACGGCATCTCCACCGGCGAACCGGAATTCACCACCACGATGGTGCGCGGATTCACCGCGGCCACGGCGGAGACCAGATCGTCCTGCCGGCCGGGCAGCCGCAGCGTGGCGCGGTCGAAACCTTCGGATTCGATCAGCTCGGTCGTGCCGACGACCACCACCGCCACCTCGGAGGCCCGCGCCAATTCGACTGCGGCAGCGAACTCTTCGTCATCCGATCGGCGCGGACGGCCGACCGCGCAGGTGATGCCCATGGCAGGGAAGCCGTTGTCCGGCATCATGCGCACCAGCACGTCGACCTCCTGCCCCTCGCCGAGGGTGCGGGTCACGAACCGCTGCGGCGGATTCAGCAGCATCTCGACCGGATCGGCGCCCGCGGGCACCACGGTCTCAGCGAGCACCTGCTCACCGTTCAGTGTCAGGGTCAGCATGCCCACACCGGCGAACCCGATGCGCCACTCCCCCGCCACATCGGCCCGCAGTCGTCCGCGCAACTCGATGGCCTTGGCCTGCATGGCATTCGGATTGCCGAATAGCATGAGACTGCCCGCCATCCGATGCTCGGTGTCCAGCACGGTGTCGCCGTCGAGGTACCGCAGCGACAGCCCCGGCTCGCCGGTCTCCGGATCGGTGACCAGGTCCAGCGGAACCGGAATCATGTTCTCGCTCAGGTGCACACCCGGTGTGTAGACCACCGGCAGCACCTCCGACAGCCCCTGCAGCGGGGAGGTGGTGTGCGCCGGAATCACGGTCGCACTGCCACCGCCCATGAAACGCGGTTCGGCGGCGGCGGATCCGAGCAGCGCGACCTGCGCGGGCTTACCGAGCGGCAGGATGCCGTCGTTGGCGGCGAGCACCATGGCCTTGGCGGCGGCCTCGCGCACCAGGCGCTGTGACGCCTCGTCACTGAAGGTCGGAGCGGGCTTGGGCGTTCCGTTCAACGCGCCGACGCGGACAGCGAATCGCAGGATGCGCCGCACCTTCTCGTCGATCGCGGATTCGGGCACCTCGCCCTTGCGCACGGCCGCTTCCAGCGGCGCGCCCCACAGCTCCCACGGACCGGGCATGGCCAGGTCGTTGCCCTTGGCCGCGCCGAGGGTGGAGCGCACGGCGGTCCAGTCCGACACCACCACGCCGTCGAAACCCCACTCCCCCTTCAACGGTTCGTCGAGCAGGTCGTTCTCGGTCATGGTGACGCCATTGACCGAGTTGTAGGCGGCCATGATCATCCACGCGCCCGCCTCGACGGACCGCTCGAAGGGATACAGGTACAGCTCCCGCAGGGTCCGCTCGTCGGCGACCACATTCGCGGTGAACCGCTCGGTCTCGGAGTCATTGGCGACGTAGTGCTTCGGGCACGCGCTCACCCCGTGTGCCTGCACCGCCCGCACGTAGGCGTCGGCGATCTCGGCGGTCAGCATCGGGTCCTCGGAGAAGCATTCGAAATGCCGTCCGCCGAGCGGGGATCGGTGCAGGTTGATGGTCGGCCCGAGCACCGCGTACACATCCTTGCGGCGGGCCTCGGCGGCAATGAGAGCGCCGATCCCGGTGAGCAGGTCGCGATCCCAGGTGGCGGCCAGGGCGGTGCCCGAGGGCAGGCTGACCGAGGGATCACGCTCGTCCCACTGCTCACCGCGGACCCCGGACGGCCCGTCGGAGACCGGCATCGCGGCCAGCCCGATGCCCGGTTCGCCCGCGAAGCGGAAGAAGCCCGCGCCCGAGATCAGGCGAATCTTGGCGGGAAGGTCCAGCTTCCCGAGGAGGTCGTCGATGACGTCGGTCATGCCTGCTCCTTCCAGAAGGCCACCAGGTCCGCGCTCACCTGGGCGGGCACATCTTCGTTCGGCACATGGCCGGAGCCGTGATAGACGGCGGTCTTCGCATTCAGCTGCTTCGCGAACCTTTCGTGCACCTCGGGCGCCCACAGGTCAGCGGTGTCGCCGTAGGCGACCAACAGCGGCACACCCGAATCCCGCAGCACCGCCGGATCTTTCACCGGCGGCTCGGCCATGCAGGTCAGGATGCCGATGATATTGGCCTTCTTGGTGCGCAGGATCCGCTCCCGCAGGAACTCCCGGCGCTGCGGTGCGGGCTGCTGGTCGGCCTGGGCCATGACCGCGTCCATCTGCTCCCAGATGACCTCCTGCCCACCGGCTTCCACCGCCTGCGCGACCAGCAGCGGCGGCGGGAAATTGATGTCGGCCACCGAGGACGGGCCCGAGGCGAGCAGGGTGAAACTGCGGAACCGCTGCGGCCGCTCGATCACCGCGACACGGGAGACGTAGCCGCCGAAGGAATGTCCGACCAGGTGGATGGGCTCGGTCGGCGAGATCTGGTCGACCACGCCCAGCAGGTCGCCGACGAAATCGACGAGGGTGTACCCCGATACCTCGTCGGGCCCGTCGGACTCCCACTGCCCGCGCTGGTCGTAGGCCACCGCTCGGTAACCGGCCGCCGCGAGCAGCGGCAGCATCTCCTCGAAGTCCTCCTTGGAGCCGGTGAAGCCCGGCACCAGCAGCGCGGTGCCGCGACGCTCGGTCCCGGCGGGCGGCTCGACCTCCCATGCGGCCAGCTTCCCGGCCGCTCCGCGCAGCGTGATCGGCGTGATGATCGGGGCCTGACTCATCGGCAATCCCTTTCCCTCGTACTGCCCTGTACGGCTGGCACGAGTGTGCCAGTGGAAATCCAGTTTACCGAATGGTCATTAGGTACTGTTATCGTTTCGTAACCATGGTCCGGTTTTGCCTGATCAACCCGCTTGACTAGTGTCCCACCTCATGACGCCCCACCCCCGACGCCGCAGACGGGGCGACGACCGCCGCGAGCAGATCATCGACGAGGCACTGAAAGCCTTCGCCGACAACGGCTATCGCAGTACCTCCATCGCCGAGATCGCCGACCGCTGCGGACTGTCCCAGCCCGGGCTGCTGCACTACTTCCCGAACAAGGCCGCGCTGCTGTCGGCGGTCCTCGACTACCGCGATCGCCTCGACCACGACCGCCTCGGGTTCGACCAGCAGCTGCGGGGGAAGGACGCCCTCGTCCGCCTGGCCCAGCTGGTCGACCACAATATGCACGTGCCCGGCTTGGTCCGGCTGTTCACGGTGCTCACCAGCGAGGCGGTCACCGCCGACCATCCGGCCCACAGGTGGGCACTGAACCGCTACCGCCTGCTGCCGGACTATCTCGCCGGGGCGCTGCAGGCGGGCATCGACGACGGCACCATCCGCAAGGACATCGACCCCGCGGCCATAGCCCGCCAGGTCTTCGCCATGATGGACGGCCTGCAGCTGCAATGGCTGATGGATCCCGACACCGTCGACATGGCCGCCCTCTTCCGCGCCTATGTCGACGAACTCATCGCTTACATCTCCTGAGGCCTCATCCGGCGACAGCATCGCGGAAGTGCTCGGCGAGATCGAGCCCGGCGGCCTGCTCCGGCGTGACCCAGGCCTGGTCGTCGTGTTCGTCCGGGTTGAGAATCACCGCGCCACTGCCGTTTTCGCGCACTGAGCGAACCGCGCGTCAGTCTCGGTCGTGGTTGTCGAACACGATTCTGGCGGGCGGTTCGGAACGGGTCCCACGGGTGAGCACCCGATTCGTTTGCGACGCACCGGTCCAGGGGCTGTACACCTCGACACAGCTGTGGAGCCGATCGAGCCACCAGCCGGTCACACGGCAACCGTGCCATTCCTGATAGTTCTCGTCGTAGTCGAGAGACCAACCCCGGCTGCGGATGTGGTCGAGCACATGGGTGAAGACGTCCGCGTCGGGGATCATCGCCGAGCCGCCGATCCAGAACTCGCGATAGCAGTAGGTCACCGCTGTGCCGCCGCAATAGGAGTCGTCGTCCTTCAGCACCACGAGACCCGACGGCAGTGGCAACAGCACGTCATCCTTCGGGTGGCCGGACCCGAACAAGCCCAGTGTGGAGGCCACCGCCGTCACCAACACCACCAGCATGGTGAAAAGGCTCCACGCCAAGCTCAGAGCGATCCCGATCATCGCCCGTCCCGAACGGCCCGGCTCGTCGAAGATCCACCCGCACAACAGGACAACGATCACGGTGATCGCCAGGCCGGCGAGCACCGTGATCGGTTCGGCGGCCATGACCAATCCGTGGGTCACCGCGACCTGAACCGCCGCGATGGCGAACAGCAACAGGCCCAACCGGATTCGCAGAGCTGCGCTGCGGGCCATGAGCAACCAGCACACGACCGGCGCGAAGAAGATCAGCCTCAGCACGCCGTCAGTGTATGAACCTGGCGCAATGCAATTTTCGCGTCGACACGGCGTCCATCACCCGGTGGGTGACGCGGTGCCCGCCCCGAACTGGGTTGCGCGGCACCAGCCACAGACCGGGTTGATGCTGTCGGCACTGTGTAAAAGGACGTGGAAGGACGCCGAAGCTGGTGCTTTGACTCCTGCGAGTGGAGCGAGACGATAGTGCTAGGCAGGGTAATGAACGTGGTGTGATGCTCACGTCGGGACGGTGCCGGGAATGGCACTACCACCTGAACCAATCCGGTACCGGTAACGGCCGTATTCGAGTGGTCGGTTTCCCAGCTGTCCGAGACGTTTCCGGCTGCTGATGTCCGGGTGGCGTAGGGACCGTATCCCTGACCGGCGGTGGGTGGGCCCACCGCCGCCGGACTACGCGGAGTCCGCCGCGTACTGATACTTCCCGCGATCAAGTTTGCGGACATTGCTGTTGTCGCGTTGCGCCATTCGCCCCAGCGCGACCGCGACGTGGTGGCGGGCGCTGATCGGCAGTTCCACGCCGCGACGCTGCAGCGCGGCAATCACTTCCGCCGGGGTCCAGGTCTGTTCGGGGTGTTCGGCGAGGAAATCGGCCACCACCCGGGGCAGCGAGCGTCCCTGCGACGGCCCGGCCGAATCGGCGGGCTCCGGCATGTCCGTCAGCTGCTCATCGCGGGCGGTGTCCAGCCAATTCGCGACGGTGAGCAGCTTCGAGCAGGCCGCACGCAATTCGGCACCGGGCGAACGGATGTCACCGAGGTTGTACATGGCCTGGTAGTAGCGACCGATATTGGTCAGCAGATCGATAGCTTGCTGCTCGGTGTCGGCGACGATGGCTTCGCTGCTGCGACCCGACTGCGCGGCCGCCGCCACTGCTCCCACGTCCACGTCCGACAATCCCCTTCTCTGTTGATCGACAGATGCACGGCTCGCCTGACAGTAGCCAAGCGTGGTGGCCGAATTGTGAAAGACTACAAGGTCATTGCCGTCCGCGCGCCCCCAACGGCGTTTCGCGTGACCGGAATGCCGGGTTCACCCGGTGAGGAGCGCCGTATACCGCGGTCCCGCCCGATCGTTCCGAGCCGCCCGCCCACGCCCGACACGCTGGACGTTTCGGTGTGGACACGTGGCGCGATATTCACTGCGTGGGGAGCACGCGACTTCGGCATCGCCAAGGCGCTCGACGGGAGCAGGCAGCTGACAGGATCTCGCCGCGCTGGGTGGGCCAGCTTCCAATACGCCGTCCCCGAGCGGTTGACCCGGCCGGGTGAGGCAGATCGGCGGGCCGACGTCTATTCACTGAGCTGCACGCTCTATCACATGCTGACCGGGCAGCCGCCGTACCCGGGACAGAACGTCGGCCAGATCATCTATGGGCACGCCTACGAGCCGGTGCCGGCACCGTCGGAGCGAACCCCCGGTCTGCCACGGGATTTCGACGAGCTCATCGCACGCGCGATGGCCAAGGATCCCGGACGCCGCTTCGGCACCTGCACCCAGATGGCATAGTTGGCGCAGCCGCGGTCACTACCTATGGCAGCTGGCCGATCACGGCGTCGGGAAACGTGACGTAGCGTCGATCGAGCAAGCCACAGGTTCCTGCCGCTGTGCCGATCGACGCTGCGCGGGTTATGTTGCGCTGCAAGTGAACAAGATCGAATACGGGCGAATGCTGGTGGCCGCCGTCGCAGTCGGAACGTTGGCGCTCGCTGCGACCGGATGCTCGAAAGATACTGCGACACAGGCTGGCTCGACCACGACGTCCGTCGCGGATACCGCGCCGCCGGCGAGCTCGCCCGCGGTGACCACCAGCGCACAAGTCGCGCAGCAAGGTTCGGCGACAACCTCGGCCACCGCACAGCCCCCGGAGATCTGGTGGACCGCCGAATCGCTGCGCAAAGCGTTCGACGCGATCAACGCCGAACTCGGTCCCGCCACCGCCGACTACCTCGAAGTCAAGATCAGTGCGCTCAGGCGGACGATGTTCATCGCGGCCGTGGACCCCAACGCCCCCACGACCGTAGAGGAATACGTCTACAACGGTGATGACGGATCGGTGGAACCCGGCACCGAGACCAAAAACGACTTTCACCTCGACGGCGGATTCACCGGCGATTCGGTGTCGGCGCAGGTGCTGGCCAAGGCCATGAATTCCGCGAGAGCAGACACCGGCTGGGCCGACGCCCGCCTCACCAACGTGATGTTCATGCGGGTGCATCCCACCGACCCTCAACCGGGCATCGCCGTGGTCGTCAATCAAAACAACAGGGACAAAACCGCCTACTACGACATGAACGCCGCACTGCTCAAGGTGTATCCATAAGTTGGTGGCCGTGTTTCGGGAGCTTTCGTGTGACGCCGCGGTAACCGCCTTGGCCTGATTCCGACACAGGCCAACGGCAATTGTCCGCGCGGATCGGGGGCGCGCATCCGCCAGGAGTCGACCTCCAGTCACGGCCCGAACGCAGTCAATTGCCGCATACCGCGCTGACCGAACCGGCCAGCGCGGGGCATCGGAAGATGGGATCGATGGGAAGGACCGGATGGACGAGGGTGCGTCCGAGCCCTCCCGCGCGAGAATTTCTCGCTCACGGACTTATCTTCGTCGCCTCAATGCCCATGTTTGCGACCGAAGCGGGCTGCAGCGATCGCCGGTAGGTTGTCGGCGATTGGCCCGTCCACCGGTGAAAGGCGCGCGCCAGGGTCGTGTGGTCACGGTAACCCAATCGGCGGGCAATCGACTGAATCGGTAGCGTGGCATCACTCAGTAGTGCGACGGCCAGCTCCCGCCGGGCTGTTTCCAGTTCGATGCGCCAGGTTGTGCCATGTCTGGTCAAGTGTCGCTGCAAGGTCCGGGTACTCACCGCGAGCCGGTGCGCGGCCGCGTCGAGACTGATTTCGTAGTCGGTGCTGTAGAAAATCGTTTCGCGGACAGCAGCGCGGAAGGCATCCAGCCACGTGAGCGCGGGCGTGAGCATGGCCCTGTCGATCACCGATTGGGCGTAAAAGTGCAATATTTCCCGCAGTTGCGGGTCGTACCCGCGCGGTCCGCTCGGTTGCTCACAGTTGAGAAAGTTGATCATGTCCGCGCCCCGATCGAAGTGGATGTTGTCGGTGCCCAAGGCATGTACGAGGTACTCGCGGTGCGCGGGCGCAGGGTGGGCGAAGTCCACCCGGAGCGGCGCCGCTGCCTCTCCGAAACCTTCCCGGGCCCGCCGAATCGCCAAGGCCAGAACGAACTCCCGCCGAGCGATATCGGCGGGTCCACACGTATCGCTTTCGACGTAGGTCACGTGCAGCAAGGCGCCATCCTCGACGACCCGAAACTCGGTGGACGGATCGCAGACGACCGCGCAGAAGCGACCCGCGTCGCGGAACCCCTGCGCCAGCGTCGATGCACTGCGGATCAGGTAGTCCCACACGTGCAACCGCCCGAATTCGGCTGCCGCCGCGACCCGCACACCGACTTCGCGACCGGCTGCTCGGGCCAGTACATCCCACAACTCGTGCAGGTCCGCGGTCGGAAGCCGGGTCAAGCCGTAAGACTGCAGCGATTGGTCCAGGCACCCGATGTGAGCCAGGTGCGATATGGGAACACCGGCTCGTACCGCAGCATCGAGTACAAGTCGAAATACCTGGGGTGAAACGGTATTCGCAAGGGTGCTCTGTGGGGCGGACAACGATCTCGGCGCCGCAGGGCCCCGTGTACCGATGCCCGCGTTCAGGTAGGGCGAGGCAAGTACTTCCAACTCCATCTGTCTTTGACCTTCCGCCGGTGCCGCTGGATATGCTGCGGTGCAGTGGGATCCGATGACCCGAGAAGACGACCACCTATCGGCGCTGGCACGCATCAGGCGTCGGGGTTCAGAGGGTGAGTAGTAGTGCGGCGTTGATCAACATGACCGCGGCGGTGGCGTGGTGCACGCCGAACGCGATGCTCTTGGGTCCGCCCGAGCGGATCACGGTGATGCCGTCGATGAGTGGGGTCACGGTGGCCGCGATCAGGTACCAGGCCAGGGCGTTGGTGGATGCGGTGGCCATGACGGCGAAGGTGATCGCGCCGAGGCCGAGGTCGCGGGAGGCCTTGATCGCCATGTAGGGCTCGAGGCCGTTGATCTCGGGCACTCCGAAAGTGGTAGCGGCGGCCTTGGGTACCAGCAGCGCACGGCCGCCGATGAACAGGCAGAACAAACCGGTGAAACCGGCCAGGGCATAGGCGATGGAGCTGAGCATGGTGGAGTCCTTCATCAGAGCAGGGCCGAACCGGGGGAGGGAGTCAAGGGAGTCGAGGTGACCTCGAGGATGGCTGACACGTCGAAACCGGCCATGTCGGCGCGCAATTCGGGGCTGTGCAGATAGCGCTGAGCCACGTCGGCCGGATCCGCGCCCTCAGCGAAGGACAGCAGCGCATACAACCGGGGCTGGTCATCGGTGTTGGTCCACAACCCGTGCGCGGCGATCCCGTACTCGAGGAAACTGACCAGGTGCCTGGGGTAGTGGACCCGCCGATACGTCTCGAGCGCCTCGACGCTGGCCAGGGTGTACACCCGGAGTTCGTAGCTTCTTGACATCGATCTCTCCATCTCACGATCATCCAGTTCGGTACCGAATAATTCGAGACCGAACTATATTGAAACTAATTATGTGGGTCAAGGGACGGCCCGTACGCATGAACGTCAACCGCGGCGGCGCGTCGGGGGTTCGGTCTGGGTGGCGTTAGCGGCAGAGGTGGCGCAGCGGATCGCAGTGCGGGCGTTGGTGTCGGCGGAACCGATGTCGTGTCTTGGAATTCAGACCGTATCGGCTTCCCAGATCTGGGAAGACTCGCTGGCGGATGGGGTACTGCACCTGCGATGAAGGACGGAGCGTGGGCCGCAAAAGAACCCTGAGCAGGGCTCATGCCCGCCGGATGGGCTACTCGACGGCCGTGGGGTAGCTCTCGCCTCTGGGCGAAGCAGGATCGGCTTCTTCCGTCTTCGTCGATACCAGTGCAAGGCCAACGGGCATCGTCGGTCATTGGAGCCCTTCGCGGCTCGAACTATTCCCAACGGCGAGAAGGTGATTCGGCGACGATACGCGAGCTTGTGCCCCCCGCATTGCGCTTCATACCAGCCAGGCGAG
Organism: Nocardia sp. NPDC046763; assembly: GCF_040645495.1. NCBI lineage: Bacteria > Bacillati > Actinomycetota > Actinomycetes > Mycobacteriales > Nocardiaceae > Nocardia > Nocardia sp. NPDC046763. The sequence goes on along the minus strand of NZ_JBEYYI010000013.1, from coordinate 17,902 downwards.
TGCCTGACCGATGTCCGTGATGTCGCGAATCGTGTTCACGTTGGCGCAAGTGGATACACGTTTTCTCCTACGTGATGCCCTAGCGTCAGTGGACCGCTTTTCCCAGGCAGAGCCCCTGGAGAGCGGGCGCACCGTCCGCGGGAGGCGGTGCGGGACTGGACGGCTCGGAGACTCCATGACACCTGTAGCACGGCGAACAATCACCGGGATTTCCCCCACGTCGAGCTCAGTGGTGCAATGACACCCGGAAGGAAGCTCGACCGCAATGCGGATCATCACCAGCAGCTGCCACACCTTCGAATACACCGTGACAACGCCGAGCCCGTGCGCAGTCGGACTCAGCACCACAGAAATCGGCGTGGCGCATCGCTTCTCGGATTGCCTTGTGGTGACGATCGAAGTGGAGCACGGCGATCATGTGCTGAGTAACGCCGCAGTGAAGGTCATCCGGCGCGTCATGACGCAGACGGGCGCTGCGGGAATCGTCGTCGATGGGTACCTGAAACCACCCACCGGGAGCCGCCGCACCCGTCTCGGTTCCGACCTGCTCCTCGAGCTCGCCGACTCACTGGACCTGCTGGCGGAAATTACTTCGCGCCTCGCGGGCGAATACGAACGCATCCACGTCATGCCTTTCGGCTGGTACAGGAACGCCGAGGCGGAACTGACGAGCGGTGCCTGCGGACGGCGTTCGATTCATCTCGGCGGTGATCACGTGTCGGCTGCAGGCCGGGTAGTGGCAGCCCTGGATGTGGCTACCTCTCAGCGGTTTCGGGAGAAGCCGGTGCCGTCGGCCGCTTCGATGGGTGCCTGATCCAGGTCGACCTGGAGCCCCCGGGAATCCCGGATGTAGCCAGAACGCCATTGGGGACGGCGGTGCAGGATGCCTGATCCTGGTCCGAGCTCGACGAGCAGGCGGCAGCCAGTCCGAGCGTGAGCATCGCCACGGCGGCGACGCCGACCCATGCCTGTGGTCGGGTACGCCTCACGACCGGACCCTATCGCTGTGATCACCAGTGGGAAGAGTCCCTGAGCTACCGCCGGAAGCGATTACAGCGACGCCTTCAAAACCGTCGTGGGCTCGGTGTGCCCGGCGGAATACGTCGATCCCGCACCGCCGATGATGGTTGTCAGCGTCGCGCGCAGCCTGGTGACCTCCGCGTGGCCGATCGTTTCGTCGAGCGCAGCGTCGAAGCGCGCGATCACCTCCGATCCAGCTTCGACCACCCGCCAGCCCAGTGCCGTCAAGGTCACCATGCGCGCCCTGCCATCGGAGGGATCGGGGGCGACGGTGACATAACCGTGCGCCTCCAAGTGCCGGATCAGCTCCCCGACAGCCTGTTTCGTCATTCCCGTCCGCGCCGCCAGTTCGGTCTGACGCGAGCCTTGCGGATCGATCACCTGGAACACCGGCGCATGCGCAGCCCGCAAATGCTCGAACCCCGCAGCCGCGATCCCCGCGTCCAACTCGGCCGCGAGGCGGCGCGCCGCAGCGGCCAGCAGGTTCCCCAGCGGCGGTAGGCGATCCGCCAACGGATTAGTCAAGCGATTGACCATTTCTGCGCGGTACCGGTTTTCGCCGGCGGGGACGCCCTACTCGCGGCGGCTGCTGGCCCTCCCCGACGCTCCACGACAGGAAGCCCCGATGGTTCCGTTCCTGCGGTATCCGTTGTGACACTTGAGGATCGACAGGCGACCCAAAGGAACGGGTCCACCGCACGCCCCTATCGCCGACCGTAGATATTCCTTGCGTCCGCCTACGCCAAGCCCTGCCGAATGGCCTGTTCCAGAGGGGAATACGCGCCATCAGGGCGGTCCAGAACACACGGCTCACGAAGCAACAGGGGCGGCTGGGCCATGAACCTGGGGGTCCGACCGCGGTGGGCCTGGGCGGCGTGGACCAGGAAGGGGTGGCAGAGGTAGACATCACCCGCGTGGCCGGTCGCCGCGACCTCGGGGAGGTCGGCGGTGGAGGCATAGAAGTCGAGAAGGTCGAACATCCCGGTGCCCTGCTCACCGAACGGACGCAGTATCGGGGCGAGACGCCGGTGCGAACCGACACGAACGCGGGTGGGGGCATCATCGGGCCCGACGTCGGAGAACAGGAACAGCATGAGCAAGGCACGGCCCTTGGAATGGACGTTCACCCGCCAGCGCGCATAGTCATCGATCGCGGCATCTCCCGGGAAACTCGCATCCACGTGCCAACCGTCGTCACCGGGCGGTTCCGGGCTCGGGAAACGAATCGGCCAGCTACCCAGGCTGTTCCGAGGGAGCCAACGACCTGGACCCACCAGCTGGTCGAAAGCTTCGAGCAGGGCGGGCGCGGTGACGGCGCGGGCGAAAGGCTCGTCGGCATGATCCCAGAGCCGGACGACCGGCTTGGTCCAGGTCGACGGATCATCCGGGCCACAACCGGTTGCGCGCCAGAGAATCTCGCGGCCCTCGGCGGCCGTCTCGGCCGAGAAGGCTCCGTCGACCCTGACGAATCCATCGGCGACAAAAGCGGTGACCTCAGCGTCGGTAAGCATGCAATCCTTTCGGTCGACCATCGGAGCATCGACGAAAGCGGATCGCGCCGCCACCGAATTTCCTTCCCAGACATGGCGAAAGCCCCTCCCTCCCGAAGGAGAAACGGGGCTTCCGTCGTCTAGCCGAGCCTTCGGCTACTCACCCGAAGCAGCGGCCGGGGCGTCACCCGCGAGGGCGGCTCTGGCCCGGACCGCCTGCCACCTGTATCGGCGGCGCCGAAGGAAGACATATCCGAACCACACCCCAGCGAAGATGGCCAGTCCAATGCCCGTTCCCCCGACCGTCAGCAACCAATCCGGGGTGGGAGGGTCGATCTGCACCCGCGGCACGAGCGCGCTCCGTGACTGACGGAGCCAGCCTAGCTGGGTTGATTTTCACTACCCAGCACAGTACGCTACCTGATCTGAGTCTATTTTTGCTACTCAGATCATGGACGGTGCTCCTCGGATCGACGGAAGGGTCAGCCGCCGATCGAATCCATTGCGCCCCATTACATCGAGCGATGCCAGCGGAAAGGTCAAAGGAAAGATGGAGTCACGAGAGCTTGCCTCGGCCCACCGCGGGGCGAGCCTGCAGCGGCCCGCGCTGGCAAATACCGTGTCGTCCCATATGGTCCGGCTGGTACTGGATACGGCAAAGCTGGCCGGAGTGCAGGGCCCGCACCTTGCTCACATCGGCGGCTTGGATCGATCGCTGCTGCCCTACAACCGAACCCGGATCCCCACCGCGGATCTGTACCGGCTCTGGGAAGTCCTGGCCCGAACAGCCGGCCGCGAAATGGGCGTGCGGGCCGCCGCGACGGCGGAATTCGGACGACTTCATGTGTGGGACTATCTGATTCGAAGTGCACCGACACTGGCAGACGGTTTCCGCGACGCGGCTCGGTTCAGCGCGGTCCTCTGCGACCCGATCGCCGAATTTCACGTCAAAGAGAACGGCGACCAACTGCAGGTGACCTATGTCGACACCCCCACCAACGAGCCCGTCGACATAGTCCATCGGGAGTTCGCCCTGGCCGTGGCTGTACGGCGAGCCCGGGAAGGTTTCGGACCGGCGGCGACACCGGTGCGCGTGGACTTCGCCCATCACGCGCCCACACATCGCGAGTACCTCGTGAAGTCCCTGGGCACCGACAACATCCACTTCGACCAGAGATCGGACACGATTACCTTCCTCACCTGCGGATCAGCGAGCGGCTCACTCGAACACGAGCACGACCCACAGCTGCGCGAAATACTGCACTACTACGCGCAAGGGCTGATCGACAACGCCCGCCCCGAGCACACCTGGCTGGACACGTTCCGGTCCGCGCTCCGCGAGACGCTCTCCAGCAGTAACGAGATCGCGGTCACCCTCGACGCGGTCGCCCACCGGCTCGTGCTGAGCACCCGAACCCTGCAACGACGTTTGACAGCACACGACACCACCTGGCGTGTCGAACTCGAAACCGCCCGGCGCGAACTGGCCGTCGCGCTCTTGCACAACCCCGCGCTGCCGGTGAAATCGATCGCCCACCAGCTCGGTTACCGCGACCAGCAGACACTGTCACGGGCCTTCCATCAATGGACCGGACAATCACCCTCGACCTATCGCCGATCCTTGTGAACGAGTGCGAGCGGTTCATGGCTTCACGGGAACCATCACCCCGAGTACAACGCCCATGGTCACCGCGACCACGCCGAGCATCCGCCCCCAACGGCCGAACGGCGTTGTCCTACAGCCGCATACATTCTCACGACGTGGCCCAGGTCGGTCATGGCCTTCGTTCAGGCGTGTTCGGCGAATGCCGCTATAGGCCGGGCGGTTTCGTGTGTGCTCAAGATCTTGCCGAGCATGACGAAGAACAGGATCAGCCCCACGGTCAACAGCACATGCCCGATCCCGGCGCCGAGCGCGATAGCCTCGCCGCTGGATTTGCCCAGCACGGTCAGGGTTCCGTGGATCGTCATCACGGCGACGGTAAGCACCAGGCCGAGGTTGTAGAACCCGAAGAACCACCGGAACAGCCGATGCGCGGTCAATGTGAACAACTTCTCCAACGCCAGCACGATGAGGAAGAACAGCATCCCCAGCGCCAGCACATGGGTATGCACAACCCCGAGCTGACTCTGCCCGGTGAAGTGCTTGGCCTTGGTGATCTCACGGTAGAACAAGCCGGCGCCCAGCCCGACGATCATGTACGCGTGTGCGGTATTGAGCAGGGTCCTCATCGTCCACACCGGTTTTCGCACTCGAAGGGGAAGTTGCCACTGTCAATATCACCGTTGGTCCTCGCAACACCGACTACCAACGAGGCGCACTGCGCCGACTCGGATCTCATGAATTCCTTCCAGATCACACCTCGACCACCACAGGTCAGGTGACGTCGGAACCGGCGTTGCCACCGATGACTCGACAGTCCGACAGTAGGAGACTCACCCCCGGAAGAATTTGCCGATTCATGCCGAAGGCGGAGCATTTGATGCCAAATTCGGCGGCCGGTGCTACGCGAACGCAGCGACACCAGCGATCGGCGGAGCATCGGCTTCCCACTCCCGGGGTGCCGGCCGCGAACTCATCCCACTTTCAATCAGGGAAATCGGACGCCTGCCGGCACACCCGATCATCACCACTAAGGCCCCGGTGCCCGTTTGCACCGCACGGATGATGTGTTGTGCCGCAACCAATTCGGTACATCGCGGGCGACTGCGCCACCCATACCGCGCGGCGCACTCCACCGCGTGTGTATGCCGCGCTCGGGGGGTGGACACGCCCCGACTCTGTCACGTGACGCGGCAGTCATCGCCCGGAACCGTCCGACTGCGACGCCGACGCATGACCATTGCCCGATCCCCCGTGATTGGGCCAGGCCATAGCGGCTACTCAGGTTGGATCGGCGGGGTCGTCATCGCAGCAGATATCGCGGCGGAAACTGCTCAGAGGCAGTCCCTTCCAACGACGGAAGGCTCGACGCAGCGTCCTGGCGTCAGTGTATCCGAGTTTCGTGGCCACCTCGCCGAGTGGGATATCGGTGTCGCGCAACAGATTTACGGCATGCTGACAACGCACCGCGTCGACTTCCTCTCGCCATGTGGTGCCCCGGTCGCGCAACCGCCGTTGGATCGTGCGCGGACTGCAGGCCAGCCGATCAGCAACCCAGCGCAGGTCCGTCTCGCCCTGCATCATCGATTCATGAATCATGTTGCGCAACAGACTGTTCCAGTCCTTCACCACCGGAAAGATGACATCAGCATCTCGGCGTAGTGCCGGTGCATGCGAGCTTGGTGCGGATCGCTGTCTGTCGGAAGATCGCTGGCATCGAGAAAGGTGATCTCGGAGTAGGGCGCGCCGAACTCGATTCTTCCGGTGCCGAATTCGTCGACCAGATGTCCGTGTTTGTGCGGCGCGCGCTGAGTGAGCCTGACGCGAATGGGCACCAGATGCTGACCGGTAGCCTCCCGGACCCTGCGCAGCATGAGTGCGAGTGCGAACTCTTCGTGAGCCGGAATGATGGTCTCCGGCAGCAGAGCTGCGGTCTCACGAATCGTGAGCAGCCCGCCGTCCTCGATGATCGCGCCGCCCACGGTCGGACTGGATACCACGGGCCGGAACTCGTGCACGGTGCGCAGGCTTTCGGCGAGGGTCGGCGCATTCGAGAACAAGTAGTCCCACACACTGAAGCATCCGCGCTCGGCAGCGGCCGATATCGCCAGCCCGACCCCTGTCCCCCCGATCGCGTCGATCAACTGCCATGCCAGCCACACCGAGTCGGAGGGTATCCGGATGAGCTCCTCACCGAACAAGGCCACATTCAGTCCGGGGATATCCCCGAGCAGAGCAAAGGGAACCCCTGCCCGCAACGCACTGGCGTAAATCGGCGCGGCGGTACGCGCCGGGACGGTGCCTTCGAACATCGGCAGAGCATAGCCAGCAGGTTGTCTGTCCATAAACAGACCCAAGTGTTCGGTTTGGCGTGTCAAGTCCCGATACCGGCACGATCTGCCCCCGGAAGTCCCCGCCGCCGCACATACGGTTACTTCGAACATGTGCCGTAGGGCCGAGTCCGAAAGGGCAGTAGATGATTCAGCAGCCAGCGTGCCGCCGAGACCACGGAGTGACCGGGTCGACGCGGTCGTTCCAACAGAAGACCTTCCGCTCCAGGCGGGCACCCGAGAGAGCACTATGAAGAACCGGCTCATGGACGGGATCGCGCAGCCCGCCTTCGTCCTCATGTGGAGCAGCGCGTTCATTGTCGGCATCATCGGCGTGGGTGCGGCCCCACCGATGGTGGTGCTGCTGGGCCGGTACGCCATCGCCGGACCATTGCTGCTGCTGTACGGACTTGCGGTGCACGCAGTCTGGCCGCGCGGCCGCCAGTTGCGGCACGTGATGATCGCCGGACTGCTGGTACAGATCGTGCAGTTCGCGGCCTTTTACTCCGCCATGGGCGAGCATGTCTCGGCCGCGGTGATCTCTCTGGTTCAGGGCCTGAATCCCGTTGTCATCGCCCTCTTCTCGGGCGTGCTGGGCGAGCACATCAGCCGGCGACAGTGGGTCGGATTCGGCATCGGCGGCATCGGTATCGCCCTCGCTGTCGCCGATCAGTCGCGATTTTCCTGGCTGGGACTGCTGTTGTGTGTCGTCGGCCTGCTCGGTCTGAGCCTGGGCACCGTCTATCAGAAGAAGTTCAGCCCCGCCGTGGACAGCCGCGCTGCCACCGCAGTGCACCAGTTGGTCAGCGCGCCCGTCGCCGCACTGTTGGTACTGATCAGCGGTAACTTCCACATCAGCGACTACGGACGATTCGCGATATCGCTGAGCTGGATGATCATCGTCAACTCCATCGGCGTGTTCCTGCTGTTCAACGCCATGCTGCGGCGCTGGGACGCTACCCGGGTCGGCAAGCTTTTCTTCGCCATCCCTGTCACCACCGCCATCCTGGCTTGGCTGTTCATCGCACAGCCACTGCACGCCTTGACCATCGCGGGACTCGCCATCGGCATGATCGGCATGGTGCTCGCCTCCCGCAAGACCTCGGCCGCTAGACCCGCACCGGGGGTGGAGCCGACACCCGCCGTGCCGCAGGACCTCACGGCCCAGCCCGCACTTCCCGCAGCCGCCACGTCGCCCGATCTGACACGAGCCTGATCTCAACCGGGTGCGACACCCGAGACCGCGATGCCGCCCCTTACCGACCCACGAGACCGGGGTCGGGCTTGCCCGCGGCTGCATGCGTGCCCGGGTCTGGACCGTCGTGGTGACGGTGTCGTCCGGCTCGCCGACGTCACCGATCCCGCGACCACTCTGTCAGGGTTGCGCGCCGGTCACTCTGCTGGTCAGGTCAGTTCGTCGATGGTGACGCGGGGGTCGAGGCTCTGCAGCACGGGTCCGCGGTTCGTGACCACGGGATGGCCACGACCCACGCCCGCGACGGACAATGTGGGCGGCCGAAAGCCCGTCGGGCATCTGTGGAGCCGCGGCGAGTAGCGCACCGACCTGTGTCCAGGCCGCAGTGTGGTCGAGGTCGATCACCACGGTGGTCGGCAGGTCCAGCAAGACCTCGAGCACGGCCAGCGTCTGGATTGCGCAGCGGCTATTCGGAAGAGTTCTCCGCCAGGAACTTCAAGATCAGCTCTACAACGCGGTCCGGCGTCTCGGCGTGTGGGTAGTGGCCGGTGCCCGGTGCCAGCGCGACCGATCCGAGGCCCGGAGGCATCAGCGCGACGATCGCGTTGCCTTCGGCCTCCGGATCCACGAAATCCGGATCCTCGGTGCCCATAACCACCAGGGCGGGACACCGGATGTTCGGAAGCTGCGCCTCCGCATCAGCAGGCGTGGATTTCGTGGTTTTCAAGAATTCCGCGAACCGCCCTGGCTCACGCAACTTCGCCGCCAGCTCGGCCATGTACACGGTGTAGTCGGCGGGCTTGATCGGATGGGCGACATCCAGGTAACGCATCCACAGCCGAAGGCTTCGGAAGATCGCCGCCCCGATCAACGACAGTTGCCCGCTGCGGTACCGGCCGAGGGTGAACAATGCTCCCATCGAAAAGGATTGGACCCGCGTGAACGGGTTCAACTCGACGATGCCACGCACCAACTTTGGCGACCGCGCGGCGGCAATCGTGGCCGCGCCACCGGAGATGGAGTGTCCAACGATCACCGCCGGACCGCCCAGATCCCGGATCACATCGAGGATGTCGCCCGCCACGTCGGTACGCGAAATCGCCTCGCCGCCATCGTAAGACGTCCAGTTCATACTGGATTCGCCGTGCCCACGAATATCCATCGTGGCCACCCGGTACCCGGCCTCGACCAGTCGCGGCGCCACCAATCGGTAGACCTTCCGGTGATCACCGATGCCGTGCGCCAACACGACGAGCGGGCCAGAACCTGCGACGTCATAGGCGATGGACCCGCCGTCGATGTGTAAGTACTCCGTCACGAGTCAGACGCTACGAGTCTTCGCACAGCTATGGCGGTAGCTGTTCATGCCAGCCAGAACACACTTCGCGCCAGCCACCACGTCCCCAACTCCGCGCGAACAGCGAACGGGTGTAGAACTGATCGGTCCCTCGACGACGGACACCTCCCTTCGGGATCAGGGGCAGCGGTGGCCGCGCTCATTGCTGCGGCACTGTAGAAAGTCGGTGATAATTGGTCGACCAGAGCTCGATCCTCGATGGTCAAACTGAACTCGCCGCAGAAGCGTTGGACCGAGCGACCCTGCACGGTCGGGCCTGGACCTACCGGCAGCCACTCTGCGACATTTTTGCTCAGAACCACTCCTGGGCCGATGCACGCTCATACCTGATCGACCCCCGGCTGCGCCTCCGCGTAGCGCACGCGAGGGCGCTACGCGGAGAAGACCTCACACGAGTAGATCTGCGGTCCGAGGAGCCATCGGATCGTGAACCGGAAGAAGCTGGGCATTGGTCGGTCCCATTGCAGCTGCAGCCTTGGGAATCTCGGCACTGGGATGCAGTCTGGCTTACTCGCCACCACGATTGGGGAAGCCAAGGTCCCTCGAGCTGCTTTCCGCTCAACGACCATCCACTCCCGATCCCTCTGTCCGCCAATGTCTTCGATGGCTTAGTCGGAACCGTCGAAAGCCTCGGCGACTACGAGTTATCCGGCTGGATTCGGTCGGTGCCGATCGTGCTGGGCACCGCGGAACAGGCCATCGCCCACCACCTCGAGGTCGGCGGTTGCGGTCACTCGAAATCCACGGTCCCTGCCGCTGTCGTCGAGTTCGCGAATGCCTACCCGTCACTGGTCAGAGTTTTCGGTGGCGCCGGCGCGTACGGAACGGTGTCAGAATCGCTGGGTCGGTTGCGGGTTTGGCGCCTACTGAGCGTGATGATCGGTTCGACGAGTGTGGCGGAGATCAATGATCTCGTCGATAGGACCCGTTGCGTGGCGTGGCAAGATCCATGCGACGAAATCTGGTATCTACACCTCGCCCTCGAGGATCCCCTGCAGGGACTTACCTGGGTGCTGGACGGTCAGAGTTTCGACTGACCTACCCGGAGGCACCTCAATACAACACAGGCCTTGCGGACCGGCTCATGTCGGACCGCCTCGCCGAGCTGCTCGAGGACTGCGGACAGGTCCTGGAGCCGAGCACCGAAATCGAGGTAGACGCCGCCACCATCCACGCCGCTATCGAGATGGCCAGCGCGGCAGCGCCGAAGACTGCGTTGGGCGGGTCGGCGTTCATGCCATGTCGGCGACGCGCACAGGGCTTCGGCTCGGGACACCCCACCGCCGCGGTCATGTTGATCAACGCCGCTCGGAGCGGCCGCGCGGCGGCTACGACCTCGACACCACCGCCGATGATCTGACGGCTCTGCTCGAGCACCTGGAGCTGACAGGGGTCACCCTGGGCGGACATTGCGATGGCCGGGATGCCTTGCGCGGCAACACCGTTCGCACACTGGTCGTGCACGGCGACGCCGACTTCTCCGCGCCGATCGACATCACCGGCCGCGGCACATCGGCGCTGATACCCCGCGACCGGCCACGGCCTCTACGTCACCCATGCCGACCAGCTGAACGCCGACCTGCTCGAATTCATCAAGGCATGACGGCACGCCCGGTCGGGCTATTGAAGCTGCGCGGCGAGCGGTGGTGATGGCGGAATCGTCTCGGCGACAGGCGATTCAGCACCAGCGCCATGGTGTGTTCGGTGTTCGTCCGTCTAGGGGTAGGGGTACGACCGGCGGAGGCTGGCATTCAGCGAACTCCCATGCGCCACAGCCGGATGCACCAGACCCTCTCGATTGGCTGCTTGGACGGTAGCAGGCGGCGGGGGAACTTCCCATCGGTGGGAGTTGAGAGGCGCTTGACAACAACACATTCGACAGGAGATAGTTCGCACACATATAGTTCGCTACCGAACTATATGAGGATCTGATTCGGACAGTGAAGGAAGTTGTGATGTCGGCAGGAAAGACAAGCAGCCGAGAGCGTTCGCGCAGTGGTCGGAAGCGGGCGATCGCTACGGGTGCGGTGGCGGCCGCGGTGGCGCTGGGCGTGTCGGCAGGATCCGCGTCGGCGTCGACGCCCGGGGAGACCATCTCGGTCACCGCGCAGGCGAATGGTTTTCATGGACTGAGCGGCGGTTCGGTCCTCGAGTACTGGACAACCGGTTCGGACGGCTCCGCACTGCCGGCCAGCGGGGCCGTGCTGATCCCGCCCGGTCCCGCTCCTGCTGGTGGCTGGCCGATCATGGCTCTCGACCACGGCACCACCGGCCTCGGCGCAGGCTGCGGCAGCCAGGCCGATCCGCTGCCATGGATGTCCCCGGACTATCGCCAGAACGAGGACCACCTCATGCAGCACTTCGTGTCCCGCGGTTTCGCTGTGGTCGCCCCCGACTATGTCGGACTCGGCCGCTTCGTCACCGGTCCGCACCCCTTCCTCGAGCTGAACTCAGAAGCCACGGCCACGATTGATCTGGTCCGCGCGGCGCGGGCCACCTATCCGCAGCTGTCGCGGACCTGGGCGGCCGTCGGCGGCTCCCAGGGCGGACAGGCGGCCCTGGGTACGGCATATCGCCAGCAGACCCTGGCGCCCGATCTCGACTACCGCGGCACCATCGCGCTCGACCCGGCCTCCGACACCGAGAAGGTCCTGTCGGTGGCAGGTCCCGGGTTCGATCTCCCTGGAGCCACCGGGTTCGCCGCCATGATCTTCGCCGGGATCCGCGCAACCCACCCCGAGGCCAACATCGACAGCTACCTCAGTCCCACGGGGCGAGACGTGGTCGACAGCATCGCGACCCTGTGCGATGACGCCATCCGCGCCCGAGTCGCCGGGTTGAAGGTCGGTGACCTGTTGTCCCGTCCGCTGTCCGATGACAACATCAGGACCGTCCTCAACGACTATCTGGCGGTGCCGACGAACGGCTACCATACGCCAATCCTGTTGCTGGTCAACGCAACCGACATGGTCGTGCCTTCTCCACTGCACGCTGCCATCGCCGCGGAACTCATTGCCGGCGGCGCCGACGTCCAGACCATCACTGGAGCCGGCACGCACACCCAAATCAATCCGCAGATGTGGACCGCCATCGACGGCTTCCTCACACAGCTCCTCGAGAAACCAGTCACCCCCGAGTAGGAGCTCACTGCCAAACTGATTCGCCCGGCTTCAGTTGCGCACCAATTTGTTTGCCACCGGCCAGTAGCGGAGCGACGTCCACAGCAGTCGACTTCGCACTGGCCGGTGGTTTAGCAGAGTCGGTGCGGAGCCGAGGCAACGAGACAAGCACGGGCACAGGCAGTGTCGTCTCGCCGCACTCTGCGACTGGCGCACATCGATCACGACGCGTTTCTCGAGCGGCATCCCCAGAATTGGGAATAGGTTGGACCGAATGTTGCGGAGCGCCGACCCAGCGTATGACCGCTCTATGCAGTGCGTTTGACGGTCGGTTCGAGCTGAGCCTTGAAATATGCTGGTCGCTGGCTGCATTCGATGCCGATAGGGTCGGCCGATGTCTTTGAATCCAGTCATGTTGGGCGTACGGTTTCTGCTCGAGTTGACCGCGGTCGCCTCCTTCGGGATTCTCGGCTGGCGGGATTTCGATGCGCCGTGGCGTTATCTGCTGGTCTTGACGCTGCCGATTGTGGTTGCGGCCGTGTGGGGGATATTCGCGGTACCTGGGGATCCGAGCCGGAACGGAGCGGCGACAGTTCCGGTTGCGGGCATGGTACGGCTCCTGATCGAGATCGCTGTCCTGGGCGGTGGTGCGGCCGCATTGTGGGCTGCCGGGCTTCCGATGACGGCGTTGCTGTCAACGGCTGTACTCGTGACGTATCACGCCCTCGCCTACGACCGGGTGAGCTGGCTGCTCGCCCATTGAACGAACGGGATCCCGCTGGATGGCACCAGCGGGATCCCGTTCTCAGACCGCCGAATTCAGAGCTGACAGGTTCAGAGCTGGCAGGTGGTGCCGGGATGCAGTAGCCAGCAGAGGATCGATCCGGGGCCGGCGGATCCGGTCCCGGCCGAGCTGGTGCCGTCGACACCGATCGGCGCTGCCGCAGTGGCCAGAGTTCGCTGAATCCGCCGCTCGAAGGCGCACACAGAGCACTTGGCATACTCCCCCCGGACTCGCAGCGATACGAGTATCTGCGCCGATCAGTCCACGAAGATTACCGTCGATTTTCATGTGTCTGATGGGTCGGCCTGACCGGGTTCGGTGGCCCGTCTGCGGTCGTGTGGACTGCACAACGATGTGGAGGGTCGGCCCGTGTAGCGGGCTGGCTGCCGGGTTCCACGGGCCCGAGTGGTGGTCCTTCCGTTGGTTGTCGGGGCGATTTTCGCCTGGTCAGGTGGCGTGCAGTCGGTCGAGCGCGGTGAGCGCGAGACTGGTGGCGGGGGCTGTGCGGGATAGCAGTAGCCGGGTGCGTCGGGCGTGGCGGGCGATCCGGGCAGGGATCCAAAAAGATGCACGCGTAGCGTTTTCGGTTCCCAGCGGCCGGCGGGGATGGTTATGGTAGCCAGGCCGCACAGCTGAAATCGCCACCAGTCCCGCGGGTTTGTCCGGCGCCGACGTGCCGACGTCGCAGCCCGCATCTCTTTCAACTGATCTATTCGCAGATCGCGCTTCGTAAGGCACAGAGCGAGATCCAGGTCCTCGGCCACGTCTGCCCGCATCGTGGTGTCGGTGCGGACCGTCAGCCGGGCGTCGCGCCGGATCGCCATGTTCGGACCGTGCATGTTTCCGACCCGGCCACCCAGTTTGCCGCGGCGATCCTGAATGTAGTAGCCGAGCTTCAAGAAGAATCCGAATGGATGGCATTGCAGCCTTGGGACTGGTGCCGAGCATGCCGCTTCCCAGCCTGGGAGAGCCCGGGAAGCGGCTTGCTGCAGCATTTTCGACGGCGGAGCGATGGCCGAGGGAGTACCCGCGTTCTCAGGCGAAGGTCGCGATTGCGTCGCCGGTGAACACTGCTGGGACGGTGGTGACGATAGTGCCATCGCTGGTCATAGCGGCGGTGTGTCCAACGCCTGATGCGTTGTGGTCACGGGTTGCTCCTCGATCTGGCGGTCTGTAGCCGTGGTTTCACTTCACGGCGGCAGCTGGTCCGGCTTCCAGAAGGAGAAGGCTCATTGCCCACCATGCCATTTCGCATCGCTGGGAATAGACGGGTCATCGGTTCGTCGTGTCGATCTCGAGGCATTGGTCGAATACCATCGACGGGCTCGAAAGCGATAGCACCCCATACGGTTTCGGTCCACGCGTGGGCGCCTCACGCGGGTGGCGTCGAGGGACCGCTCGCGGTCCCCATCGTCATCGTCGCCGCAACCCCGTCTGCGCGTTCATTGCCGATGAGCATTGCGCTCGGCCCACCACTGCGGCGCGTCGATGAAGTGGTTGTCGTAATCCTGCTGCGCCGCAGCGAAATCGAGGGGCGAGGCCTCACCCGTCGAGAGCCGCTCCAGGAATCGGAAGTACTCGTGCCGCTCGACCCCGGGCATGAGGGCGATGAGGATGCGAGCCGTGCTGTCAGGTGCCGCGCCGAAGGCATGCGGCATGAGCTTCGGGACGACGATCGCGCCGCCGGCGCCGACGGTGACGATGCGGTCTCCGGCCAGGACCTGGAGTTCGCCGTCGGCGACGTAGAACAGCTCGTCGGAGAGCGTGTGGTAGTGCGGCAGTGCGCCGTCCGCGCCGCGGGCCATGGTGACCTCGACGGTGCTCACGGACCCACCGGCCTCGTTCGAGTCGATGAGCAGACGGATGGAAGCCGTCTCCGTGCCGAGGGTCTCGGCGTCCCGAGGCTGGCGGATGGCGGCGGCGCGGGAAGTGGTGTTCATGACTAACTCCGGATTGTTCGGTAGTTGATAATTCGTTGTCGAACTATATCAGAGCGAATAGAATTAGGTCCATGGGTGATTCGAAACTCGACACGGTCGACGTCATCACGGCACAGTGGCACCGGGAACGGCCGGACCTGAACTTGGAAGCCATGGCCATCATCGGACGGCTGGGAAGGTTGTCCGTGATCGCCGGTAAGCGGATCGAAGAGGTGTTCTTCGCACACGGACTACAGCGCGGGGAGTTCGATGTGCTTGCGGCCCTGCGTCGTTCGGGTGAACCTTACGAGCTCAACCCGTCGATCCTCGCCGACACCCTCATGATGTCCCGCGCGGGCATGACCGGCCGCCTCGATCGCCTGGAATCCGCGGGCCTGGTGCGCCGTATCGCCGATGCGGGCGATCGTCGTGCGGTGAAGGTGGGCCTGACCGATCGCGGCTTGCAACTCATCGACGTGGTCGTCACCGAGCACTTCGAGAACGAAACCCGTATCCTCTCGGTTCTTTCCGCGAAGGACCGTAAGGATCTCGACCGAATCACCCGCCTCCTGGTGGCCGACCTGGAACGCTGATGGACTCGCTTGGCGGCGGGTCGATGATGACTACGCCTGCGCCGGCAACCGTCGTGAGACGCGCCACTACGCGAAAGCGACAACGTGTTTCATGCCGGTGGCCCGAACATCAGTAGCCCCAGTTGTCGGGTCTGTCGGCTGCTGTCACCCGGCTCCCATACTGGCTCCCGCCAAGATCAAGAGATAAGGGTTATCAATGAATTCGAAGAAGATCGTCGGCGCGGTCGCCGTGTCGTCGGCCCTGCTCGTCCCCGCGGGCTTCCTGGCCGCGCCCGCTCAGGCGGAACCGCTTCCACTGACCCAGACGCACCCCGTCGACGTCAGCGGACCCGCCAGCGGCTCCTCGAGCGGTTCGTACTCGATGGGAAACCAGCTGATGTGCGCGCTGTTCCACACCAGCCTCAACGGATCCGCCGCAGTGCCCTTCTGCTGACGCTCTCCACAGGCATGGGACGCTCAGGGCACAGCACCGGTTCCGTCGGCCAATTGTGAGAAACCTCCCTCGGAATGGCCGGGGGTTGCGTTCGCCCGGGGGGTCCGCACCGGGAATCCATTGCAGGCGTGTGCATTTCGCGCGATCCACACCCTGCGGGTCGTGCCTCTGGTCGGCTTATCCGTCTCAACTGGCGACCATGGCGTCATATGTTCCAAACAAGGCGAGTTCTGCCTTCGGATGCCCCTCGTGCGGCACATAGATTGACTCGCCGGAACTGCTGCAACATCCTCGCGATTGCCATCGGGTTCCGCATTTGAAAGCACGTGTGTCGATGGGATCCATGGGAGGGGTCTGGAGGGACGAGGGGTGCGTCCGGGCCCACCCCATCGGCACAGTGTGTCGGCCTTGGCGTGAGCGAGATTCGGATCCGCGATGCTGCGGCGCTGGGACACCACCCGGCCCGGGTCGGCAAGCTCTTCTTCGCCGTCCCCAACCATCGGAGTGATCGGCCTCGTGGTTGCCGCCCGCAAGACCGCGGCCGTACAGCCCGACGCCACAGCCGAACCCGACCGTGAGCCGGACCGAGCCCGCCGTGCGGCGGGACATCACGGAACGACCTGCCCCGTCCCCCACCTGACAAGGCCCTGACCACAGCGAACACGGCACCCGATGGGGGCTGTTGTGCAAGCCGTTCGGACATGTCAGGAATCCTTCATTCCTGGGCAACCAGCGCGCCGAATGTCGGCTGACTGTCGCGAAGAGTCCAGGCATTGGCGCGTTCTGGACAGCCGGGGTCCGCGATACCGCACGTATGTTTGCTCAGCCGGGCCGACGAGGGGTGGGTCCGCGCTGATGAATACCCAACCAACAGAGGGAAATCTTGATGCCCAGTCCGGAAATGCGGGAGATGCCCATGGTGGTCCACCGCCACCTCGAAATCGACGGCGTCGAGGTGTTCTACCGCGAGTCCGTGCCCACCCAGCCGGACGCGCCGACACTGCTCCTGCTGCACGGCTTCCCGACCGCCTCGCATCAGTTCCGCCGCCTCATCGACGCGCTCGGCGACCGGTACCGGCTCATCGCCCCCGACTACCCGGGGTTTGGAAATACCACGGCCCCGACCGATTTCGAATACAGCTTCGACCGGCTCGCCGATATCACCGAGGGATTCGTCCAGCAGCTGGGACTGGCCCGCTTCGCCATGTACATCTTCGACTTCGGCGCACCGGTGGGCTTCCGCCTCGCGCTCCGGCATCCGGAATGGATCACCGGACTCATCGTTCAGAACGGCAATGCCTATGAAGCTGGGCTATCCGATGGTGCAAGGGATTTCATCGCACTGCGCCCCGACCAGAAGGGAGCCGAGGACACCGTCCGGATGCTGTTCACCCTCGAAGGCACCCGCGGACAGTACGAACACGGCGTACCTGACCTCTCCCTGTTGTCCCCCGACAGCTGGACGCTCGATCAGCATTACCTCGAGCTTCCCGGACGCAAGGAAGCCCAAGTGGCGCTCGCCTTCGACTACCACTCGAACGTGAACAGCTACCCCGAGTGGCAGTCCTGGCTGCGCAAAGCCACTCCCCCGACTTTGATTGCCTGGGGTGTCGACGACCCATTCTTCCCGGCGCCCGGCGCGCACGCCTACCTGGCTGATCTGCCCGATGCCGAACTGCATCTGTTCGATTCCGGCCACTTCGCGCTGGAGACTCACCTTCGCGAAATCGCCCCGCTCATCGCCGACTTTCTCGACCGCCTCCCAGCAGACTGACCGGCAGCTCGCCCGGAGCGCGGCGTCTACACCCTGGTCGCGAAGCGCGTTCAGCGGCGCGTCGCGACCAGCAGACGATGATGTCGGTCACTGGCCGGGCCTCGAGGGCTCTTGGGCGATCAACCTGCCGATCGCGCATGCCCCGCTGCGCTATGCGGTGAAGGATTTCGTCCTCGGCGACGTGACGATTACCGAAGGCGATCCAATACTCTCGTGCCCCGCCGGCGCCAACCGGGACCCCAAGATCTACGGCGACAGCGCCGGCAAGTTCGATCCCACTCGGAC
>NZ_JBEYYI010000012.1:0-254473 GCF_040645495.1 Nocardia sp. NPDC046763 | reverse complement strand
GGTGCCGGTGGCGCCCTGCTGGAAGGGGCCGTCGAGGGTGACCCACTCGGTGTCCTGGTTCCACTCGGGCCAGGTGGCCATGTCGGCCCACTTGGCGAAGAAGGCGGCGGGAGTGGCGGTCGAGGTGGCGGAGGCTTCAGCGATCTGCGTCATGAAGATAGTATGCGCGCTTACTACTTCTTCGTCAACCCCCGATCTTCGATCGGTTCGGAACGGGGTCGATCGGCTCACAAACGACCCGCTGCGGGGAACACGACCAGCGGCGAGTATGTTGCACCGACCGTGACTGCTACCGATCTGACCATGTACTCGACGACCTGGTGCGGCTACTGCCGTCGCCTCAAGAAGCAGCTCGACGAGGCCGGCATTACCTACGAGGTGATCGACATCGAAGACCACCCCGATGCCGCCGAATTCGTGGGCAGTGTGAACAACGGCAATCACGTTGTGCCGACCGTGAAGTACCGCGACGGCTCGACGGCCACCAACCCCACCCTGGTACAGGTGAAAGAGGCCCTGGCCACCATCGGCTAGCCCCGGGGATGAAGAAAGAAGCCGCACACCACCAGGTGTGCGGCTTCTTGTTGTGCCCGATCAGCTTTCGGCGGCCCAGGATTCGACGATGGTCCGGGCGATCGAAATCGACCCCGGCAGTAGGAGTTTCGCTTCGCCGTCGGTGGCCCCGGTGGGCGATCCCCACGCGCCCGCGGCCAGCGCGGCCCGCACCTCGTCGCGGGTGAACCAGTAGGCCTCGGCGATCTCGCCGTCGTGGAAGGCCAGCGGCTGGTCCGGGTCGGCGACACCGGCGAAGCCGAGCATGAGCGAGCGCGGGAAGGGCCAGGGCTGGCTGCCCAGATAGCGGATCTCGCGGACGTCGACGCCGACCTCCTCCTTGATCTCGCGTTCGACGCAGCGTTCCAGGGACTCCCCCGCCTCCACGAAGCCGGCCAGCAGCGAGAACAATCCCTGCGGCCAGGTGTGCTGGCGGGCCAGCAGCACGCGGTCGCCGCCGTCGTGGATGAGGCAGATGACGGCCGGGTCGGTGCGCGGGAAGTCCTCGTGCCCGGTTTCGCTGATGCGCGACCAGCCGCCATTGGCGGAGGTGGTCGGGGTGCCGTCGACGGCGCTGAAGGCCGCCTTGTCGTGCCAGTTCAGCAGGGCGATGGCGGTGGAGAGCAGGCCGGTGCCGAAATCGTCGAGGTCCAGGGTGGAGCCGTAGGCGCGCAGGTCGGCCAGCGTGCCCTCGATGGTGTTGTCGCGCACGGCCCACAGGTGGGTGCCGTCGTCCACACCGAGGAAGACGGCCTCGGGCGCACGTTCGGGGGCGAGGGTGAGTGCGGCCTCGAGCACCACGGTCCCGTTGTCGACGCGGACCTGGCCGCGCTTGTTCATTCGCAGGAGTTTGGCCTGGGCCCAGCCCGCTTTGAGGGCCTGTTCGTCGGAGCGGAGGTCTTCGGCCCGGTCGAGTGAGGTACGGGACAACACCGGAACGGCATTCAGCTGGAAACCTGACACACCCCGAGACTAGACGGGCGTGATCGTCAGGCGTGGACGCGGCGCAGATAGAGGAGCCTGTCCCCGGTTTCGAGGGCGTCGGTCTCGGGATCGCCGACGCGGATCAGGCGGCCGTCGCGGACCACACCCAGCACGATGTCGCGCAGGTGACGCGGGGAGCCGCCGATCTCTTCGGTCTCCGCGTCGCGTTCGGCGATGGCGAAGCCGGCCTCGGGGGTGAGCAGGTCCTCGATCATGTCGACCACGGCCGGAGTGGTGGTGGCGATGCCGAGCAGGCGGCCGGCGGTCTCGGAGGACACCACCACGGAGTCGGCGCCGGACTGACGCAGCAGGTGGGTGTTCTCGGCCTCGCGCACGGCCGCGGAAATCTTTGCCCTGGGATTGATTTCGCGGGCGGTGAGGGTGACCAGGACGGCGGTGTCGTCGCGATTGGCGGCCACCACGACGGCCGCGGCGTGCTGAACTCCGGCCAGCCGCAACACATCCGACTTGGTGGCCGAGCCGTGCACCGTCACCAGTCCGGCATTGGCGGCGAATTCGAGCACCTGCGGGTCGGTGTCGACCACCACGATGTCGCCGGCCTGCGCGCCGTCGGCCAGCATGGCGTCCACGGCGGTGCGGCCCTTGGTGCCGTAGCCGACTACCACGGTGTGATTACGCACGGTGCGCCTCCATCGCTGAATCTTGAACGCCTGCCTGGACCGTTCGGTGAGCACCGACAGGGTGGTGCCGACCAGGACGATGAGGAACAGGATCCGCAACGGCGTGACCACGAAAATATTGATCAGCCGCGCGGTGGGGGTGACAGGTGTGATGTCGCCGTAGCCGGTGGTCGACAGCGACACCGTGGCGTAGTAGGCGCAGTCCAGCAGGCCCATCCGGTCGCGGGCGTTGTCGTGGTAGCCGTCACGTCCGATGTACACCACCAGGGTGGCCCCCACCAGCAGCAGCACCGCCAGCCCCAGCCGGCGCATGAGCGAATACCACGGGCTGGACTGGGCGGAGGGGACCCGCAGGACGCCGACCAGCGCGAAGTCGGGCCGCTCGGTGAGACCGGCCAGTCCGCGCGAGGAGTCACCGGACACGCGAATCACCGGTCGTTCCGGTCACTTCTGGCTGCGGCACAGGTCCGGAGCGTACCGGGCGAAACGGCGTGCGGCGGTTTCGGCGGGCGCGCGTCGCGAAGTCGCGCGGCGGTCCGGCGCTCAGTGCAGCCGGTCCGGCGGCACCGACTCCGGATCGGGTGGCGGCTCGAAATCGGGCGGGAAATCGAAGCCCGGCACGGGATCCCAGTGTGGGCCCGAACGGGCAGCGGCGCGCTCGGCGGGCATCGGCGCGGAGGGCGGCGGCGCATCGGGGCCGGGTGGCGCTTCCGGGTCGGGCGGCGCTTCCGGGTCGGGCGGCGCTTCCGGGTCGGGCGGCGGCTCGAACTCGGGCGCGGGTCCGTCGTCGTATCCGGCGGGTCCGGGTCGCCCCGAAGTGGCGGGGAGACGCAGCATTTCGACATCGGTGGGCTCGGCAGGACCCGGATCGTCGTCGTCCGGCTCGGGCGGGAGCGGGGGTTCGGGCGGGGTCGGCGGAATCCGGCGCGGGGCCGCGTCGGTGATGATGGCGGCGAGTTCGGCTGGGCCGGGCAGGTGTTCGGGGGCGATGGTGCGGCCGGTGCGGACATAGTGGAAGGCGGCGACCGTCTCGGCCAGCAGGTCGGATTCGGTGCGGCCGCTGCGGGCGGCCTCCAGACGGGCCCAGGCCAGCCGGTAGACGGCGAGCTGGACGGCGACCGAATCCTCGTCGGCGCGTTGCGGTTCCGCGCCGGTCTTCCAGTCGACGATGACCCAGGTGCCGTCGGGGCGGCGGAAGACGGCATCCATGCGGCCGCGAATCACGGTGCCCGCGATGGTGGTTTCGAAGGAGATCTCCACCTCGACGGGATTGCGGTCTGCCCACGGGGAGGCGAGGAAGGCCTCCTGCAGGCGCATGAGGTCGGCGTCGGTGTCGGTGATGTCGGCCGCGCCGGGCATTTCCTCGAAGCCGAGCAGGCGTGCGCCGCCGAACCAGCGCTGCAGCCAGGCATGGAAGGCGGTGCCGCGTCGGGTGTAAGGGCTGGGCGGGTACGGCAGCGGACGGCGCAGGCGGGCGGCGAGTTTCGCGGGGTCGGCGCTCAGATCGACCAGGGCTGTGGCGGCGAGCTGGCCGGGCAGTTCGACCTCGCGCATAGCCTGTTCGGCGGCGCGGTGTTCCGCGATGAGGGCGCTGACATCCTCGGCCCAGCCTTCGGGATCCTCGTCCGCGTCCTCATGCTCGAGATTTGGCTCGGGATCCGCTGCGGCGCCGCCGAATTCGGGCCCGAAGTCGAGTTCGGTCTGCTGCGGGCGGGATTCGGCGCGCAGGGTTTCGAGTGCGGCCCTGACCAGGGTCACGCCCTCCTCCACGAATTCGCGGCGGGAGCCGAGCGGGTCCCGCGGCCAGGTGGCGGTCTGCGGGTTGTCGGTGAAGGGGTTGGAGGTGTCGGGCAGGGGCGGATCGTCCCAGCGGTCGATGTGCACACCGTGCGCCAGCTGCGAGCCCGGAGCCTCGGTCTCGTGTTTGAGTTCGAGCAGAAAAGCGGAAGGGCCCTTGGGTTTCGAGCCGGTCTCCGACCAGTGATGGGCGGAGACGAACAGGGCGCGCTCGGTGCGAGTGAGGGCCACGTAGAACAGCCGGCGTTCCTCGTCGAGGCGGCGGGCCGCGAGGGCCTTCTTGTGCTCGTCGAGGGCGCGTTCCAGATCGGCGCGGTCGTAGAGGCCGGCCAGGTCGAGGACGGGGACGCCGTCGGTGGCGTCCTCCTGCTCGCGGTCGCCGCGCAGCGCGGTCGGGAGTTCGGCGAGAGCACCCATCCAGGTGGCGGTGCCGGTGCCGGACGGGAAGGTGCCGTCCACCACGTGCGGGACCGCGACCACCTCCCATTCCAGGCCCTTGGCGGCGTGCACGGTGAGCACCTGGACGCGATCGTGGGCGACCTCGACTTCGCCCGGCTCCAAACCGTTTTCGACCTCTTCGGCGGCGGCGAGGAAGTCGAGCAGGCCGGACAGGGAGGAGCGGTGATCGGCCGAGTATCCGGCCACCACCTCGGCGAAGGCATCGAGGTGCTCACGCCCGGCGGCGGCGTAAGTGCGGCGGGCCTGAGTCTCCACGCCGACGCCGATCGTGCGCTCCACATCGGCGACCAGTTCGGCCAGCGGCTGCCCGGCCCGCTCGCGCAGCGCGGAGAGCTCGCGGCCGAGGGCCGTGATACGGGCGAAGCCCTGGGCCGAATACTGGTCCGGCTCACCGGGATCGGCGATGGCGTCGCCGAGTCCGGCCTTCTCGGCGGGTTCGGGCGCGACCTCGCGCAGCGCCTCGTCCAGGGTGGCAGTATCGGTGATGGCGTCGGTCTGCCCGGCGGGGCGGCGGATGGACAGCTCCCGCGCACGGCGGGACAGAGCCGCGATGTCCGCGACGCCGATCCGCCAGCGGGCACCGGTCAGGATGCGCACCGCCGCGCTGCCGGCCGACGGATCGGCGACCAGGCGCAGGGTGGCGACGATATCGGCGACCTCCGGCGTGTGCAGCAGCCCGCCCAGGCCGACGATCTCCACGGGTAATCCGCGCTCCCGCAGGGCTTCCGCGAGCGGGGCGGCATCGGCATTGCGCCGCACCAGTACCGCGGAGGTGGGCGGCGGGTCGCCGTCTTCGCTCGCGGCCCCCCATTCGGCGGCGATCCGTTCGGCGACCCACTCCCGTTCCACCGCAACGGTTTCCGCGAGTGCCAAGGCGACCAGTCCGGCCGTGGCGTCCGGACGGGGCCGCAGCGCGTCCACCGTCACTCCCCCGCCGCGCGCAGCCCGCTCGCGCAGGGGATCCGATACCAGGTTGGCCAGATCCAGGGCCTCCGGTGGATTCCGCCAGCTGGTGAGCAGCGGCAGGATCGGCGCGGGAATCCCTGGGGCACTGGGGAAGTCGGTGGCGAAGCGCGGCAGATTGGCCGCCGACGCGCCACGCCAGCCGTAGATCGACTGCATGGGGTCGCCGACCGCGGTCACGGCCGGCGGTTGCCGCCGGGTCCGCCCGGCGGCCGGGTCGGCCGGAGCCGTCGCACCGAAGAGGGCGGAGAGCAGGATGCGCTGGGAGTGGCCGGTGTCCTGGTATTCGTCCAGGAGGACCAGGCGGAAGCGATCGCGTTCGGCCGTACCGACTTCCACGTGGGTGGCGGCCAGGCGGGCGGACAGCGACATCTGCGCGCCGAAGTCCAGGGCGCCGCGGCGGCGGAGTTCCTCGGTGAGGCGTTCCACCAGGGGCAGCAGGGCGACGCGCTCGTGCTGCGCTTCGAGGAGGTCGAGAAGGGCCTTCTTGGGGCCGCCCTTCTGCCGGGGTCCGGCGGGGAGGGTGTGGACCAGGTGCTCCAATTCCAGGTGGGCCGTGGCCAATTGGTGCGGTTCCACCAGGTGTTCGGCGAGCTGGCCGGAGAGGGCGAGCACGGCCTCGGTGACACCGACGGGACTGCGTTCGGTGTCGAGGTCGCCGTCCCAGCTGGAGACGACCCGGTAGGCGAGCTGCCACAGCTGGGTCTGGGTGAGCAGGGTGGCGGTGGGTTCGACCGGCAGCAGCAGGCCGTATTCGGTGAGCAGGCGGCCCGCGTAGGAGTGGTAGGTGCTGATTTCCGGTTCGGACTGGGTGAGCTGAGCGCGGAGGTGGCCGGTGGGGTCGATGTCGCGCACCACCGGGGCGCCGGCCAGCCGGGCCAGGCGGGTGCGGATGCGCTGGGTAAGCTGCTGGGCGGCCTTGCGGGTGAAGGTCAGTCCCAGCACCTGTTCGGGTTCGACCAGGCCGTTGGCCACCATCCAGACCACGCGGGCGGCCATGGTCTCGGTCTTGCCCGCGCCCGCGCCCGCCACCACCAGGGTGGGTCCCGGCGGGGCGGCGATGACGGCGGCTTGTTCGTCGGTGGGCGGCGGCAGGCCCAGCGCGTCGGCGAGCTGACGCGGGGTGAGCCCACCCGTCACCCGGCCACCACCCCCCACGGAATCGCTACGCGATGCCGCATTCACTGGTCCGTCACCTGCCGGCCGGTGTCCTGCACTGGGCAGCTGCCGGCGACCTTGCAGTGACGGCAGCCGTCATTGCGCATGGCGAGGTAGCTGGGGCCCTTGGAGGCATCGGCGGCGTGGTGGATGACGGTGCGCCAGGTCTCGATTCCGTCCGCGTCCAGCGGCGGCTGGGTGCGCTGGGTCGCGCCCTCCTTGCTGCTGGGCTTGGCCACGTACACCAGGCGCGCGCCGCCGGGCTCGCCCTCGCCGAGCGCGCCCTCGGCGGCGGCGACCTGATAGGTGGCCAGCTGTGCGTGTTCCTCGGCGGCCTGCTTGGAGATGGGGGTCTTGCCGGTCTTCACGTCGACGATGACGAAGCGGCCCAGGGCATCTCGCTCCACCCGGTCCACCCGGCCGCTGATCCGCACCGGCTGTTCGCCGGGGCCGCGGGCGGGCAGCACCCAGTCCACCGGCACCTCGACGCCGATGGCCGTGAGCTCTTCGCGGGTATTGCGCAGCCAGGCCAGGAAGGTGTCGACCATGGTCTCGGTGCGGCGCAGTTCCGCCCGGGAGTGCCAGTTCTCGCCGTCGCGGGCGGTGGGGTCGACCTTCTTCCACGCCTTCGCCAGGGCCTGTTTGACCTGGTCCTCGCTGACCTGCCCGGCCAGCGCCTGCACCAGGGTGTGAACCAGGTTGCCCTTGAGCGCGTGCGGGTTTTCGCCATCCCCGCCGCCGTGACGTTCCAGTGCCCAGCGCAGCGGGCAGGTCTCGAGCTGATCGACGGTGGACGGCGACAGCGAGATCGCGCCGTCTTCGCTGTCCCACAGCGGATTCGTGGAGGAGAGCTCCGCGGTGCCGTACCAGTCGTCCGGGTGCGCGCCCCGCACCCCGGCCTCCGCCAGCCGCGCCAGCTGCCGGGCCGCGCGCAGGCGACGCTCCGGCGCGGTCTCGGGATCGCAGGCGGCGGCACGCAATTCGGCGATGAGGGCGTGCATGGCCAGGGCGCGGCCCGGGTCCACCGGCGGCGGGATCCGGCCCGGCTGCCCGTCGGCGGCCTCACCGTCCATGTCGGCCAGGAACCGCGACGGCACCAGATCCTGGTCCCCCGTGACGGATTCGACCGCGGTCACCAGTAGCGACCGGCGCGCCCGGCTGCACGCCACCAGCAGCAGCCGCCGCTCCTCGGCCAGCAGCGGCGCGGCCCGGCTCATCTTCTCCCCCGAACCGCCCACGCCCGCAAGCAGATCCACCAGATCCTCGACGCCGAGCAGGGTGCCGCGCGGCCGCAGATTGGGCCAGATGCCTTCCTGCACGGCCGCCACCGCCACGGTGTCCCACTCCCGCCCCGCGGCCGCGTGCGCGCTGCAGATGGTCACCGCCTCGCCCGGATCGGTGACCGGTGCGTTGTCCTGCGGAATCTCCTGCTGCTCCAGGTATTCCACGAACCCTTCGATCGTGGCGCGCGGCAGCCGGTCCACATACGCCGCGGCCGCCTCGAACAACCCGACCACCGCGTCGAGATCCCGATCGGCCTGCATCCCGACCGCTCCCCCGCGCTCGGACTGCCCGACCCACCGCCGCTCCAGCGTGGAGCCCGTCCACACCCCCCACATCACGTCTTCCAGCCCGCCCCCGTCCCGCCGTACCTTCCGCGCCCGCCCCAGCGCCTTCAGCACCCGGCGCAGCGGCGCGGACTCCACCGGCGTGAGCTTCTCCAGCACCAACCGATTCCCGGCCCCCACCAGCAGATCCCGCAGAATCTCCGCCGACGACCGATCCAAGTCGGCGAATCGCTCCGCGTCCCCGTCGAATTCGGCCTCCGGTCGCGGCCGGACCGGTCTGTCGCCGCGCGGCTGTGCGGCAGCGGACGACGGGCCCGCATCCGCAGCGGGCGACTCGGAGGGCCGCCCGCTGCCTGTCGGATCCGATTCCGTCACATCGGATTCGGCCGCGTCGATCGAATCGCGCTCGGCGTCGTCCTCGGCCGCGCGCTCCGGATATCCGAGCTCCATCACCGTGCGCCGGATACCGCGCCGCAGCCGCCGCAGGCTGATCTGGTCCGCACCGCCCAGCGGGCCGGCCAGCAGGTCGAGCGCATCGTCGGCGGTGAATGCAATCGGCCGCGGATGCCGCACCGAGGTCGGATCGCCTGCGGTAACGGCCCGCAGCGCCAGCAACATCCACACCGCGCCCCGCCGGCGCGCGAGCGGAACGTCCGCCGGCGGCTGCCTCACCGGCACACCGGCGGCCAGCAGCGCCCGCCGCAGCGGCGCCAGCGACAATGGCACCGACCGCACGATCACCGCCATCCGAGACCAGGGCACCCCGTGCGTCAGATGCGCACGCCGCAGGTGATCGGCGATCAGCGCCGCCTCTTTGGCCGGTGTCGTCAGCACCTGCACCCGCACCGAATCGCCGGTCGTGTCCGGCCGGACCGCCGCGGCGTGCCGGACGCCGTTCGAACGGCGCGTGCCGCCGTCGACGGTGGTGGACGTTGCGTCGCCCGGTCCCGATGTGCCGGCTGGGCCGTCGACGTGCGGCGGGGTTGTGGCACCGCGAGATTCGTCGCCGTCCACGAGGCCGGCGGCGATCGCGTGGAGGAAATCGACGGTGGCCGCAGTGGGGCGCGGATCGGGCGGTGGAGTGCGGTGGGGCGCGGCGCCGGGGAGGCGGGCGGCTATGCGGTCGGCTATTTCCTGGACAGCGGGAGCGGAGCGGTGGTTGTGGCGCAGGACGATTCGGCGGTCGGCGGGTGCGCCGGGGTCGGCGGCGAAGCGGGAGTCGGCGCCGCGGAAGGTGTAGACGGCCTGGTCAGGGTCGGCGGCGATGACGGTGGTGGCGGCGCCGCTGCCCAGGGCACGAATGAGCTGGGCGGCGTGGGGATCGAGGTGCTGGGCGTCGTCGGCGAGGATGCAGTGCAGCCGATTGCGTTCGGCGGCAAGGAGTTCGGGGTCGGTGTAGAAGGCGTCGAGGGCGGCGGTGACGAGTTCGGCGGCATCGAGGGCGGGAGCGCTGGCCTCGGGCACGTCCATGCCGACCGACCAGCGCAGCATCATGATCTGCTCGTAGCGTTCGGCGAAGCGCCCGGCAGCGGCCCATTCCGGATGGCCGTGGGCGCGCCCGAGTTCGATGAGATCCTCGGGCCCCAGACCGCGTTCGGTGGCCCGCAGCATGAGGTCCCGCAATTGTTCGGCGAATCCGGTGGCGGACAGCGCGGGATGCAGTCGCTCGGGCCATGCGGCGGCGCCGTCGGCGAGGTCGCCGCGCAGCAGTTCGCGCACCACGATGTCCT
The DNA here is from genome assembly GCF_040645495.1 of Nocardia sp. NPDC046763. Lineage (NCBI taxonomy): Bacteria > Bacillati > Actinomycetota > Actinomycetes > Mycobacteriales > Nocardiaceae > Nocardia > Nocardia sp. NPDC046763. The sequence continues at coordinate 244,621 of NZ_JBEYYI010000012.1, read as the reverse complement.
GCTCGGATCCGGTGAGCAGGCGCGGCGGCGGATTGCCGTGTGCCGCCGCGACGGAGCGCAGCAGCCCGAAGGCGTAGGAGTGGATGGTTCGCACCAGCGGCCCGCGGCTGGCGCCGGGCACCCCGCCCAGTTCCGGATCGGCCGCGGCGATGCGGGCGGTGATGGCGGCGCGCACGGCGGTGGCGGCACGCTTGGTGTAGGTGAGCACCAGCACCGATTCGGGTGCTGCCCCGGCCAGGACGCGCGCGGCGGCCACATCGACCAGCAGTGCGGTCTTGCCGGTCCCGGGTCCGCCGAGCACCTGCCAGGGCTGCCAGCCGGGGTCGGCGCCGAAGTCGTCGAACAGCGGCCGGAGGGCGGCGTCCCACTCCCGTAAAGGGGTCTCCGCCTCGGCCCGGCGCACCAATCGCACCGAGCTATCCGATCGCATCACGTGGGCTATTTCAACAGACCGTCCCGACAGATTTCGTTTGCCATGAGTTGGCCGTGCCGCCGATCACAGTCCGGAAGCTGTTCATATCGGACGCAGGCAGCAGAATGGGCAGCGTGGTGGAGCTTCATAGTCATCGTTTCGGTCCCCCGACCGGTCCGGTCGTGCTGGCGTTGCACGGGTTGACGGGCCACGGCCGGCGCTGGCAGGCGCTGGCCGACGAGCATCTCCCCGATGTCCGGATCATTGCACCGGATCTGCGAGGGCACGGGAGGTCGCCCGGCGTGCCGCCGTGGGATTTCGAAACTCTCGTCGATGATCTCGCGGCGCTGCTGGAGCACGAGACGAGCGAACCCGTGGTAGTGCTCGGGCATTCGTTCGGCGCGGCCACCGCGGTGCACCTGGCGCATCGCCGCCCGGAGCTGGTGCGCGGGCTGGTACTGCTGGATCCGGCCATCGGCCTGGAACCCGAGCGCATGCTGACCATCGCGAATTCCATGCTGGCGGCACCGGATTACGAGAGCATCGAACAGGCCCGGTTCGACAAGCTGGAGACCTCCTGGGCCGAGGTGGACCCGGCGGTCCTGGACGCCGAGCTGACGGAGCACCTGGTGCCCACCGCGAACGGCCGCGTGGGCTGGCGGATGACCCTGCCGGCGATCATCGCCTTCTGGGGTGAGATCGCCCGGGACTTCGTGCTGCCGCCACGCGAGCTGCCGACGGTCATGGTGCAGGCGATGAAGGTGAATCCGCCACTGGTGTCTCCCGGCTTCCGCGCGGCGCTCACCGCTCATCTGGGTGACCGGCTCACCGTCCACGAATTCGATTGCGACCACATGGTCGCGCAAGCGCGGCCGCTGCAGACCGCCGCGCTGGTCCGTGCCCTGCTCTGACCCAGGAGGCGCGAAATGCCAACCACCGAAGCCGAAGTCGAGCGAGTACGCGAATTGGTCGCGGCCATTCCGCCCGGCCGGGTCGCCACCTACGGAGATATCGCGGCCGCGGCGGGTCTGTCCACGCCTCGCACGGTCGGCTGGATCATGCGCACCGATTCCGCGGATCTGCCGTGGCATCGGGTGCTGCGCGCAAACGGCACGCCCGCACCACATTTGGCGCATCGGCAGCTGGCCGAGCTGACGGCCGAGGGCTGTCCGATCGCGGACGGCCGGGTGGACCTGCGGCGTGCCCGTTTCCGGTTCGCCGGAACCTGATACGCGTCACCCGCCCGCCGGTTACCGTGAAAGGATGTCCACCCGTCTGGCCTGCGTGGTGTTCGATGCGGTCGAGCCCAGGGCGGCGGCCCGGTTCTGGGCCGAGCTGCTGGGCTGGGAGGTGACGATGGACCGGCCCGGCGAGGTCGATGTCGCCGCACCGGACCCGGACGCTCCGGACGTGGCGCTCACCTTCCTCCCGTCGCGGCGGCCCAAGACCGCCAAGAACCGCATCCACCTGGATCTGTGCAGCCGCTCGCTGGATCATCAGCGGCTGCAGGTGGACCGGGCGCTGGCCCTGGGCGCCCGCCGGCTGGACATCGGCCAGGGCTCGGTGCCGTGGACGGTGCTGGCCGATCCCGAGGGCAATGAGTTCTGTGTGCTGGAGCCGCGTGAGCAGTACGTGGACACCGGCGCGGTGGCGGCCATCGTGATGGATACCCGGGACCCGTTGCGGCTGGCCGAGTTCTGGTCCGCCGCGTGCGGCTGGCCGCTCACGCACCGGACCGCCCGCTACGCGGGTATCCGGGCCGCCACCGGGCAGGGCCCGTGGCTGGAATTCCTGCTCGAGCCGGCGGCGCCGGGCGAGCGCAGCCGTCTCCATCTGGATCTCGTCGCCTTCCCCACCGACGATCCCGTCGAGGAGGCGGCCCGGTTGCGGGCCGCGGGCGCGGTTCCGGTCGGCCCCGACGCACCGCCGTTCGGCGGTGAATCACCGGCTGTCGAGTCGGTCCTGGTCCTGGCCGATCCGGAGACCAATGAATTCTGTCTTTTACGAGCAACTGTCGATTGACGCTGCTGATCCCGACCGCTTCCCCGCGCGAGGATCAGACAATTCCGTGCTCCGCGCTGAGCCGGATCACCCAGAGGTTCCGATCACCCGTCAGGCCGCGCCGCGCTCGTGACGACGGCGCTCGCGCGGCGAAAGACCGCCCCAGATGCCGAAACGCTGATCGTGGGTGAGTGCGTAGTCGAGGCATTCCTTGCGTACCTCGCAGGAGAAGCAAATGCGCTTGGCCTCCCGGGTGGAGCCGCCCTTGTCGGGAAAGAATGCCTCGGGATCGGTTTGGGTGCACAGCGCCTGCCGGTGCCAGGTCTCGTTCTCGCCTCCATCGCGGCGGGTGAGGGATTCGAACATTGCGTCGAAATTGGTGAAAAGCAGCTTCACTTCCTCTATCCCTTCGATATGTATCGGAAAGAAAAACGAGCGGTATGTTTTATGCGCGGCCCATACCGCAGTCACCACTGACAGCGGCGAGGCGGGCCTGCTCACCATTGACGAAGATACGACGGGCGTGCACGGCCGCCGGCGCATCCGACCACGGCGCGAGAGCGGTGGTGAACATGAGTTCGCACCAGCTCAATGCCGGGACCTCACCGCACGCTAGGGTATTCAGCAGAGACAGTTCCTGATCGCTGTCATTCCAGGCGGCGAAAAGCCAGGAGGCGTCCAGCCGGCCCAGGAATTCTTCGGCGTCTTCCGGAAGGCCGAGCGGAGCATCTACCGCGAGGTGAACCACGGCGGAAATCGCGTGGCGCATCCGCGCATCCAGGCCGACCCCGTCGTGCAGCAGCAGACCTTCGAGCGACTCCCGCAATCCCGCGCCGCGATCGATCCGGAAGTCGTTGCGTCGAGCTGCGGTGGTGGCGTCGAGCATTTGTTTCCTCCCTTGATATTGCGCTTGTCCCAAAAGCGTCACGGCCTGATTAAAAGTGCCTCGTGATCTTGTTGTCCAGTTTTGAGGCAATCTAGGGCAAACCCCTAGCAGTACTGACACTGGCCAGTGTGGGTACCCGTCGGGAACCTCACCGAACAGTGCCCGGCACCACGCGGGCAAACATCTGGGGAGCGGCCACTTCCGCCGCTTAGGGTCTGACCATGCCTTATGTTCAATCAGGTTCAGCGACAATTCATTACGTCACCAGCCAGATCGACGGCCCGACCTTGCTGCTCGCCCACGGGTTCTTCCTGGACGAGTCGATGTTCGAGCCAATGCGCGAACCTCTGGCAGCCGCCGGTGTCAATCTCGTAACGGTCGATGCGCGATGCCATGGTCGCACCCAGTCACCTGATGGCGAACCGTTCAGCTATTGGGATCTGGCGGCGGACGGATTGGCGGTCCTCGATGAACTCGGAATCGAGAAGGCGGTCATCGGCGGAATGAGCCAGGGCGGCTACGCCGCATTGCGCATGGCATTGCTGGCGCCGGAGCGGGTGCAGGGCCTGGCCCTGATCGACACCGAGGCCACCGCGTGCAATCCGGCCGAATTGGCCTACTACCGTGAGTTCTTCGAATGCTGGACCGGTCCGGAGCCACTGGCCCCGCTGGTCGCCGAATTGGCCCCGCAGCTCATCGGCGGCACCGATCCGCGGCTGTGGCGCACCTGGACCAGCCGCTGGTACAGCTCCGATCGCCAGAGCATCATGCTCGCCGCCCGGTGCCTGATGGACCGGCGCTCGGTACTGCATCGACTACCGGAGATCTCCGCGCCGGCACTGGTGGTGCGCGGTAGTCACGATGCCAACAGCACCGCCCAGAAGTCCGAGGCGTTGGCCACCGGGCTGGCCGGGGCCGACGGTGTGGTCACCATTCCGGGCGCGGGACACGGCGCGGCCTGGACTCATCCGGAAGTGGTTGCGCCGCTGCTGATCCGGCTGGTCGAGCGGTCCAACGCCCGGCGGGAGAACCGGCTGGCGCGGGCGCTGTCGACACCATGGCCGCGGATGCGCGGGGGACGCGAGATCCAAGCCGCGCAGTGACGGGGAGCCTTCTGCCCCGAGTGTTCGAGGGAGCAGGCCGTGCCCATGGCGGTCACGGCCGGCGGATACTCACCCGGCCTCGCGCCAGCTCGGGATGCCGAGGAAGATCTGAATCTGGCTGGGGTAGGCCGCATTGAAGACGCTGAACAGCTGCACCGCGATATCGAAGCGCCGGTTGCTCTCGCGGTCGCGCAGGCGCATGGTGGCGCGGGGCCGACCGTAGGCCGCGACGCCCTCGTCCCACATTTCCCGAAAAAGTCCGAAACGTCCGAGTTCTGCGAGAAATTCAATAGACCAATCGGTATCTCCAGAGCTCGCGATCAGACCGCGCAACCAGTGCACGGTGAGCCGGACCTCCTCCTCCCACTCGACCATGACCTCGCGGGCGGCCTCGTTACCCAGAAACCAGCGCAGGATATTGATGTCCCGCTCCAGCCCGGGGAAGGCGCGGGAGTAGCTTTCGTTGCAGGCGAGCACATTCCAGCGGGTGTCGACGTAGGCGGCGAGATTTGGTTCGTGCAGCTCGAGGGCACGGCGCATATCGTCGGTGATTTCACCGCGTAGTTGTTCCACGGTGGGGAATTCGCTCACGCCGAGTCCGGCCAGATCGAGCAGATGCCGACGCTCGACGGCCGACAGCGGGGTTATTCGGTCCAGATATCGCAGCAGCGCATCCACCACTTCGCGGGTGGGGTGGCCGCGATCGCCCTTCTCCAAATGGCTGATGTAGCTGGCGCTCACGCCGGCATTGAACGCCAGCCTTTCTCGTGATACGCCTCGCGCATCACGCAGGCGGCGCAGCAGCAGTCCGAATGTCGGCGGCTTCAGATCGTCCGAGTCCCTATCGGGTTTCACGCCCAGCACCACGCCGTTCCCTCTCCGCAAACATTTAGCAAACTAACCCTCATCGCTCTGGGTCCTCGCAGTACCGGACAGTGGGACCCGGTGTGGCGCCCGGTGTGAACTGTGACGAACGCCGCGTACTCCGCCAGTTCTCAGGTCGGATACTGCCATATGAGATTGTTCTCAACGTTAAAACAAGACCATTTCTACTATGTGTCGTGCCACATCTCATAACGTAACGACTATCGGCAATTGCTTAGCAAGCGCGGGTTTCCGGGCGCGCCCAACAAGCTCTGAACAGCCTGCCACTACGATCTTCAACCATGCGCTGTGAACGAAGGACACGCCCCTACCCCGGATCGGGCTCGTGACACCCGTCGACGCCATCGTGCTGGCCGGTGGAAAGGCCAGCCGGATGGGCGGGGTGGACAAGCCGGCCATCGTGGTCGGCGGGCAGTCCATGCTGGACGCAGCGCTGACGGCGGTCGCCGGCTGCGCACGCACCGTGGTGGTGGGCCCACATCGGCCCGAATTGTCGCCGGAAATCCTTCAGGCACAGGAGATACCGGCCGGAGCGGGCCCGGTGGCGGCCATTGCCGCGGGGCTGGGCGCCCTCGCCGGCTGTGAGTTCCCGGCCGCGCTGATCGTGGTACTGGCCGCCGACATGCCCTTCCTCACCGCCGCTGCGGTGGACGAACTGCTCTCCCACGCACGGGAATCCGGCAGCGACGCGGTCTTCGCCGCGGATGCCTCGGGCCGCCCGCAGTATCTGGTCGGGGTGTGGCGGCGCGCCGCCCTGGTCGCGGCGCTGAAAAACCTGGATTCCCTGGTGAATCAGCCGATGAAGGCGCTGGTGCCGGTGGAGACCGCCATGGTGGCGCTGCCCGGCGTGGACGACTGCGACACCCCCGAGGACGTGCGACGGGCCCGGACCGGGGCGGCGCGCACCGCCGCGCCGCTGTGGCTCGACGAGGCGCGGGATGTGCTGCGCGGGAGCATCTCCCCGCTGCCGGTGCGCCGCGCGGTGCTGCGCTCCGCGCGTGGGGCGACACTGGCCGCGCCCCTGCTCGCGGCGGACGCCCTGCCGCGCTTCGATGTCTCGGCCATGGACGGTTACGCGGTGAGCGGCGACGGGCCCTGGCAGTTGCGCCGCGATATCGGTTTCGCGGGCGGCCAGCGGCCGGTGGGCCTCCTGGACGGCGAGGCGGTGCGGATCGCCACCGGCGCGCACGTGCCCGACGGTACCGGTTCGGTGGTGCGCGACGAGTTCGTCCGCCTCGAGGCCGACGGGACGCTGTACCGGCTGCCGGACACTCCGATTCGCGAGGATGTGCGCCGGCGCGGCGAATACTGGCTCCCCGGTGCGGAAGTCGCCGCCGCGGGCACCCCGGTGACGGCGGCGCTGATCTCGGTGGCGGCCAGCGCGGAGGTCGCGGCGGCGGACGTGCGCGGCCCGGTGCGGGCGCGAATCGTCATGACCGGCGATGAGATTCGCGGCGAGGGGCCGCTGCGCACCGGTCAGACCCGGGACTCGATCGGGCCCATTCTGCCCGATGTCCTGGGCTGGTACGGCGTGGCCACCATCGATCGGGTTCACCTGCGCGACACCGCGAATGCCTTCGACGAGGTGCTGGTCGCGGCCGCGGACTGCGATCTGCTCGTCATCGTGGGCGCGACCGGCGGCGGCGCGGCCGATCAGCTGCGCTCGGCGCTGGACCGCTCCGATGCCACGATGCTGCTGCGCCGCCTGCGCCTGCGCCCCGGGGGTTCCACGGTGGCGGCGCAATTGGCCTCCGGCACAGTCGTTCTGGGGCTGCCCGGTAATCCGTTCGCGGCGATCGCCACCCTGCTCACGCTGATCGGCGCCACGGTCGAGGGCCTGACGGGCGCGACCCCGGCTCGCCCGATCGTGGGCCCGCTGGTGAACGCCGCCGAGCTGACCGCGCCGGTCGCGCGCATCGTCCCGGCCCAGGCGCTGCCCGGAGGCGGCTTCCGGGGCGATCTCCAGCTGCGCACCGCGCATCTGGCCGATCTGCTGCACCGCGACGGCGTCGTGGTCGTCCCGGCCGACGCCGCGGACGGCGCGCCGGCCGAATTCATCCCGCTGCGTGGGTGATCCGGTCCGCTGGTACCCCGTCTCGATCACCAGTCGTCGAGCTCGGCGTGGCCGAGATCCCATCGGGCGGTGATGAGTTCGGCGCTGATGCCCTGCCACGGCACGCCCTGCGGATAGTGCTCCAGGAAGGCCGCGCCGGTGAGGTTGTCCACGTCGAGCAGGCCGGTGCCCATGGGGATGCGGCTGACCGATTCCACGCCGGTGGCCACCGCGATCTCGCAGTCCCCGGCGACAAGCGACCAGTACTCCAACGGCATCCAAGATCCCCCACCCCGGTGGGCGATCAGAAGCACTGCACTCCAACGGATTTGCAGTGGTGCACATCACCCGTACCGGGTGAAGCGGGTTCAGCCGGGTAGCCAGAGAACTGTCAGCAACTGCCCGGGGTAGGCGGTGCTGTCAAGCCTGCCGTGCTGGGCGTAGACCTTGCGCCGCAGCCCGGTCACCGGATTGCGCAGCTGCACGGCCCACACATGCGGTGCGAACTCCCCGCCGCCCTCGGACCAGGCCTGCCGGAATTTCGGGAACTCTCCGAGATCACGAATGAGATCGGCGAATCCGTCGGCATTGCCCGATCGCCCGATCAATCCGCGCATCCAGCGGGTCACCCGGCGGGCATCGGCCTCCCAGTTCACTATGACCCGGGTCGCCAGCTCATTGCCGAAGAACCAGCGCAGCATATTGCCGCCCTCGGTCAGGCCCGGGAAGGCGGCGTCCCAGCTGTCATTGCTGGCCAGCAGGTTGGCGCGAACGTCGATCAGGGCGGCCATATTCGGACTGTGCAGTTCCAGGGCCCGCAGCATCTCGGGCGTGATCGCCGCGCGCAATTCCTTCGGGGAGGGAAGCTCGCCCGATCCCAAGCCCGCGAGGTCGCCGAGCTGGCGGCGGTCCTCGGTGGAGAGCGGGTCCAGCCGGTGCAGATAGCGGGTGAGCGCCTCGACCACTTCCCGGGTCGGGTTGCCGCGGTCACCTTTCTCCAAATGCGTTATGTAACTCGCGCTCACACCGGCGTTGAATGCCAGGCGTTCGCGGGAAACACCGCGATTGTCACGCAGGCGGCGGAGCAGGTTTCCCAAGGTGGGTGCTTCGAGTTCCGGAGAATCCTGTCCATATACCGCTTTCGCGCCCACCTGGTTCCCTCCTGTGCGGAATCCCGGCAGCCCACTCAGCCTCCCTGCGGAGGCACCGCCGAGATCTCCTTCGAGACGGATACTTACACAGATTCGGATACGACCCGTTCTGCGCGGCAAATCCAGTCAATATCACCGGATACTCCTATTGGTATAAGTTCCGGTGTGTCCGTGGCTGTCAGCGCGGAATGGTGCTCCCCAAATTACTCTCAGGCCCCCAATGCGAGCGGCACTTGCGTGGACACGATTTCGTCTCGGCGCGCGGGGGCCGGATCCGGGGCGGGAACCGCGTCCAGCAGGCGCCGCGTGTACTCCTCCCGCGGATGCTGGAAAATGGCCGTGACCGGGCCTGATTCGACTATACGACCCTCCCGCAGCACCACCGCACGGTCGGCCACCTGATGCACGACGGCGAGATCGTGACTGATGAACAGGCAGGCGAATCCGTATTCGGCGCGCAGATCGGCGAACAGTTCGAGCCACTGCGCCTGCACCGACGCATCCAGCGCACTGGTCGGCTCGTCCGCCACCAGCAGTCGTGGCGCGAGGGCCAGCGCCATCCGCTGCCGTTGCCCGCCGGACAACTCGCCCGGACGCCGGCTCGCGTACTCGCGTGGCAGGCGCACGGATGCGAGCAGATCCCCCACCCTGGCCCGCAACAGTGCCCCCGAGGCCGCCCGATGCACCCGCAGTGGTTCGCCGATCGAGTCCTCGAGGCTGCGCCGCGGATCCAGCGAGGCTGCCACGTCCTGATGCACCAGCGCGACGTTCTTCCGCAGCCCCCGCTGCGACAACCCGGTGAGCGAGACGCTTTGCAACACCACCTCTCCCGAAGCCGCGGGCACCAAACCCAGCGCAGTACGGCCCGGCTGGATTTCGACCACTTCGCCGGCGCGCATGACCACCACGCGGTCGGCGATGGCGGCTACTACGCCCAGGTTGTGGGTGATGAAGAGGATGGCGGTGTTGTTGCGGCGCTGGAGCTTCCAGGAGGAGGTGGAGGATTTCGGCCTGGACGGTGACGTCGAGGGCGGTGGTGGGCTCGTCGGCGATGAGGAGGTCTGGGTCGCCGGAAAGGGCCAGGGCGATTATTACGCGTTGCTTTTGGCCGCCGGAGAGTTTTCGGGTACGGCGGTGCGCTCCGATCGGTCACCTATCGGCCGGAGGCTGTCGGGATGCCGGAGGAGGCTCGGCAAGCGTTGGATTCCGGGGCCGAGTTGATCGCGGGCGAAAACCCGAACAGAGAGAACTCAAAAGAGCCAAGACCCAAAGAACGAAAAGACGCAGAGAAGGGAGGGGCCAGGCTCGCCGACGCGCCTTCGGCTACCAGCCCCCTCACCTTTGAACCTGCATGTAGATGTCGCTGCAGGCAGCCGGGCGGTCATGCGGCCCGTGAACCCCACTTCAGACAACTCGATTCGATCGCAGCAGCGACCCGCTCGCCGACGTGATGTCGATCGTTCACACGCGGGATGCCGGTGGGGTCAAGACTTTTCGGGGCAATCCACCCGGTGCGTCCCCGATCGGGGGAATCCTTGCCCATCACAACGGTTTTCCAACCCTCGGCACTGTCATTGACCAGCGCATGGCAGTGATCGCACGCCAAGGTCAGGTTGTTCAGGTCGGTGGGCCCACCCTTGCCCCAGTCGGCGATGTGATGCACCGCGCACATACTCGCCGGTGTCTCGCATCCCGGGCGGGTGCAGCCCTTGTCGCGGGCGATCAACGCCAACCGCTGAGCCGGAGAAGCCAATCGATCGCAGCGGCCGAGGTAGAGCGGCAGCGCATCGGCATCGAGGACCGCCAGGACCGGCCTTGTCCCCGCGGCCATTTCGAGGGCCTCGTTGATGGACACGTGGCCGCCGGACGCGGTGGTCGCGACACCGGTCCCACGCTCGAGATCGTTGAGCGACATGGTCACGATGGCCTGCACCGGCAGACCACGGTGCGAACCCAGCTTGGCGGGGTCGACGCCGGGCTGCAGCAGCGCGTACAGGGCATCGTGGGTGCGCTGACCCGCATCACGACGGTCACGCCGGGCGGCAGCGTCCAACACCTTCGAGTCGACGGCCTTGGCGGTGGCAGCGATGCTGTCGACGTCGTCGATATTGCACATGCCCGGACGCGCCAGCTTGGCAAAGACAGCGTCGAGCAGTGCGCGGAGTTCGGGGGTGAGCCAGCCTTCGATCCAGCTCATCCCGTCCACCCCGGGACGACCCAGGATCAAGCCACGACGGCGACGACGGTCGACATCCGACACGACTTTGCCGTCGGGGTCGATGCGGGCGAGGATGTCGCGCCCGATCTTCGGCAGATCATCGGGCCACCCGACACGCGAGTGGCCGACCAGGATCTCCTCGGCCTCGGTGCGGGTTTCGGCGGGGATGTCGGTGGGCAGGTGGTTCATCACGTCGATGATGTTGCGGACATGATCGCGGGAGATATCGCCCGCCTCATAGGCTTCGGCGGTCTTGGCGAGGGTGGCCGGACGCAGGTGCCCGGTCGGCTCGAAGAATTCTCCGCACTGCATGGTGATCTTCACCCGCACCGAGGCGTCGTACTTCGACAAACCCAGGGTCTGGCGCAGGAACGGCACCACATCCTTCGCCGCACTACCCTTCGGCAGGGAGCGGTTGCAGGCTTCGATGATCAGGCGTGAATCCAGTGCGGACAGTTTGCGTTTGCAGGTTTCCAAGCGTTGCATCAACTCCACCACATCGCCGTCGGCGAGCGCGTTGAGGTTTGCATTGAAGACGGAGTTCGACAGGGTGTCGACGGCGGTGGCCAGTTCGGCAATACCGCTCGTGTCGAGTGTCACCTCCATCGAATTCATACACCAATTCTATCGCTGAACTCAATACCACAGAACCCGAAATGTCCTTTATGACAAGGTAATTCGACAATCATCACTTTGAACCGCCACTCTCTCAATGGATTTCATCGACCATAGCGAAACCTCGAGCCGCGGCCCGCACACCCGCCACCCTCAGCGCGTCGGCGAGATCGTCGGGGACGTCTATGGCACGTTCGGCGGTGTCACGTTCCACGGTGACCGCGACCTGGTCGCCGGCCCCCTACCGAGTTCGGTGCGGATCGCCTCAGCAGGCTGAGGCACGGCCCGGCGCCCATGTTGGCGATGGAGCCGCGGTAGAGGATGCCGTCGAAGGTGGCCTGGACAGGGATGCGGCCTCCGCCGCCGAGGGCGGCGATGACGTCGGGGGAACCGGGATGTATGCACCGCTGTTGGCCGCGGTCTCGATCACACCGTCGAATCGTTGCATGGGTGCACGATATAGCGACCACTCAGCAATCAAAGGGTGTGTTAACAAATATTAAGTAACCGAGAACCAACCGTTTCGGAAGCTTCACCGCTACTGCCCCGGAAGCCCCTTCCGAGAACTTGTTTCACTGCCTGCGAAGGAGTTTTCCCAGGTCGCGAACGCAAGGTGTGACCTTGGCCGCTACCCCGCAGTGACCGGAACATTGCGGCGATCTCACAGCTCACAAATGCGCTTCGAGCATTGTGAGCAAACCGTTTTGATGCCTCCCTCGGCGTCCCTACAGTCGAGCCAGCAGCCCGGTTTTCCAGCTCGAAGGGGGCGTTATGGCTATTACGCAGAACGGACACTCGTCCGCCGATGCGCTGCTTCGACTGGGGAAGTACTTCAACCGCGGCGAGGTGTCCGGCGACCTGCGCACCCTGCACAAGGTGGGCGGGCGCGAGGCCGACGAGTTCTACCGGGATCGGTGGTCGCACGACAAAGTGGTGCGGTCCACGCACGGCGTGAACTGCACCGGTTCGTGCTCGTGGAAGATCTACGTCTCCGACGGCGTGATCACCTGGGAGTCGCAGCAGACCGACTACCCGAGCGTCGGCGCCGACAAGCCGGAGTACGAGCCGCGCGGCTGTCCCCGTGGCGCGTCGTTCTCCTGGTACACCTACTCGCCCGCGCGTATCCGCTACCCGTACGTGCGTGGCACGCTGCTGGAGCTGTACCGCGACGCCAAGACGCGGCTCAAGGACCCGGTGCTGGCGTGGGAGTCCATTGTCGAGGACGCGGACCGGGCCAAGGCCTACAAGTCCGCCCGCGGCAAGGGCGGGTTCGTGCGCGCCGAATGGTGGGAAGCCGCCGAAATCGCTGCCGCCGCACACGTTTACACGATCAAGAAGTACGGCCCCGACCGCGTCGCGGGCTTCTCGCCGATCCCGGCCATGTCCATGGTCTCGCACGCCGTGGGCGCCCGGTTCATCTCGCTGATCGGCGGCTCGATGCTGTCGTTCTACGACTGGTACGCCGACCTACCCGTCGCCTCGCCACAGGTGTTCGGCGACCAGACCGACGTGCCCGAGTCCGCCGACTGGTTCGACGCCGGCTACCTGATCATGTGGGGCTCGAACGTCCCGGTCACCCGAACCCCGGACGCGCACTACATGACCGAGGCCCGCTACCGCGGCCAGAAGGTCGTTGTGGTCTCCCCCGACTACGCCGACAACACCAAGTTCGCCGACGAATGGGTACCCGCGCGCCCGGGTACGGACGCCGCCCTGGCCATGGCCATGGGTCACGTGGTGCTGCGAGAGTTCTTCGTGGACAAGCAGACCCCATACTTCAACGACTACATCAAGCGCTACACCGATCTGCCGTACCTGGTGGTGTTGGACGAGCACGAGGGCGGCTGGTCCACCGACGGCGACTACAGCGGTCAAACCTTCACGCCCGGCAAGTTCCTCACCGCCGCCGACCTCGGCCGCACCGGTGAGGGCGTCGAGCACCAGACGGTGCTGCTGGATGCGGACGGCAGTCCGCAGGTGCCCAATGGCTCGCTCGGCCACCGCTTCAATGAGGCGGGCAAGGGGCGCTGGAATCTGGACCTGGGGGACACCGATCCCCTGCTGACCCTGCACGGGCGCACCGATGATGTTGCGGCTGTGCAGTTCCCCTGCTTCGATGGGCTCGCTTCGGATGTCCTCACCCGTGGCGTGCCGACCACCGTCGTCGCGGGACGACGGGTGACGACGGTGTTCGACCTGCTGCTGGCGCAGTACGGCGTAGCCCGGTCCGGCCTGCCCGGCAGCTGGCCGACCGGCTATGACGATGCGACCCAGCCGTACACTCCCGCCTGGCAGGAGTCGATCACCGGCGTCCCCGCCCAACAGGCCGAACGCCTCGGACGCGAATTCGCCGACAATGCCGAGCGTTCCAAGGGCCGGTCCATGATCCTCATGGGCGCGGGGACCAACCACTGGTTCCACTCCGACCAGATCTACCGCTCCTTCTTCACCCTGACCCTGCTCACCGGCTGCCAGGGCGTGAACGGCGGCGGCTGGGCGCATTACGTGGGCCAGGAGAAGTGCCGCCCGGTGACTGGTTGGGCCACACTGGCTTTCGCGTCGGACTGGCAGCGGCCGCCGCGGCAGATGCAGGGCACCGTGTTCTGGTACCTGGCCAACAACCAGTGGCGCTACGACCCGTTCACCTCCGAATCGTTCGCCTCGCCGCTGAGCAAGGGCACCTTCTCCGGGCGCACGGCGGCCGACAACATCGCGCTCGCAACACGTCTGGGCTGGATGCCCTCGTATCCGACGCTCAACCGCAACCCGCTCGATCTCGTCGACGAGGCCGAGCAGGCGGGCAAGACGCCCGCGGATTACGTGGTGGACGGCCTGAAGTCGGGCGATCTCCGCTTCGCCTGCGAGGATCCCGACGCGCCCGAGAACTTCCCGCGCGTGCTGACGGTGTGGCGCGCCAACCTGCTGGGTTCCTCCGGCAAGGGCAACGAGTACTTCCACAAGCACCTGCTCGGCGCGGACTCCAACCTGCAGACCACCGAGGCCACCGGGGTGCGACCGCAGGAACTGGAATGGCGCGACGAGGCCGCCACCGGCAAGCTGGATCTGCTGATGTCGATGGACTTCCGCATGACGTCCACGACCCTGTTCTCCGACATCGTGTTCCCGGCCGCCACCTGGTACGAGAAGCACGACCTGTCCTCCACCGACATGCACCCGTTCGTGCACGCCTTCTCCCCGGCCATCTCCCCGCCGTGGGAGGCCAAGACCGATTTCGAGGCCTTCCACCGCATTGCCCGCGGGTTCTCCTGGCTGGCGGAGAAGCACCTGGGCGTGCGCCAGGACCTGGTCGCGGTGCCGCTGCAGCACGACACCGCCGACGCGCTGGCACAGGCCGGCGGGCGGGTGCTGGACTGGAAACACGGCGAATGCGAACCCATTCCGGGTGTCACCATGCCGAAACTCGTTGTCGTCGAACGTGACTACCCGAACGTCGCGGACAAGATGGCCGCGTTGGGTCCGTTGGTCGAAACGCTGGGACTCACCACCAAGGGTGTCACCACTCTGCCCGATGTCGAGGTAGATTACCTGCGCGGCGTCAACGGCACTGTGGTTTCCGGTGTCGCGCAGGGCCGTCCGTCCCTGGCCAAGGACACCCACGCGGCCGAGGCGATCCTGGCACTGTCCGGCACCACCAACGGCCGGCTCGCGGTGGAAGGGTTCCATGCGCTCGAACAGCGCACCGGAACCGAGCTGGCCGATCTGGCTGCCGAACACGAGGGGAAGCGAATCACCTTCGCCGACACGCAGGCCCGGCCCGTTCCGGTGATCACCTCACCGGAATGGTCCGGGAGCGAGACGGGCGGGCGTCGCTATTCGCCGTTCACCATCAATGTGGAGCGGTCCAAGCCCTGGCACACGCTGACCGGGCGGCAGCACTTCTATCTCGATCACGACTGGATGATGGAGCTGGGCGAGCAGCTGCCGATCTACCGGCCGCCGCTGGACATGACCGCGCTCTTCGGCGAGCCGAAAATTGGACACCGTGGCGAGCCGAAAATTGGGCACCGTGGCGAGCCGAAAATTGGACACCGTGCCGAGCCAGGTATCGGCAAGGTGAGCGAGAACGGTGTGACCGTGCGGTATCTGACGCCGCACTCGAAGTGGTCGATCCACTCCGCCTACCAGGACAACCTGCACATGCTGACGCTCTCGCGGGGCGGTCAGGCCATCTGGATGTCGGACAGGGACGCCGCGAAAATCGGTGTCGCCGACAATGATTGGATCGAGGCCATCAACCGCAACGGCATCGTGGTGGCGCGCGCGATCGTGTCGCACCGCATGCCGGAGGGCACGGTGTTCATGTATCACGCCCAGGACCGCGCGGTGAACGTGCCGCGCATCGAAGGCACCGCGGATGTCAAGCAGGGCAAGGGTAAACGCGGTGGTATCCACAATGCGCTGACCCGGATCATGATCAAGCCCTCGCACCTCATCGGTGGCTATGCGCAGCAGTCGTTCGCGCTGAACTACCACGGCCCCACCGGAAATCAGCGCGACGAGGTCACCACGATTCGCAAACGCAACCAAGAGGTGGAGTACTGATATGCGCGTGATGGCGCAACTGGCCATGGTCATGAACCTGGACAAGTGCATCGGCTGCCACACCTGCAGTGTCACCTGCAAGCAGGCCTGGACCAACCGTTCCGGCACCGAGTACGTGTGGTTCAACAATGTGGAAACCCGTCCGGGACAGGGCTATCCGCGTCGCTACGAGGACCAGGAGAAGTGGAAGGGCGGCTGGACCCTCGACAAGAAGGGCCGGCTGACCCTCAAGTCCGGGTCGCGCATGAAGCGGCTGCTCAATATCTTCGCCAACCCGGACCTGCCCACGGTGTCGGACTACTACGACCCGTGGAGCTACGACTACGACAATCTGCTGTCGGCGCCGCAGATGGACACCACGCCGGTGGCGCGGCCCAAGTCGCTGATCACCGGTGAGGACACCAACGTCACCTGGGGCGCGAACTGGGACGACTCGCTGGGGTCGGGCCCCGAGCAGGTGGGTAAGGACCCATTGCTGGCCAAGCTCTCCGAGCAGGTCAAGCTGGAGTTCGAAGAAACGTTCATGTTCTACCTGCCGCGTATCTGCGAGCACTGCCTCAACCCGTCCTGTGCCGCGTCGTGCCCCTCGGGTGCGATCTACAAGCGCGCCGAGGACGGCATCGTGCTCGTCGACCAGGACAAGTGCCGCGGCTGGCGCCAATGCGTCACCGGATGCCCGTACAAGAAGATCTACTTCAACCACAAGACCGGCAAGGCAGAGAAATGCACGTTCTGCTACCCGCGTGTGGAAGTCGGCATCCCCACCGTCTGCTCCGAAACCTGCGTCGGACGACTGCGCTACATCGGCGTCATGCTCTACGACGCCGACAAAGTCCTCGAGGCCGCCTCGGTCGAAAACGACCACGACCTCTACCCCTCCCAGCTGGGTGTGTTCCTCAACCCGCACGACCCGCGTGTGATCGCCGAAGCCGAAGCCGCCGGTATCTCCCCGGAATGGATTCAAGCCGCACAGGATTCACCGGTCTACAAGCTGATCGTGGACTACCAGATCGCGTTGCCGCTGCATCCGGAATACCGCACCATGCCCATGGTCTGGTACGTACCGCCGCTGTCGCCGGTGGTGGACACCCTCACCCAGACCGGGCACGACGGGGAGAACCACAACAACCTCTTCGGCGCCATCGACGCCCTGCGTATTCCGTTGGAGTACTTGGCCGAACTGTTCACCGCCGGTGAGATCGGCCCTGTCCGAGCCTCGTTGCAGCGGCTCGCCGGGATGCGGTCGTTCATGCGCTCGATCAACCTCGGCCAGGAACCCGATCTGTCCATCCCGGATGCGGTCGGCCTCGAGCCCGAAGAGATCGAAGCGATGTACCGGCTGCTGGCCATCGCGAAGTACGAACACCGGTACGTGATCCCCTCGGGCGCGACTTCCCGTGCCCACGAACTGGATTCCCTCGCCACCGGCTGTTCGCTCGACACCGACGGCGGCCCGGGCATGACGGCCTTCGACTACATGGCCGACAAATTCCACCTCACCGACAGCAACGATGCCTCCCCCGACCAGAAATCCAACCGCATCAACCTGTTGAACTGGGACGGCAAGAGCACGAAAGGCTTGGTGCCCACCGAAAACGGCACCAATGGCTCCGGTGCCAATGGCCATGGCGGAAACGGAGCGAACGGCAGCGGCGCCGTCGCATCCACCACCACGTCCGGCAACGGCAACGGAAACGGCAATGGCCACCATGGTTCCGGCATCGACGGCGTCAGCAACGGCGCTACCGCCGGCGAGCCGGAACCCACCGGAGCCACACGATGAACCTGCTGAAACTGCGCCGGCGCACCGAACCCGCCGTCACCGCGCACGAGGACGATCGGCGGCACACGTGGCGGCTGAATGCGCTGTCGCTCGACTACCCGCACCCGCGAACCCGCGCCAGGATCGACGAACTCGACGCCGCCGCACCGGAATCCACCGGAGTCACGTCATGAGCCTGCTGAAACTGCGACGGCGGCCCGAACCCGCCGTCGCCATGAGCGAACGTGATCGGCGGCTGGTGTGGCGGCTGGGCGCGCTGCTGCTCGACTATCCGAGCGCGCAGACCCTGGCCATGCTCGACGAACTCGACGCCGCCGCAGCGGAATTGCCGGACACCGTGCGTCCGCTGCTGGGCGGGTTCCTCGCACACCTGCGCACCGGCGATGCGATCGCGCTTGCCCAGGAGTATGTCGAGACCTTCGACATGCGTCGCCGGGCCAGCCTGCACCTGACCTTCTACGCCTACGGGGACACCCGCAAGCGCGGGATGGCGCTGCTGCGTTTCAAGCACGCCTACCGGCATGCCGGGGTCGAGCTCGGCGACGAGGAACTGCCCGACCACCTGCCCGTGCTCCTCGAATTCGCCGCCACCGTCGATCCCGTCGGCGGCGAACGACTGCTGGGCGAACACGTCCCGGTGCTGGAACTGCTGCGGTTGTCGCTTTCCGACAGCGGATCTCCTTACGCCGGGGTGCTGGCGTCGGTGGTGGCGACCCTGCCACCGGTCACCACCGCCGACCGCCGGCGCATCGCCGAACTCGCCGCCCAGGGCCCGCCCGAGGAAGAAGTCGGATTGGAGCCCTTCGCCATGGACCCGCTCGCCTTCACCGGATCGGAGGCCCGCCGATGAGCTCCGCGCTCTGGCTGATGCTGCCCTATATCGCGTTCACGTCGTTCGTGCTCGGGCACCTGTGGCGCTATCGCACCGACCAATTCGGTTGGACCACACGGTCTTCACAGGTGTACGAGTCGCGGCTGCTGCGTCTGGGCAGCCCGCTGTTCCACTTCGGCATGCTCGGGGTGATCGGCGGGCACGTGCTCGGCGTGCTCATCCCGCAGTCCTGGACCGACGCCGTCGGCATCTCCGAGGAGACTTATCACGTGGTCGCCGTCTCCGCGGGATCCGTTGCGGGCGTGGCTGTCATCGCCGGGATCGGCATCCTGCTCTACCGCCGCGTCACCGTCTCCGCCGTCCGTCAGGCCACCACCACCAATGACAAGGTGATGTACATCCTGCTGGCCGCCGCCCTGATCACCGGTCTACTCAACACCGTCGGCAGCAACCTGCTCTGGGGCACCTACAACTACCGCCAGACCGTCTCCCCCTGGTTCCGCAGTCTTTTCACCCTGCATCCGCACCCCGATCTCATGGTCGGCACCCCCTGGACCTTCCAGGCGCACGGCCTGATCGTGTTGTCCCTCATCGCCTTCTGGCCGTATACCCGACTGGTGCACATGTTCTCCGCGCCGATCGGCTATCTGGTCCGCCCGTACGTGGTGTACCGCGCCAAGCCCACGAAGTCCGCGGACAAGACCCGCTACGCGCGCGCCTGGGATACCCCCGCCATTCCGCGTCGTTGAGACACCGGGCAGGCATCGATTTATCGATGGCGGGCGGGTCCTGACGGACCTGCCCGCCCTGCTCTGTCTCGGATGCGGACGGGTGTTCTTCTACGCCGAGCGGCTCGACAAGGTGCGGGCCGCGATGAAGTCGACGACGTCCTGAGCGCTGCCGGGCTGTTCCCGCGTCGCGAGCGTCAGGCGATCCAGCGCGTCGTCGAGGCGGGAGCTCGGGCCGTGCTCGGCGAGCAGGACGGCGATGGCCTCCCAGGTGGCGGCAGTCGGATTCGGTTGCGCCAGTAGCTCTTCGAGATAGCTGTCGGAGTCCAGCAGGCGTAGGGCGCGGCGGGCGTGGGCGTGCACGCGCCGGGGCAGCTCTTCACGGATGATGTCGATGTCGCCGGGCTGGACGTGACCGGGCTGGTCGGGATCGAGGCGCACCGACCACATCAGGTTCGGGTCCTCGGGCAGTCCCTCGCCGGTGAGCAGACCCGGCCCCGCCGCGGCCTCGATCGCGAGCGGCGCACGGCCCAGGCGCTCATTGCGCCAGTTGCGGAATTCCCACCACGCCGTCGGGGTCGCCCAGGCCCCCAGCCCGAATCGGAGCATCTGCTGCCCACCGGAGAAGATGCGGAAGGTCCGCGTCCGCGCCACCGTGGCCACCCCACCCGGCAGCACCCGCACCCAGGTGGGCTCCGCCCCCTCAAACCCATACGGCTGCAGCAGTTTTCCCGTATCGCGCATCAAGCGGCGCAGCGCCGACTCCGGTTTGACCATCCCCGCAGAGTAGCGGTGCGAGCCGACAGGACGACGTAGCCCGCCATCCGCCCAGCATGCAGCGCGTCGCGACGAACACGCCGCCACTAACGGAGGTACGGAACAGGCTGGACCCAGTGGAATCCGCGAGAGATCCCGCGGAAGCGGTCGAGATCGACACGCGTCAGGCGCAAGCGGACCGGACGACCGGCCAGCTGACCATCCAGAACCAGCTGATCGGCCTGAGGCTGGTCGTAGTTCAGAACGGCGAGCTTCCACTGATGCGACAGGTCCTTCGTGATGGTCACCGTGTGCAGATCGGCATCGATCTCCACCGGGAAGGACACCAGCGAGTCGTCCATACGCTGCGCGGTCACCCCCTGCGGAACGTCGAAGATGAGGCGACGAAACCGGTCCGCCGGGCCGATGAGCTGCCCTTGCGGGGGTGTGGGCCGGAAGTCGACCAGCGCGGGGACCTCCTGGCCCGCGACCGTGTACTCGGTGACATCCCAGATGCCGTAGAGCGCCGAGTGCGGCCGGCCGTTCCCGTACGTCCGCCAGGCGTCATGGCCTTCGGTGAGGGTGGTGAACAGCACCCACATCCCCATCATCACCTGCGCTGCCACCAGGATTCGCCGCCCGCGCGGAGACGGGACCAGTGCCTCGGGCCCGCGCATGGGCACCGCGTGACCGGTCAGGGCGCGGACGACGCGCACGATCTCCGGGGCCGCCAGCACCGTCGCGTACACGAGCAGCTGGCCCGAGAGAATCTTCACCGGCACGTCGAAGGTGAGATTCAGCAGGAACACCTGGAGCGTCACCACGACCGCCAGGACCGCGCCCAGACCAGCGGTGAACGGCAGGATGAGCAGCACGCCTGCGGTGACTTCCGCTGCGCCCAAGGCGATTTCATACGGCTCCGAGCTGGCGGTCTGCGACCACAGCACCGCCATCGGGCTCAGATCGCCGAACGGCTCCACCAGTCGGTCCAGCGCGAACGCCATCTGCGAGGGCAGCAGTTTCGTAACGCCGTACAGCAGGAGGGCGCTCATCAGAGCCAGGCGCAGCACCAAACGGAACCACGCATACAGGCGCGCGTAGTGCGGCCGCCGCCGATCCAGCACCGACCACATCACCGCGATCGGCACCGCGACGACGAGCAGAGTGAACATCGACGCCCAGTTCGCGGCGGTATCACCGCTTCCCGTCAACGACCAATCGACGTGGACGCCGAACACATGCTCGCCCACCTGATCCGTGAGTGGATGCAGTGCCGTCCATTTCGCCACGCCCATCACGGCCTGCTGCGAGACTCCCACCGACCGGAGCAGCATGTGCAGCACCCACACCCCGGCCATGCCCACACCCAACACCACGAACGCGTACCGGAACATCATCCGCCGCCACGGACTCCAGCTCGGCTCCGCCAGCTCAACCGCCGTCGTGGCCCCCGCTTCGACGGCCAATCGCACAACCACGCCGATCCCTTCGACAGCTACCGCAACCGATTACCTTGCGGCGTTGAACGTTAGGTCGGCGAACAGCCGGGGCGTACCCGGCAAATCCATTGCCACCACACCCCCTGCCCCCCGGAACCGGGGCCGGGGGTGTGCGGGACTGTCTGGGCGCTTCGCGTGTCGGAGTTTGTCTCGCTAGACCTTCGCGCGGGTGTCCCGCTTCGAGCGCCGGAAAGTTCGCGTCCGCGCAACGGTGGCCGTACCGCCGGGCATCACCCGCACCCAGGTCGGCTCGGCCCCTCGAACCCGCACGGCTGCAGCAGTTTTCCTGTATTACGCACCGGGCGGCGCAGCGCCGACTCCGGTTCGGCCATCCCCGCAGACCAGCCGCGTGAACCGACAGGATCCCGTACCTCCCCATCCGCCCAGGATTCCGCGCGTCGCGCGGAACACGCCGCGCAGGCACACCGGGTGTGCCTGCGCGATCAGGTCATCCGGACGGACAAGGGCACCGTCAGTGGCCGGACCAGATGTCGTTCACCGTGGCCGCGTAACCGTCGTTGTTGGTCAGGGGCTGTAGGCCCAGGGCGGTGTCGATCGTCCGGAGCAAGCCGTACTGATCGGTGCGCTGGGAGCTGGTGTAGCCGGGCTTCACGGTGTTCTGCGAGCCGAGCACGATGGTCGGGACCCGGTTGGGGAACAGCGGGCCGAACGCCTTGGTGGCACCCTCGTCCCAGGTCAGGATGAGCAGCGAGCGCTGCTGCTTCCAGGCCGGGGAGTTCAGGATGGTGGGCAGGGTGGTGCTCAGCCAGCTGTCACCCGAGGCGACGCCGCAGCCCTCCATGTTGTGGCATTCGTTGCCGGCGAACCACACGAAGTTCGGGGTGGTGGCGGCGGATTGCAGGTCGGTCGTCATCTGCGTGAGCGGCTGCAGGTGCGCCGCGCAATAGCCCTGGTTGGACTTCATGTTCTGGAAGTACAAGAACGGCAGGTCATCCGGGTAGTACTGGCCGTGGGAGGCCTGGTCGCAATTCCCGTTGGCCTCTTCGGCGTAGCCCTTCCAGCTCTTGCCCGCCGCGTCCACGCTGTTGCCGATGTGGCGCGCGTCGAGGGTGGTCGTACCCACGCTGTTGTCGACCAGCCCGTACAGTCCGCCCGCCGCCAGCGCGACATAGTTCGGATCGCTCGGATGCGTCGTGGCGTAGGACTGGCTCAGCGTCGCGCCCTGCGGCCGCAGGCCGTTGATGTAGGGGGCCAGTGGATTACCGATGATTCCGGTGAGCCCGTCGTAATCCTGGTTCTCCAGGTAGACCACGAAGACGTGGTCGTAACCAGGCACCGTCGAGGCGGGTGCGGCCAGCTTCGGCGCGGGCAGTGCGGCGCCGATGGTGAACGACAGGTTGTCGGCGTAGCCGTCGTTGGTGTCGCCGTCGGTCCAGGTGAAGTTCAGCTGGATCTTCACCGCGCGCGTGCCCTTCGGCAGGGCGCCCTTCGTATCACGCTGCAGCAGACCTGTTTTCAGGCCGCGATCGATGCTGCTCACGTCGTCGCACTCGGCGGAACCGAGCTGGGACCCCGATGCGCTGAGGAACGTCGCCGTCATGTTGACCCGATCGTCCTGGGCACCGTATCCGCCCAGCCAGCCATTGAGATCGAAGCTCACGCCGCCCTGGTCGATGGCCGCACCCGCGGCCGAGACGTTGATGGTCTGCTCCATCTCGGCATTGCCGGTGCCACCGCCGGCGAAGAACTTCGAACCCCGGTTCGACGGACCCGGCGAGGACGCGTCCGGCCATCCGGGCTGTCCGTAGCACACCGCATTCGGCTCGCCGTAGCCGATATTCCAGCCCGGCAGGGTCATGCCGTCCAGCCCCTTCGGCGAGCACTGTGCCACCGCCTCGGCATCGCCATCCACGATCAGGTTCGGGCTCGTGACCGCGGCGTGTGCCACGGTCGGCGTGACAGCCGAGCCCCCGAGCACGGCCAGTGCGGCCGCCGCTGCGATAGCGAATAGTTTGCTGTAGTAGTTTCCAACGCCGTTGTGGCGCATACATGTTCCTTTGCGAGTCGACACCGAAATGCGCCCCGAATGAAACGTGTTTCAGATGTCGACTCGCCCTGTTACCCATGGCCAGGCGGTGAACACCGCCCACCGAATGGACACGCGTTCACCGCATGGAAACGCTACTGCCGCAAGCAGTTCGCGCAGTGGATGCTAACCCTTCGCCCGGGCGTCCCGCTTCGAGCGGGCGAAGTTGCGCATGATCGGCAGGTCGACCCAGTGGTAGAGCACCGCGGCGATGGCGGTGGAGAGGACCAGGCACAGCAGGGAGAAGCCCGCCCAGCCGAGAATGCCGAACTCCTTGCCGCCGATCAGGTATCGGGTGACCAGGACCATGACCGGGAACTGGATGAGGTAGAAGGCGAAGGACACATTGCCCAGCCACACCATGCGCGGGTGGGCGTTGAGGCCGCGGATGCCGGCCAGGTCTCGCGCCGCCATGGTGGCGACCACCGCGGTCATCGGGGGGAGCAGCAGCACGGACATCTTGTAGTTCACCGGCACCACCCAGGTCGCCGCGTAGGCGACGGTCAGCGCCAGCAGCGGCCAGGCGAGATTCGTATTGCGCCAACGACCTTCGAGCACCATGCGGGCCGCCAGCACGCCCAGGAAGAACTCCGGGAGGCGGGACAGCGGGAAGGTGTAGCTGAGCCAGTACGACGGAGACACCGGGATGTCGGGCTGCTGGAACCACGCCGGGGAGGCGTGCAGTTCGTAGTACGGCGACGTGTTGCCCGGAACCAGGCGCGGCGCAAAGGCATTCGCGATGCCCTTCGGGCCGTCCACCCAGAGGAAGTACGAGGTGTGCAGCGCGACGATGCCCAGCATCAGCAGGCCCATGGCCAGCAGCAGCCGGCGGGTCGGGATCCGCATGATGAGCGGCAGCAGCAACGGAAAGCTCAGGTAGAACAGCATTTCCGCGGCCAGCGACCAGGACGGCACATTCAAGCCGCCGACCGTGGTCCACTTCGGCACCCAGGTGTGCACCAGCAGCAGGTTCGGCACCCACACCACGGCGCGGTGCAGCGGCACACTCGCCACCACGATGAACGCGGCGGCCGCCAGCAGGTGTGTCGGGTAGATCTTCAGTACCCGCCGCCGGTAGAAGCCACTCACCGACATGCCGGGCCGGAACGACCAGTAGATGATGAAGCCGGACAGCACGAAGAAGAAGGTGACGCCCGCGGCCCCGAGCTGCATCGGGATCCACTCGTGGATGTGGCGGAACAGCGCCGACTTCTGGAACGGGTAGACCGGCAGGAACACCAAGGCGTGCAGTACGAATACCGCGAACGCCGCCCACCACCGCGCGCCGGTCAGCGAGGGCAGCGCGGGCCGCTCCCGCCGGGCGCGCTCGGCGACGGACTCGGTGAGGCCCTCGGTCCGGGCGGGCTCGGCGGCCCGGACCGGTTCGGCGGCCCGGGTGGACGGGACGGGCTGGAGAAGCTGCGTGGCGTACTGCTCCACCCCGAGCGCGGCGGAGGCCTCGCGCGGGGCGACTTCGGGTGGGCGGGTCATCGTGCGTACCTCTCGTACAGTGCGTTTGCTACCACGGCGTCGCCCTGCGGAGCGGGGTGGAACGGCAGACCGGCGATATTGACTTTCGGGTCGAACACTCCGTTGACCCACTGCTGCGGCGTACACAGCCCGTGCCCGGCGGTGAGCGCGCGGGCGTCGAGATATTCCAGGTTCAGCTGCGCGGCGGCTTCCCGCTCGGCCTGGTCGAAGCGATTGAGGTACTCGACGACGGTGCGGCCGCGCGGCTGGGTGGCCGGGACGCCGGCGATATCGAAGCAGATGGCGTCCTGGTCGGGCCGGAACAGCTCCGGGTAGCCGACGATCACGATGTGTGCGTTCGGGGCGTAGTACCGGATGTACGTGATGACCTTGCTGATGCGGGAGGCGTATTCGGCGCCGGTCACGTTCTGCGGGTCGACCATTCGGCCGGCGGCCACCGCGTCGGGACCGCAGCCGCCGACGACGTCGTAGAAGCAGTGCTCGATCGAGGTCCACGGGGATTGCGCCGCGCCGCCCCAGACGTCATTGAGGCCGAACTGCACCGTCACCAGTTTGGTGTTCGGTCCGAACGAGCCCGCCTTGTCGGCGTTGCTGGCCTGGACCTTCAGGGTGTACCCGTCCCCGGTGTCGAGCGACGCGCCCGGACACGACTGGTTCCACATCCGATCGGTGCCCTGCACGCCCATCAGCGCGCTCAGCTGCACCGGCCACGCGGTGTCGCCGTGGTCGCACTTCTTCTCCTGGGACAGCGGGTTCCAGCCGTTGGCCGTGAACGAGTCGCCCAGGATGACGAGTTCCTTCCCCTGCGGAACCGAATCCGCTTGCGCCCCCGATGTTCCCGTCATGACCGCGGCGAACGCGACCATCGCGGCACACAGCCACCGACCGTTGTTTCCCGACACGTATGTTCTCCGGTTTCGTCAGTAGCCTGCGCGGGGCTCGAACCCGGGGGCATCCAGGGTCGGCGGCGCGGGCTTGGGCGCCTGCTGGGTCTGCGGCGCGGGCTTGGGCGCAACCGGTTGTGCCGCAGGCGCTTCGGGCGCTGCGGGGGCCACCGGCTGCGGGGCGGGTGCTTCGGTGGTAGCTTCCGGGGCCGCGGCGGGCGCGGGGGCCGCGCTCGGCGCCGGGGCGGCGCTGCTCGCGGGGGCGGCCGAACTGCTCACGACGGCAGCGGTGGTGCTCGCCTGGGTGGTGGGCGTGTCGGCGGCCTTGTCGCTTCCGCACGCCGCCAGCGCGCCGATCAGCACGACCCCGCCGATGGCGGCCACCGCGGTGCGCGCGCCTGGGATACGGAACTTCATGGAACCCTCGAATCGCAAATTGAATGGTGAACTTTCACTTTTGCGCGGAGTGTACAAGAGGCCCCGAGGGCCGGAGTGCGGGATTCAGCAAACCACAAAACCCCTGGACGATCGGGAAACTCGACGAGGAGGCTATCAATGATCAACGGACCGATCGACGAAATCTCGATGGCATCAGTGTCCGTATCGGTCGTAGATGGCGTTGGCGACCACGGCGTCGCCCTGACTCGACGGGTGGAAGAACAGGCCGTCGAGATCGGCTCGCGGATCGAACACGCCATTCAGCCAGGGCTGCGACGAGCAGAGCCCATGACCGGTGGTGAGCGCGCGGGAATCCAGGAACTCGATACCCAACAGCTGAGCGGCTTCCCGCTGCGCCCGGTCGATGCGGTCGAAGTACTCCACCACCGCGCGACCGCGCGACTGGATGAACGGCGCGACGCCGCCGAGGCTGAGACAGACCGTGCTGCTGCCCGGGCTGAACAACTCCGGATAGCCGACGAACACGACGCGGGCGTTCGGCGCGTAGTACTTGATGTAGGTGACCGCATTGCTCATGCGCTCGGCCATCAATGCCCCGGACACACCGTTGTAGTCGGGCATCCGGCCCTGATCGACCGACTCCGGATCGCAGCCGTCGACAAGGTTGAACACACAGCCCTGCAACGACTTCCAGAGCGTCTGGTCGTTCTTGCCCCACTTGTCGTTGAGCCCGAACTGCAGCGTGACCACTTTGGTATTCGGCCCGAAAGCGCCTGCCTTGTCCGCTTTCTGAGCCTCCTGAGCCAGGCTCCACCCCGGGCCGCTGTCGATCGACGCGCCAGGGCAGGAAGGATCGGCCATCTCGTCGGTCCCGTACACGCCCATGAGCCTGCCCAGCTGCACCGGCCAAGCCGTCCGGCCGTGGCGCAGACAGCTGTTGCTCTCGTCGAAGAAGTCCCAGGCGTTCGCGGAGAACGAATCACCCAGGACCACCAGCTCTTTGCCCGTGGGGGCGGCATCCGGCGAGGCCGGATCCGCGTTCGCAGCGGCCACGGTCGACACCGAGGCCGCTAGCGCTACCGCGGCGACACACAGCCACCGCCCACCATTACCGAGCACGAACTGTCCAGCCTTCTCAGTAACCCGCACGCGGCTCGAATCCGGGCGCGTCCAGGGTCGGCGGCGCGGGCTTCTGCTGCTGCGTCTGCGGCGCAGGCTTGGGCGCGGCCGGCTGCGGAGCGACCGGTTGCGGCGCGACGGCCTCCGGCGCGACGGGCTGCGGCGCGGCCGGTTCCGTGGCGGCCGGCTGCGGCGCGGGTGCCTCGGTGGTCGGCGCGGGCGCGACGGTCGTCGGCGCGGGGGCGGCCGTGGAGCTCACGGATGTGGCGGCGGTACTGGTGGCACCGCCCGGCGAACTGTCGGACGACTTGTCGCTGCCGCACCCGGCAACGCCCGCGATCAGCAGCCCTGCGCCGATCACGGCCGCGGCGACACGGACGGCAAACACCCCCACCGGTGTTGAAGACTTCATGAGTACCTCGAATTCAGGATCTGAAGTGACGTCTATTCACTTCAGCGGGGAGTGTACAAAACGCGTTCACCCCACCCACCCCGATTCGGGAAACTGCCCCCAAGTTCGGGGGCATCGAACCCGATAACCCCTGGTCAAGCCCATCCCACCCAGTGGAACAGGTTCCAACGGAAGGTCACATCGGACCACCTCGCCAGGCCGCCCGGGTTCGCGTATCCAAGCACAGATTCCGGACGGAGGGGCCGCTATCGGCTTCCCCGGCCGGGCACCCGACACCACCCGCGCAACCCCACCTGCCAACGCATTCTCACCGGCGACGACTTCCCGCCCGGCCAACGGCAGTGCGCGACTATCGCGGTAAGGGCCAGGATTTCAACGGCTACATGACCCTCGCCGACATCTACCGGCATCCGGGACAGCACTACGACCAGCACCGAAAGCAGTTGACCACCAGGTCCGTTCGCGGATCCTGACCGTCGGGGCTAGCGGCAGCAGTTCGGGTCGAGGACGACGCACAGCGCCGCGAGGGACGCGCGCTGGGCGCGGTGGTAGGTGTTCATGCCACGGCGTTCGGACTCGACCAGGCCGGCCTTCTTCAGTTGGCCGAGGTGGTGACTGACGGTGGATTCGGCGAGGGTGACGGCTGCGGCCAAGTCGCCGGTGTTCTCCTCGCCGAGGGGGCTGGCGAGCAGCAGGGACAGAAGTTTCACGCGGGCCGGGTCGGCTATGGCCTTGAGGCGCAGAGCGATTTCCAGGGCGGCGGCGTCGTCGACGGGGCCGGCGGCGACGGGGGCGCAGCAGACCGGGGCGGACATGTCGATCACGGGCAGTGCCTTGGGCATGCAAACGAGATTACCCACCTTCTTGACATATGTCGAAATAGTGGCGCAGACTCGGTCACACCAGCTTTTCGACATATGTCTCACAAGTGGAGGTACGGTCTCATGTCCCGTGTTCAGCTCGCTCTCAATGTCGACAACATCGACCAGGCAGTGGCGTTCTATTCGACCCTGTTCCAGGCCGAGCCCGCCAAGCGCAAGCCCGGTTACGCGAATTTCGCGATCGCCGAGCCGCCGCTCAAGCTGGTGCTGATCGAGAACCCGGGGCACGGCGGCAGCCTCAACCACCTCGGGGTCGAGGTCGAGTCCAGTGACCAGGTGCATGCCGAGATCGCGCGACTCTCCCAGGCCGGGATGTTCACCGAGGAGCAGATCGCGACCACCTGTTGCTTCGCCACCCAGGACAAGGTGTGGGTCGCCGCGCCCGACACCGAGCGCTGGGAGGTCTACACCGTCCTGGCGGACAGCGAAACCTTCGGCACCGCACCGGTATTGGAATCCGGCGCAATCGCCGACGACGCACAAGCGATGGCAATCTGCTGCGGCACCACCGAAGAAGCCGCCGCCGACGGGGCTTGCTGCGGCAGCGCGGCAAAGGCGGATGCCGTGGCCTCCGGGTCATCCTGCTGCGGCTGAGCCCGCACCAGGTCGTTCACTAGGTGTTCGCTTGCCTGCGGATTCGATATCCATCAATATCGACGAGTGTCGAATCGAGTGCTTCCGCTGGCCGTGACCTCACCCGCGTGTGAGGTCACCCCCCTGGTCCGCGAACCGTTGACAGCGCAGGCCGCGACGGAGCTGGCCGCGGTGTTCAAGGCGCTGTCGGACCCGATCCGTTTGCGCCTGCTGTCGGTGATCGCCAGCCACACCGGACAGGAAGCCTGCGTGTGCGATATCTCCGACGGTTTCGACGTCTCCCAGCCGACCATCTCCCATCACCTTCGGGTATTGCGCGAAGCGGGGCTGCTGTCGAGCGAGCGGCGCGGGTCGTGGGTGTACTACGGGGTCGAAGCCGCCGCGCTGCGCCGGCTTTCGGCACTGCTGGACATCGCGCTCCCCGAGGCGGTGCTCCGATGAACACGCTCAAACGACGTTTGCTGGCCGAGTTCATCGGCACCGGCCTGCTGGTGTGCGTGGTGGTCGGCTCCGGCATCGCGGCCCAGCAACTGTCGGCACACGATGTCGGTCTCCAGCTGCTGGAGAACTCGACCGCCACGGTATTCGGGCTGGGCATCCTGATCCTGATGCTCGGCCCGGTTTCCGGCGCGCACTTCAATCCCGTTGTCTCGGCAGCGGATTGGTGGGCCGGACGCCGCCGCGGCACCGGGCTGAGCGCCACCGATCTGGTGGCCTATATCGGTGCGCAGATCCTCGGCGGGATGGTGGGGGCGGTGCTGGCCAACATCATGTTCGACCAGCCCGCCGCCCAGATCTCCACACATCACCGCGTCACCACCGGCCATCTGGTCGGTGAGATGGTCGCTACGGCCGGACTGATCGCGGTCATCTTCGCGCTCGCGCGCACCGGCCGCGCGGCGCTCTCGGCCGCGGCCGTTGCCGCCTACATCGGCTCGGCCTACTGGTTCACCAGCTCCACCAGCTTCGCCAACCCGGCCGTCACCGTCGGGCGTGTCTTCTCCGACACCTTCGCCGGGATCGCCCCCGCGTCGGTGCCCGCATTCATCGCCGCCCAAATTCTCGGGGCCGCGCTCGGTTTCGTCCTGATCGGGCTGCTCTACCCCGATCCCGTACCGGCGGACGACATCGTCACACCCCACAACGTCCAGACCTCCTGAAAGGCCGTCCCCGCCGATGACCGCCACACCCAGCGTGCTGTTCGTCTGCGTCCACAATGCCGGACGCTCCCAGATGGCCCAGGGCTTCCTCACCCACCTCGCCGGCGACGCGATCGAGGTCCGGTCGGCCGGGACCGCGCCCGCCGAGACCATCAACCCCGCCGCGGTCGAGGCGATGGCCGAACTCGGCATCGACATCACCACTCGGACACCGAAGATCCTCACACCCGACACCGTGCAGACCTCCACCGTCGTCATCACCATGGGCTGCGGCGACACCTGCCCGTACTTCCCCGGCGTCGACTACCGTGACTGGCAGCTCGACGATCCCGCGGGCAAGAGCGTTGCCGCTGTGCGGCCCATTCGCGATGAAATCCGCACGCGTGTAGAACAACTCATCGGCGAACTGCTGCCGGCCGGACGGACACCACTGTCCGGCCCTGAACCGGCCCCGACGACCACCTCTCGACCAGGAGCACCCGCATGACGGCCGCCCCCTACCAACCTGTGGAATCACCGGCCGTGTGGCACGGCGCGGATTTCGGCGATCCCGCCGAGTGGGCGACAGTGCTCACCGCTGCCCAGCGCCGGGAGATCGCCGATACCGCCCGTGCCGCCATTGCCGCGGGCCTGACCGCCGCGACGGTGCGACGCGAGGACTTTCCGCTCCCGGGGCTGACCGAGCCGCTGCGGGAATGGAGTGCCATCCTCGCCCACGGGCGCGCGTTCGTGCTCATCCGAAGCTTCCCGCAGGATCTGCTCACACCGGCCGAAACCGAGCTCGCCTATGTGGGCCTCGGGCTGCATCTGGGCACCCCGGTCAGCCAGAACGCCGCCGGCGATCTGCTCGGCCATGTGCGGGACGAGCGGATTGCCCGTGACAGCCCCGCGGTGCGGCTCTACACCACCAACCAGCGTCAGGACTTCCACACCGACGGCTCCGACCTGGTCGGGCTGCTCTGCCTGAATGCCGCGAAATCCGGTGGGGAGAGCCGCATCGCCAGCTCCCCGGCGGTCTACAACCACATCCTCGCCGAGCGACCGGACCTCATCGACGTCCTGCGGCAGCCCTTTCACTGGGACCGCAACGACGAGCAATCACCCGGCGAGACACCGTATTTCACGCTGCCCGCGATCCACGACATCAACGGCACGCCGCGGATCTTCTACATCGGCTGGTATATCCGCGACGCCCAGCGTCACCCGGACGTCCCGCCCCTGACCGACCTGCAGCTCGAAGCCATGCGGATGCTCGAGGACACCGCCAACGACCCGCGCTTCTACCTCCCGATGGAGTTCGCCCCCGGCGACGTGCAAATCCTCAACAACGCCAAGATCCTGCACTGCCGGGAGGCGTACACCGACCACGAGGACCTCGAACGGCGGCGGCACCTGCTGCGCCTCTGGCTCACCGCACACACCTTCGCCACCGTCGAGGATCTCCTCCGGGACGGCATCCCGCCGCGCCGCGACTGACCCGGAACAACCAGCACGCCTCGCGAATTCGCCGCCCGCCCGCTACTGCCTCGAGGTCCACAGATTCCACCCCGACGAGGCCGCCCGGCGGCGAGCGAGCATGTCCAGATGCGGAACGAGTGCGGCGAAATAGCGTTTCGCCTCGCACCGCCCGTCGCACGACTCGTGCGATTCCAGCCCGCGCCGGGCGACCTCCAGATTCTGGACGGGGTAATCGGGGACCTCATGTGAGATTGGTTGAGACACTGCTCATCTCCTGTTCCGACGATGACGACCGGGTTGGTGATCGCAGGGCACCTGCACCTCGACGTAGCCGCCGCCGATCCGTCGTAGCCGGATCGACCGCGCATGCTGGCGGGCAGTGCTGAGCTCGTCCAGCATGCTGACGACCGTGGCCACTACGCTGAATACGGTCATAAGAGACAAAACCCAAGTTTCCCAGGACATTACGGCTCCAGACATTGGCCGAATGGGGCAGAAAAGGCCAAAATTCGATGGCCCGCCTCGAGTAGACTCTTGGTGAGCGGAATTCGGAATGGCGAAACGCTCGAATGTGGCTGAAATATAAAGGAATTCAGATACGGGGATGCCCGTGGCGGAGACGCCCGTGGCGGAGCCTTCCATATTTCGGTGCGTCCGATAGTGAGGGTAACGAGATGGTGACCGGATCGACGATGGCGCGGCGGGCACTTGGCCGGGAACTCAAGCGCTTGCGGGAAGCGAAGCGGATGCGGCAGTCCGAGGCCGCGCGGGCCATAGGGGTGTCGCCGCAGACCATCGGACGCATGGAGGACGGGCTGCCCACCAAGGTGTCCGATCTCTATATCAACGTCCTGTGCGATACCTACAGGGCGACCGCCGAACAACGCGCGATGCTCCTGGAGCTCGCACTCGAGGTGCGAACCACGCACAAGTCGGGCGGCGGGTGGTGGCGTGCGTATGCCGATGAGATGCGGGAAGGTTTCGACCACTACATGGGGCTCGAGGAGGCGGCGCGCAGGATTTCCGTCTGGAAGGTCACCATCATCCCCGGACTGCTCCAGACACCCGAGTATCGGCGCGCGCTCGCATGGACCGAAACGCCGGGAGTCCAAACGGAACCGGTCGAGAAGCGTGTCGCAATGGTCGTCCGCCGACAGGCACGGCTCGACGACCCCGACTTCGTCGTCGATGTCGTGCTGTCGGAAATGACGCTCCGCGATCGGATCGGCGGGGCCGGAGTCATGGCCGCGCAACTCCGGCACCTCGCCGAGGTAGCGGAGTTCTCGAACGTCTCGATTCGGGTGGTTCCCTTCGACACCTCGGGGCATCTCGGTTCGGTGACGGGATCGTTTGTGCTGCTGGAGTTTCCGAAGATGTCGGCGACCGGATTGATCGAACCGCCCGTGGTGTTCGTGGAAGAATACGCGGGAGACCTCTATCTGGAGCGAGAGGCCGAAGTGAAGCCCTACCGCGACGCCTTTGCCGAGATCAGCCGGGTAGCGTTGAATCACGACACGTCTCGGCAGTTCATCCTGTCGATAGCGAAGGAGTACGGCGAGTGAGCATCGACCTGTCCCGCGCCCAGTGGTTCAAATCGACCCGCAGCACTTCACAGGGCGAATGCGTGGAGGCGGCCCACCTCGACGAAGGTCGGGTCGCTGTCCGGGACTCCAAGAATCCTGGCCCCGCACTGGTTTTCGGGCCGGATGAGTGGGATGTATTCACTCGGGCGGTGCGGGGCGGACGGTTCGATCTCTCCTGATCGTCTGGCAGAAAGCCCCCGTCACGATCAATGCCAGTGAGGGGGCGCGGTGGAGCAGCCGCAGAGTGGGTAGGAGCCCGATTTCGCTGCCGCGGGATCAGTGGGATCCGGGGTCGCGGGAGGGCCGGTGGACAGGGAGCGGGAAGGGGGTCGCCGCGGCGATTCTCGCCATGCTGTTCGGCGGGATTGCGCTGTGCGGGTTCTTCGAGGGCCTTCGGCACGGACGACCGACCGGACTTCCCGCTCTACGCCTACGTCGTCTTCGTGGTCGCCTTCTGGATGCTGGCGGCGCTGCCTCCGGCTACCCGACTGCGATAACCTCCGCCGAGACTCCATGATCCCGCCCCGCAGCCACAGTGAAACCAGCAGTGCACGACCCTTTCACGAAGTGGGCCTGGCACTCTAAATAACCAGGCGTACAGGACAATTCGGGTTCTCCCGCGTTGTGATCGGCGATGGAATTAGCACATGGATTCGAAGGGGGAAACACTCGACACGTGCGGCATCGCCGAGCTGGCAGCCGCCGTCGAAACCCTCTCGAACACCATCCTCGACGGCAACCTGAACTCGTTCTCCGACCGTGACGTCGTGGAGTTGATGCAGCGGCTCGAAACCTGCAAACGCCAACTGTCCGCGCTGGATTCACGCCTGATCATCGAGGCCTGCAATCGTTCGCTGCCCGAAGGTGGTGGAGCCAAGGATGTGGTGCCGTTCCTGCGTCAGACGTTGGGCCTGTCGAAGCACGACGCGTCGGTGCGGGTGAAGATCGCCATGCAGTGCGGTGAGTTCTTCGAGCCCACTGGTCATCTGCGTCCGGCCACATTGGAGAAGACCGCCGAAGCCTATGAGGCAGGCGCTATCTCACGTGATCATGTTCGCAACATCATCGACGTCATGAACCACCTGCCCGCCGACATCCCGGCCGAGTCCCGCACCGAAGCTGAGCATCTCCTCGTCGGCCATTCCCGCATCGGGTGGCCCGATGATTTGCCCAAGATCGGCCGCGAGATCCTCGCTCGTGTCGACCCCGACGGCACGGTCGTCTCCGACGCCGACCGCCGTCGCCGCCGCGGCCTGATTCTGAGTCGTCCCGGGGTGGACGGGATGTCGTGGATCGAAGGCTGGCTCACGCCCGAGTTGCGGGCGCTGTTGGATGCGATGTTCGCGAAGCTGGCACGTCCGGGCATGTGCAACATCGACGATGCCGACAGTGTTGCCGCCACGGTCAAGGTCGTCGACTCGGCGGTGTTGGAGGCGGCGGCGCGTCGTGACCGTCGTGATGCCGGGCAGCGCACCCACGACGCACTGTTCGCGTTGTTGCAGCCCGGTGTCGACCCGGCCAAGCTGGGGTCGCATCGTGGTTTGCCGGTGCAGGCGATCCTGACCATGTCCGTCGCCGACCTCGAGCGTGGGGTTGGGGTCGTGACGACCGCTTCGGGTGGCCACGTGAGCATCAGCGAGGCGTTGAAGCTGGCCGAGGGCACCCGCCCGGTGCTGGCGGTCCTCGACGCGGACGGGTTGCCGCTGTTTCTGGGTCGCTGCCAGCGGCTGGCGACCCCGGCTCAGCGGTTGGCGTTGATCGCCCGCGACAAGGGTTGCACCCGCCCGGGATGTGACGCACCCGCCTCGATGTGCGCGGTGCACCACATCACCGACTGGGCCAAGGGCGGCCCGACGGATCTGAGCAACCTGACGTTGGTGTGCGATCGCTGCCATGCGCTGGTGAATGACAGTGCCGAGGGTTGGAAAACCGTTGTCATGGGCAAGGATTCCCTCTGTCGGGGGCGTGCCGGGTGGGTTGCTCCGAAACGTCTCGACCCCACCGGTATTCCGCGGGTGAACGACCGACATCACGTGGGGCAGTGGGTCGCGGCTGCGATCGAATCCAGTTGCCGGAGGTGGGGTTCACGGGCAGCGTGATTCCCGGCTGCTCGTGTCCTGCTGGCGTGCGCAGGGCACGGGGATCTGTGCATCGCGGCTTCCGGCCGATTCCTCCGCACCGCCCGGGCGGCTCCATTGACAATGCGGAGTTGTCAGTCGGACGCGAACAACTGTTTCTGACCGAACCAGCTGAGCATCTATGGTTTTCGCGGAACCCCTGGGCTGGGTACTGGAAGTCGCAGCGGCCGAACTGGATTGCCCCGATCTGGGGTTGCGAATGGCGGCCCGCCGGGACATAGGTGTCCCCGGCCAGCTGGCCGTCGCGATCACGATGCCGCGACCGTGCACGACTCGATCGTGTGCGCCTCCCGGTTCCTGTCCGTCCACCACGGCGGCGTCTCGATCGGGTTGGTCCCCCGGTGGTGCGGAACCACACCGCAGCAGGTCAGGGTTGCCGCGCGGGTGGGGCAACGTGATCGTCCCGGGCTCTCGGTCCTGCCCACGCCCACCGGAATATGACCGACCCGCCCTGGGCTGGAACGTGTTTCGGGGCCCAGGGCGGGTTCTCGGCTCAGCCCGCGAGCTTCGCCAAGTTCGGGAAGTTGCTCAGCTCCCAGCCGCCGTCCACCACCATGTCGATGCCGGTGATGTAGGAGGCGTCGTCGGAGGCGAGGAAGAGACTGGGGGCGGCGATCTGTTCCGGGGTGGCGGGCGCGCCCATCGGGATGCGGTCCAGGAACATCTGTTTGGCGGGCTCGTAGCCCATGACCGCCGCGACCAGCGGGGTGTCGACCAGGCCGGGGAGGATGGCGTTCACCCGGATGCGGAACTGGGCCAGCTCCAGGGCCGCGTTCTTGGTGAACATGACCACGCCGGCCTTGCCGGTGGAGTAGGGGCTGCCACCGGGCATGGGGACGCGGGCGTCGAGCGAGGAGATGTTGACGATCGCGCCGCCGCCGGTCGACTTCATCAGGCGCGCTTCATGTTTGGTGCACAGGAAGACGCTCTTCTGAATCAGGTCGATGGTGAAGTCCCAGTCGGCCTCGGTCAGGTCGGTGACCGCGCCGATTCGGGACGCGCCCGCCACATTGAAGGCCGCGTCGAGACGGCCGAAACGGGTTGCGGCGATGGCGATCCCAGCCTCCACCTGGGCTTCGTCGGTGACGTCGGTGACCACGGGAACGAAGGCGTCGCCGAGTTCGGCGGCCTTCTTCCCGAGGCCGGCCTCGTCGATGTCGAGGCCGACGACGTTCGCGCCCTCGGCGATCAGCGCGGCGGCGATGGCCGCACCGATGCCGGAGGCCGCCCCGGTGACGACCGCGGCGCGGCCGTCGAATCTACGGACGTTCATCGGCCACCTGCCCGCAGGAATTCGCCGGTGCGTTCCTTGCCCAGGGTGTCGGCCTTCTCCCCCAGCCCGAAGACGAACTCGCCGTTCACCAGCACCGCGGTGACGGTGTCGTCATTGCGGTTGACCATGCGGGAGAGATTGTCGAACTCCGGAATCGGGTTCTCGGCATAGGCTTCCAGGCTGTCGTCCAGCCTCGCCGGATCGATGATCAGCACATCGGCCCGATCGCCCTCGCGCAGGTGCCCGGCATCCAGGTCGTACCAGTCGGCCAGCTCGCCGGACACCCGGTGCACGGCGTGCTCGACCGTCATGAACGGCCGCCCCGCCTGTTGCGCCTTGTGCACACGCTTCAGCAGCCGCAGGCCGAAGTTGTAGAAGGCCATGTTCCGCAGATGCGCGCCGGCGTCCGAGAAGCCCAGCTGCACGCTGGGATCCGCGGCCAGCACATCCAGCACCTCGGGCCGGTGATTGGAGATGGTGGTGCGCCAGCGCACCTTGGGCCCGTACTCCACCACCAGATCCAGGAAGGCGTCCACCGGATGCACGCCGCCGCGATCCACGCCGACCTGACCGAAGGTCTTGCCGATCACGCTCGCATCCGGGCACTCGGTGATCTCGGCGTCGAAAAAGTCCCGATGCCAGACCCGCGGACCCCACTTCTTGTCGTAGTCCTTGCGGAACCAGCGGCGGTAGTTCTCATCGGCCAGCAGTTCCCGGCGCTCCTCCAGCTGGTTCGACAGGTGCAGAGCCGCTGCGCCGGAGCCGAATTCCTCGAACACCGGCAGATCGATGCCGTCGGAGTACACCTCGAACGGCACCGGCAGATGCTGCCAGCGGAAGTCGCCGCCGAGCCCGTTGATGATCCGGCCCAGCAGCGGAAAGACTTTCACCACACCGGGAATCGCCTTGATGTCGGCCGCCGACAGCAGGCTCACCTTCAGCTTGGGCCGGAAGAAGCCCAGGCTGCTGGCCGCCATGCCGAGCATGCTCTGCGGCTTGGCGACGTCGGGACCGCCCTGCAATGCCCGCTTGCGGTCGCGCAGAATGCGATTCAGCCGCCGCCGTTCCTTGGCGGTGGCATAGGTCGACGGCAGCGTCCGCGACCTGCACACCTCGCCGTCCAGCTTGTCGAACAGCAGCTGCTGCGAGGACATGCCGACGAATCCGGCGTCCAGCGCCTCGGTCAGCTTGTGCTCCATGGCCGTCAGCTCGGACTCGGTCGGCTGCACATCCGGATCGGTGGCCCGCCGCAAGCCCAGCTGGGACGCCCGGATATCCGAATGACCGATGAAGGCAGCGACATTCGGGCCCAGCGGCAGCGACTCCAGCGCCGTCACATAGCCGTGCGCGCTGTTCCAGGTCTTCAGCGCGTCCACCGCCTCGACCACATGCTTGCGCGGAATCGCCTCCACCCGGCCGAACAGGTCACCCGCGTCCGAACCGCCGACATGCACGGTGGACAGCGAGCACGACCCGAGCAGCAGCGTGGTGACGCCGTGCCGCAGCGACTCCGACAGCGTCGGATCCAGCAGCACCTCCACGTCGTAGTGGGTGTGGATGTCGATCATGCCGGGCATGACCCAGCGACCGGTCGCGTCGATCACTCGCGCACAGCCGGTCTCGTCCAGCGGCGCGGCCGACACGGTCGCCACCCGGCCGTCCCGGATGCCGAGATTGCGGATGGCCGAGGGTGCGCCGGTGCCGTCGAACCAGCGTCCGTTCTTGATAATGGTGTCGTACACAGGAATTCACTTTCCCAGGGAGAGGTCGCGGCGCAGTACTTTGCCGGTGGCATTGCGCGGCAACGGATCCGCGGTGACCAGCCAGCGAGCGGGTACCTTGAAATAGGCCAGCTGCTTGGCCACGTGATCACGCAACTCGTCCTCGGACAACGACTCCGGATCGTCGACCACCACGATGGCTGCGACCTCCTGGCCGAGATCCTCGTGCGGGACACCGATCACGGCCGACTCCCGCACCAGCGGGTGCTCGTCGAGGGCGTTCTCGATCTCCTGCGGGTAGACGTTCTCGCCACCACGCAGGATGAGATCCGAACGGCGACCGGATATGTAGAGCTTGCCGTCACGCAGGGTGCCGTAATCGCCGGTGCGCAGCCAGCGGTTCTCGTCGATGGATGCCTTGGTCGCGTCCTCGTTGTTCCAGTAGCCGAGCATGACGTACGGGCTGCGGATGCAGATCTCGCCCTCTTCACCGTCGGGCACGGGCTTGCCATCGGGGTCGCGAACCTCGAGGGAGACACCGACCACCGCGCGGCCGACGGTCTCGTTGTCGGCGGCCAGCTCCGGCGGGGTTGCCACGGTCGCGGCGGTGCCGGACTCGGTGCACCCGTAACTGGTGGTGAGGCCCTGCAATGCGACCGGGAACCGCTCCCGCAGCCGCTGCACCAGTGCCGGAGACGACGGGGCGGAGTTGAGCGAGAACGCGGTCAGCGAGGACAGGTCGTACTTCGAGATGTCCACGCCGAGAATGCGACTCGCCAGCGTCGGCACCGCCGCCCAGTTGGTGACCTTCTCGGTCTCGACCAGCTTCAGCAGTGATTCGGCGTCGAACTCGCCCGAGGTCGGGAAGACGACCGCGTCGCCGGTGGCGAGCCGCGGGATCGACAGATTGTGCAGGCTCGCAATGTGGAACAGCGGCATGGTCGCCAGGTAGCGGCGCCCCGCCGGGGAACCATCCCACGCCTGCCCGCGGAATCCGGCCGCGAGGGCGTCCATGAACCGGTGGTAGTCGGCCACGGCCACCATGTTCTGCTGGGTGTGCACCACACCCTTCGGGCGGCCCGTGGTCCCCGAGGTGTAGAGGATGATCGCTGGATCGTCCTCGCCCACTTCCGCGCTCGGATTGCCGCCGGCGAATTCCGCGATCAGCGCGGGCAGGTCGGTTTCCATGGTCAGCACCGGAATGTCCGTACCGGTCTCCGCGGCCAGCGCAGCGCGCTTTGCATCGGCGATCACGACTTTCGGGGCGGAGTGATCGAGGCCGTAGGCGATCTCGCGCGGCACCCACCAGGCGTTGTAGCCGACCGGGATCGCACCCAGCCGCTGCGCGGCCCAGAAGGTCAGCACCCACTCGGGGTTATTGGCGGCCAGGATGCCGACGCGGTCGCCCTTGCCGACGCCATAGCGCTCGGCCAGTGCGGCAGCGAGCGCGCTCGCGGCCGCGTAGTGCTCGGCGAAGGTGTAGCGGGTCCGCGCGGACACCAGATACTCGCGATCACCCAGCTCACGGGACGCTTCCAGCAGCTCCAGCAGCGATCGGTGCCGGTTCTTGAACACCGGCAACGGCACTCCGAGCACCGGCTCGACCGTCATCTCGAACGGCCCGCCCGGCCCGGTCAGCTTCCCGGCCACCTGCGCGGCCAGAGCCTGGAGATCAACAGCGTTGGTCATGAATCAAGTCCTCGAATCCGATTGCGCGAACCTTCGCAGCTTGCCCGAGTGAGGCCCATCACGCACGTCCCCTCACTGTGTCGAAGGTCGCCTTCATATAGGCGTCGGCCCGCTCGGAGCCGATCAGGCCGGGGGCCATGCGGTTCATGGCGTAGGCGAACGTGACGCGATGGTCCAGGTCGTTGACGACATGCGCGCCACCCAGTCCGTTCCACCAGCAGACGCGGCCGTCCGGCACCTGCGGGGCGGTCTGCGCGTGCGGCAGGCCGTAGCCGATGCCGAAGCGCACCGGCAGCAGGATGGCCAGGTCCACGCCATCGGACTGCTGCTCGAAGATAAGGTCGATGGTCTTGTCCGACAGGAACTTCCGGCCGGCCAGCTCGCCGCCATTGCTGATCACCGACTGCAGCCGGGCGATGGAGCGGGCATTGCCGTGGCCGCCCATGCCGCCCAGCTCCGCCTGCCGCCAGCCCGGGGTCGCGCACTCGGCGAAGTCGAGCAGGGGCTGGAAAAGCGTCTTGAACATAACGCTGTCCTGCGGCAGCAGCGACTGATCGAACTCGGGGAGATCCGGCGGCACCAGGGTGGCGATGCGGTCGAAATCGGCTGCGGGCGTGCCGATGTGGAAGTCCGCGCCCAGCGGCTGCGCCAGCTCCTCCGCGAAGAAGCTGCCCAGCGGGCGGCCGGTGACGCGCTTGATCACCGCGCCCAGCAGGTGGCCGTAGTTCATGGCGTGATAACCCGACACGGTGCCGGGCTCCCACCAGGGTGCCTGCGCCGCAAGGCGATCCGAGGCCGCGTCGATGTCGTAGATGTCCGACAACACGATCGGGGCCTCCCAGCCGGAAACGCCCGAGGTGTGCGAAAGCAGGTGCCGCACTTCGATATCGGCCTTGCCGTTGGCCGCAAACTCCGGCCAGTAGTGGGCCACCTTCTGGTGTACGTCCAGCTCACCGCGATCGACCAGCAGCAGCACGCTCAGCGCGACCATGGTCTTGGTGATGGAGAAGGTGTTCACCAGGGTGTCCGCGGTCCACGGCCTGGTCTGCTCGGGATCGGCCCAGCCGCCCCAGAGATCCACCACCGTTTCACCGTCCACGGTCACGCACACCGAGG
This sequence comes from Nocardia sp. NPDC046763, assembly GCF_040645495.1. NCBI lineage: Bacteria > Bacillati > Actinomycetota > Actinomycetes > Mycobacteriales > Nocardiaceae > Nocardia > Nocardia sp. NPDC046763. The sequence continues at coordinate 203,171 of NZ_JBEYYI010000012.1, read as the reverse complement.
CGCCCAGCTCCGCGCCCGACTCCACCTGCTCGGCGAAAGCCGCACGAACAGCCTCGAATTCGTCGGCACAGAATCCAGCCACGTTGCGCCCACCCGTCGCCCCGCCACCCCGATGGGAATCGCTTTGCGATGCTGTCTTCATTTCTCCCCTTACGCCCGCACCAGCGCGCGACCGCGCACCGGCAGCGTGTTTCCCGCGGCGGCGGCGCGGCGCGCGCCGTCGGTGAGTTCCTTCTTCAGCTCGCGGACATAGACGTCGAAGTCGATCTGAATGGTGTGCCGTGGCGAGTTGTAGTAGCGCTCGGCGCGTTCGGCCTCCGCCTTCGCCATCGCCGCCGTCATGTCCGCCTGCGACGGGAACCGGTAGTTGCCCGACAGGTACGCCGCGACCAGCTTGGACTGCTGCTCGGCGAAGTTCACCAGCGTCGGCATCGGCTGGGCCAGGCCGAGATAGAAGAGATTGTCGATCTCCGGCTTCATCATCTGGCGGTACAGCGGCAGCTTGTTGTTGTCGTCGGGCCGCAGCGCCGGATCGGTGAAGAACGGGAAGCTGATGTGATAGCCGGTGGCGCACACCACCACATCCACCTCTTCGGACGAGCCGTCCGCGAAATGCACGGTCCTGCCGTCCAGCTTGGTGATCGCCGGCTTGAAATCGATATCGCCGCAGCCGACCCGGTGCAAGAACTCCTCGCTCGCCGACGGATGCGCCTCGAACGGCAGGTGATCCGGCTTGGGCAGGCCGTAATCCTCCATGCGGCCGCGGTTCTTGACCACGAAACGCTGCTTGAGCTTGAGCGCCACCTTCGGCGGCATCCACGCCGGCACCACCTGGGTGTCGCCGACCTTGCCGTTGACGTATTTGGGCAGCACCCACACGCCGCGGCGGGCCGAGACCCACAGCTTCGAGGCGATGAACTTCTGCGACAGCTCCGAGGCGATGTCCAGGCCCGAATTGCCCATGCCCACCACCACGACGCGCTTGCCGCGCATATCGATCGGGTCGAACGGGTCGTTGTAGGCGTGCGAATGGATCAGCGTGCCGTCGAATTCACCCGGGTAGTCGGGCGTGCGCGGATCCCAGTGGTGGCCATTGGCCACGATCAGCGCGTCGTAGGTCTCGACGCGGCCCTGATCGGTGGTCACCGTCCACAGGCCGTCGCTGTCGCGCTCGGCGGAAATCACCTTGTTGCCGAAGATGATTCGATCGCGGATGTCGAAATGGTCGACGTAATCCTTGAAGTACTGGTGCAACTGGCTGTGGTGCGGGAAGTCCGGCCATTCCTCGGGCGCCGGGAAGTCCTCGAACTGCAGACGGAACTTCGAGGTGTCGATGTGCAGGCTCTGGTAGCAGGCCGACATGCCGTTCGGGTTCTTGTAGTACCAGTTGCCGCCCACCTCATCGGAGGCTTCGTAGCAGTCGAACGGGATGCCGTATTCGGCGAGCCGCTTCGCGGCGGTGATGCCCGACGGGCCCGCGCCGATGACGCAGACCCTGGGCAATTCACGATTGTGTGCAGATAGCGCAGCCAATTCACTCTCCTGGTTCGGCGACGGGTCACAGAGCCCTGCCGGACGTGATGTGCCACACACGCTAACACTCGCTAGACAGCGTGTCTAGTGAGTGAACTTGCGTCTATCATTCAATCGTGACCCGATCCGACGTAGACCACCCCGAGACACCCGGCCAGAGCGGCACGCCCCGGCGCACATCGCTGCGCGACGAACAGAAACGCCTGACCCGCAGCCGGCTCATCGACGCGGCCAAACAGCTGTTCACCACGCAGGGGTACGCGCCGGTCCGCGTCGACGACATCGCCGCCGCGGTCGGCTGCAGCCGCGCCACCTTCTACCTGCACTTCACCGGTAAACCGGATGTGCTGCGCGCGATCGCCGAACAGGGCACGCTGCCCAGCGTCCAGCACTTCTACGAGGACCTCGACCACGTGCTCGACACCGGCTCACGGGAGGAATTCGCGGCCTGGATGCGACGCGCCATCGAGTGGTTCCAGGAGTACAAGGACCTACTGCCCGCCTGGGACGAGGCCACCACCCTCGAACCCGAATTCCGCGAGGTGGCACGAGAGGGCATCATGGCCCTCCCCAATGTCATGAGCTCCTACCTGTCACGCTGGCCCGCCGACCGTCAGGACGAAGCCCACCTGCGCGTGGAACTCCTTGTCGCCCAACTGGAACGGTTCTTCACCCGCTGGGCCATGCAGGGCACCATCGACGTCTCCGCCGAGGAAGCCGCGAATGTGCTCACCGACATCTGGTTCCCGGCCCTGCAGACTCCCGGAAACTAGAGACCCGCCAATTTGAATCAATGCCGTTCAGATGATGCGACCGTGGATACGCCGCCGCGTTCATGATCAGCTTTCAGACCGGCAGGACCGGCGGCCACGTAGTGTCCTGGCGACTCGGTGTGATGCGGGCGCGATCCAGTTCCCAGAATGCGCGCAGGGCAACGATTTTCCCATCCGCATTCACGCGGTAGACAGCCACCAGATCGACCTCGACGACCATGCCGGCGCGGGTGCTGCGAATGGTTCCGGTGAACGCCGCCTCACGACCGCAGGCGAAGGAATCCGCCCAGGTGAATTCGATGCGGCTGGGCTCGATTGCCTTGTCCCAGAATGCCGCGATGGCTTCGTGGCCCGAATGCCCCTCGCCCACCGGGTCATACGGGGAGATGCCGACCGGATCCTCGACCCGCGCGTCCGACGCGAAGAGGTCGAGCCACTCGTCCTTGCGCTTGGCGCGCACCGCGGCCTGCGAGGCGAGTCCGGCACGGCGAGCAGGATGTTCGAGCGACATCCCGCCATCCTGATCGTCGCCGGATTGAAGGGAACCGGCGAATACCGGTGAGCGGGACAGGTCAGGCGACCGGTCGAAGCGCCGATCACGGCGGCGGGGACACGCAGCGTAGACAGGTCGCCGGGGCCGACATCTCACCATGGAGACAAACTCGGGCCGACGCCAATTCGGCGTCGGCCCGGAATGTGAAATTTAATTGTTTAGGAATGGGAGGCGGCGGAACCGGTCCAGCCGAAACCCGCGCCCTGATCGGTCGGCTGGGTGTTGTTGACCAGCGCCTGGCACTGGTCGTATGTCTGGCCCGACTGGATGCACGCCGTCCACGGGTCGTAGATCGTGGGGAAATCGGCGGCGGCGGTGGCGGCCGGGCCGGCGATACCGCCTGCGATCACAGCGGCGACGACAAACTTCTTCACGTGGGGTCCTCCAGAGTCTTTACCGAATTGCGGTAAAGGTTGCCACGCGAATCGAAAATCACCAAGTGATAGGGGAATTGAGCGATTCGGTTCGGGCCGGGCCCCTAACGGGTCGGGGCGAGCCCCTAATCCGAAACTGGCCCGGACCGCGCCGATCAGGCGACCCGGACGGCCGTCAGCGAATCGATCGCCGCGAAGTAGCGATCGGTCAGCAAGCGCACCACGGCCGGGTGCACACCGATCGGCTCGGCGACACCGTCCGCACCCGCCTCGTGCAGGCGCTGGTGGAAAAGCCCGTGGGCGAGCAGGTAGGAGGCCACGAAGACCCGGTGCGCGCCCGAAGCCCGCACCGCCGCAACCACTTCCGGCACCTTGGGCTCGCCGGTCGCGATATAGGCCAGGTGGGCGGTCGTGCCGACGCGCTCCGAGAGCAGGCTCGCCGCGCGCTGCACATCCCGGCGCGCCCGCGCATCCGAGGATCCCGCGGCGGCGAACACCACCGCGTCCCCCGGCCGCCAGCCCGCGGCACGCAGCCGCAGGTGCATCACCTCGGCCAGCGCCGGGTCCGGACCCATCGCTTGGGTGACCGCGACCGCACTATGAGCACTCGCGGCCACCTCTCGCGGCACGTCCTGATACACGTGGTACCCCGAGGCCAGGAAGGCCGGAACCACCACGGCGGGAACCGGATCCAGATCCCGCAACACCTCGGCCGGGGAAGGCCCCAGCACATCCACGAACGCGGTGCGCACCCGCGGCGCGCCCACGGCGGCGGTGCCGCCATCGAACACCGCGGCGGTGCCGCCATCGAACACGGCGGCGGTGCCGCCATCGAACACCGCGGCGGTGCCGCCATCGGACACCGCCGCGATCTCACGCAATGATGCCGATGCGGCCCCGAAATCGGCACCGGCACCTGTCTCGGCGATATCGCCGCGGACCCCGTGTGCGAGCGCCGACGCACCCAGCTCCCGCGCAACAGCTCCCGCCAGTTCGGCGATCATCTCCACGCCGCGCGTGCTCCTGGTGCCGTGCGCCACCAGTACCAGCGCCGGCGCGCTCACCACGCACTCCCGGGCGGACGACCGGGGCGGGCGGCCATCGCGGGGCGGGCGGCGGAAACGGACTGCGCCGGGAAGCCCACCGGGCGGGCCGTCCCGTTCACCGGGGCGATCGGGCGGCGGGCCGCCGCGGGCGGCGGGACCTCCGCGTGCGGCGCCCGGGTGCCGGGGATGCGCGGCGGCAGGTCGCGGCGCGCGCCCAGACCTTGGGTGTGTGCCGGAACCGGCTGGCGCGCAGCCTGATTCGGACCCTCCGGGTGCGGGTTGTCGGTGCACTCGGCGGGGTCGAGGGCCAGCCGGTAGCCGCGCTTGACGACGGTCTGGATGGCCTTGGGGGTGCCGAGGCCCGCGCGGAGACGGGCGATGGCGGTCTCCACGGCGTGGGTGTCGTCGCCACCACCGGGCAGGGCGGCGAGCAGGTCCTCACGGGAGACGACCCGGCCCGGCTGGCGGGCCAGGGAACGCATGAGCGCCATGGGCGCGGGGGCCAGCTGGCGCACCTGACCGTCCACGACGACGCAGCCGCCGCGGACGCTGAGCAGGTGCCCGGCGGCCTGAATCCGGTTGGCGCGGCGGGGAAGTTCCTCGGCGACGTGGCGGGCCAGCGCGCCCAGACGGGCACGGCCCGGCATGGACGTGGTGACGCCCAGCTCCTCCAGCGGCGCGGCCGTGATGGGGCCGACGCAGGCCGGCAGCACCCGGGTGCGGAAGGCGTGGAGGACGGCCTCGAGCAGCCCGGTCTCCTTGGCGCGCATGAGAAGTGACGCCACGGCCGGAGCGCTGGTGAAGGTCACACAATCCAGTCCGGCGGTGACGATGCCCTCGATGAGGCGGTCCATGGGAGTGCGGTCCTCCGGAGGAATCCACCGGTAGACCGGGACCGGAACCACATCGGCTCCGGCACAGCGCAATACCTCGCAGAAGTCCGGCACCGGCTCCCACTCGGTGGTGGCACCGTGCAGCTGCACCGCGATCCGGACCCCCTCGACCCCCTGGGCCAGCAGGTGATCCAGCACCTCGGCGCTGGATTCCGAAGCGGGAGACCATTCTTCGCGCAGTTCGGCAGCGCGGATGGCGCCCTTGGCCTTGGGGCCGCGGGCCAGCATGCGGGTCGAGGCCAGCGTGGCGCGCAGCTCCTCGGCCAGACCCCAGCCCTCCGCGGCCTCCATCCAGCCGCGGAAGCCGATGCCGGTGGTGGCCACTGTGATCTGCGGCGGGGCCGCGACCAGCTGCCGCGTCACCCGCTCCAGCTCGGTGTCGTCGGCCAGCGGAATGATCCGGATGGCCGGGGCGGAAACAACATTCGCGCCCCGGCGGGCCAGCAGGGTGCCGAGTTCCTCGGCGCGCCGGGCGGCCGTGATGCCGACCGTGAAGCCGGCCAGCGGGGTACCGCTGTCAATCTCGGTCATGCCGTACCGCCGACGAATTGGACGGGGTCGTTGGACACCGAGACCACACCGTCCGCGACGCGGACCGCATAGACCGGCAGGGAAATGGAGTCGTCGTCCAGGCAGCGCCCGTCGATCAGCGAGAAGGCCTGCTTGAGCAGGGGTGACGCCACCACCGGCACGCCACCGCGGTCGCCCACCAGACCCCGCGACATGACCGCCGCGCGCCCGAAGGGATCGATATTGCCGACGGCGAACAGTGTCCCGTCGGCGGTGAGGAACAGCGCCGCCTGGCGGCCGCCCTTCAGCAGGACCGCCACGCCGCGGCCGGGAATCAGATAGTCCTGCCGGCAGGCCAGCGTCCAACCTGAAACGGTCGTGACTGCGGTGCCGGGTGTGTCGATCACGGTCATCGGTACTCTCCTCCGAACGCCCTACCTATTGGTACCGGCGCCCTGTTTCCTCGCGGTTAAGCAGTCATTTCCCGTGCGTGGCGGTCTCTGTGGCGTGGGTCGCATCGACCGGGATGTCCGGGATTCCGAGCAGGACGGGCACCTTGCGCTCGCCGGTCTCGTCGAAACCGATGGTCGGGTCCGACTCCTCCGGCGCGTTCACGAAGGACACGAAGCGCGACAGCTTGCCCTCGTCCTCGAGCACCGCGGCCCATTCGTCCTTGTAGCCCTCGACGTGCTTGGCCATGGCCGCTTCCAGATCCGCGGCGATGCCCAGGCTGTCCTCGCAGACGACCTGCTTGAGGTAGTCGATGCCGCCCTCCAGGGCCTCCTGCCACGGCGCGGTGCGCTGCAGCCGGTCGGCGGTGCGGATGTAGAACATCAGGTAGCGGTCGATGTACTTGATCAGCGTCTCGTCGTCGAGCTCGCCGGCCAGGAGCACCGCATGCTTCGGGGTCAGACCGCCGTTGCCGCCCACGTACAGGTTCCAGCCGTGCTCGGTGGCGATGACGCCGACGTCCTTGCCGCGCGCCTCCGCGCACTCACGGGCGCAACCCGACACCGCCAGCTTGAGCTTGTGCGGGGAACGCAAACCGCGGTAACGCTTTTCGAGCAGCACGGCCATGCCGACCGAGTCCTGCTGGCCGTAGCGGCACCAGGTCGAACCCACGCAGGACTTCACCGTGCGCAGCGACTTCCCGTACGCGTGACCGGATTCCATGCCCACGTCCACCAGGCGCTTCCAGATCAGCGGCAGCTGCTCCACGCGTGCACCGAACAGGTCGATGCGCTGACCACCGGTGACCTTCACGTACAGGTCGAACTCCTTGGCCACCTCACCGATGGTGATGAGCTGCTCGGCGGTGACCTCACCGCCGGGCATGCGCGGCACCACCGAGTAGGTGCCGTTCTTCTGCAGGTTGGCCAGGAAGTGGTCGTTGGTGTCCTGCAGCGAGGCCTGCTCGCCGTCGAGGATGTGATCGCTCGAGGTGGACGCCAGGATGGAGGCGACGGTCGGCTTGCAGATGTCGCAACCGGTTCCGGTGCCGTACTTGGCGATCAGGCCCGAGAAGGTGCGGATGCCGGTCGACTGGATGATGTGGAACAGCTCCGCGCGCGACTGCGAGAAGTGCTCGCACAGCGACTTGGAGACCTCCACACCCGACTGCTCCAGCAGCTTCTTGAGCATGGGAACGCAACCGCCGCAGGAGGTTCCGGCATTGGTGCAGCTCTTGATGGCCGGCACGTCGCAGGCGCCGTCGGCGATGGCACCGCAGATCGAGCCCTTGGACACGTTGTTGCAGGAACAGATCTGGGCGTCGTCGGGCAGCGCGTCCGCGCCCAGTTCCGCGCCCGCCGGGGAGATCAGCGCGGCCGGATCGGCCGGCAGCGGGCGGCCGACCAGCGGGCGCAGCGCCGAGTACTGGGTGGCGTCACCGACCAGCACACCACCGAGCAGGGTCTGGGCGTCATCGGAGACGACCAGCTTGGCGTAGGTGCCCTTGGCCGCGTCGTGCAGCACCACCGACAGCGCGCCCTCGGTGCGGGCGTGCGCGTCACCGAAGGAGGCCACGTCCACACCCAGCAGCTTCAGCTTGGTGGACAGGTCCGCGCCCGGGAACTCGCCCGCTCCGCCGAGCAGGCGGTCGGCGACCACCTCGGCGGTGTTGTAGCCGGGGGCGACCAGGCCGTAGCAGACGCCCTCCACCGCGGCGACCTCACCGATCGCGTAGATGTTCGGGTCCGAGGTGCGCAGGGCCAGGTCGGTGAGGACACCGCCGCGCTCGCCGACGTCCAGCCCGGAGGTACGGGCGATTTCGTCACGGGGACGCACACCGGCCGCGAAAACCACCACCGCGGCGCGCAATTCGCTCTCATCGGAGAACTTGACCGAGAGCCGCTCGGCGACCGGCGCGCCCTCGACGGTCTCGATCGAGGAGGTGCCGACACCGGTGTGCACGGCCAGACCCAGTTCGGTCACCAGCTTCTCGAGGATGGCGCCGCCGCCCTCGTCGATCTGGGCCGGCATCAGCCACTTGTTGAACTCGACCACGTGCGGGGTCATGCCCAGCAGGCGCAGCGCGTTGGCCGCCTCCAGGCCGAGCAGACCGCCGCCGACCACGATGCCGACCGCGCCCGGACCGGCCGCCTCGGCCGCGGTCCGGATGCCGTCCAGGTCCTCGAGGGTGCGGTAGACGAAGCAGCCCTCGGCGTCGTGGCCCGGCACCGGCGGCACGAAGGCGTAGGAGCCGGTCGCGAGAACCAGTGCGTCGTAACCGATCACCTCACCGGTGGAGGTGGTGACCTTGCGGGCGGTGCGGTCGATGGCGTCGGCCTTCACGCCGAGCCGGACGTCGACCAGGGTGTCGCCCTCGTAGTCGTTGCCGGGCAGCGCCAGCGCGGACGCCTCCCAGATGCCGACGTAGGAGGACAGGCCGACGCGGTCGTAGGCGGCCAGCTTCTCCTCGCTGAGGACGATGACCTGCCAGGTTCCGGCCTCGTCGCGGGAGCGCAGCGCCTCCACGAAGCGGTGTCCGACCATGCCGTGGCCGACCACCACAACGGTTTTGCGTTCGATGCTGTGGGTCATGACAGTCCCTTTCGCGAATGGACGTCAGGCGCGAGCCGACGAGGTGGACGAGGAATCGGTTGCGGCGGAGCCGGTTTCGGCATCGAGGACCAGTGCTGATTCGGCTTGCAAGACCAGGGATTCGGCCTCGACGACGACATCGGCGTCGGTGGTTTCGGAGGTCAGCGAGCGCAGGCTCGGACGGCGCATGAAGACAGCCCAGCAGACCACGGCGCAGACCACGTAGAAGGCCATGAAGACCCAGAACGCGGTGGTCGCGGACTTGGTGGAGGCGTAGGAGGAGCGCAGCACCAGGTTGATGCCGACGCCGCCCAGCGCACCGATGGCGCCGACGAAGCCGATGAGCGCACCCGAGGTATTGCGGGCCCAGGCCGCCCGGGCGGCCGAATCACCGTCCAGGGAGCGGGATTTGGCCTCGAACACCGACGGGATGATCTTGGTGACGGCCCCGTTGCCGAAGCCCGAGATGACGAACAGCGCGGTGAAGGCGACGATCATGGCCACCAGCACGCCGCCCTGCGGGTGCCCGGCGCGATCACCCAGGGTCGAGGCCACCGTGACCACCAGGGCCGCCACGGTCATGGCGCCGAAGCTGAGCAGCGTGACCTTGCTGCCGCCGATGCGGTCGGCCCACTTGCCGCCGTAGGGACGGGCCAGCGAACCCAGCAGCGGGCCGATGAAGGCGATCTGCGCGGCGTGCAGGGTGGCCGCGGCGACGCTCGCGCCGCCGGCCTTGAAGCTGATCTGCAGCACCTGGCCGAAGGCGAAGCTGTAGCCGATGAAGGAACCGAAGGTTCCGATGTAGAGGAAGGCGATGGCCCAGGACTGCGGCACCCGCAGCGCCTTGAGCATGTAGGACAGGTCGGCCTTCTGGTTCTTGACGTTGTCCATGTAGAGGGCCGCGCCCACCGCCGCCACCACGATCAGGACCAGGTAGACCGCGCACACCACCGAGGCATTGCCGTAGTGGTTGCCCAGGGTGGCGATGACCGCCAGGCCGACCAGCTGCACCACCGGCACGCCGATATTGCCGCCGCCCGCATTGACGCCCAGCGCCCAGCCCTTGAGCCGCTGCGGGAAGAAGACGTTGATGTTGGACATCGACGAGGAGAAGTTGCCGCCGCCGAAGCCCGCGAAGGCCGCCACAACCAGGAAGGTCGTGTAGGAGGTGCCCGGCTGGTTGATGAAGTACAGCGTCAGCAGCGTCGGGATCAGCAGCAGCAGCGCGCTCACGATGGTCCAGTTGCGACCGCCGAACTTCGCGGTGGCGACGGTGTACGGGATCCGCATGAAGCCGCCGACCAGCGTCGGCATCGCGCCCAGGAAGAATTTGCCGGCCGGGTCGATGCCGAACTTGTCGGTCGGCATGAACAGCACCATGACCGACCAGATCGACCACACCGAGAACCCGACGTGCTCGGCGAACACCGACCAGATCAGGTTGCGGCGAGCGATGTCCTTACCACCGGCTTCCCAAGCCACGACATCCTCGGCATCCCAATGCTCGATGTCGCGCTTGCGGGTCAGCGTCGTCAACAAGAGGCCCTCCTGAAATCTGGATGGCCCCAAGGTAGGAAATCGGTATTGCGTCGATGCTGCGCGAAATGACCGGCAAATCAACGGTTGCTCACGAATACCGGGCAACCAACGTGAGAAGTGACCTTATGTTTCAGCTATGTGACACAAGGGTTTCCGGCGGCCACAAATCGCCAGGAAACGCGATAAAACGCGTAACCGAGCCGGAAGTTGAGAGCCTTGCCACAAAGCATGGCCCCAACCTCACGGCTCGGCAACTCGAACGGTGAATTTATTTCCAGGTGTCTTCCAGCAGCTGCGGCTTGCACGCCACCCAGGCGCCCGCCATCAGAATCAGGACCGCCACCGCCAGGAAGCCGAACGGGGCCAGCCAACCCCCGGTCATCGTGTGCAGCGCGCCGAACAGCAGCGGGCCCACGCATGCCACCGTGTAGCCGACACCCTGGGTGAATCCGGACAGCGCGGCCGAACCGGCGCCGGTGCGGGTCCGCAGATTGATCAGGGTCAGCGCCATCGGGAAGGTCGACGGGCCCAGGCCCACCGCCAGCACCCACAGCAGCGGGGCGCTCATCGGCGCGACCAGCAGACCGGCGAACCCGATGAAGAAGAACACCGCGCAGCCGATGACGACCGGGAACGGATTGGCCATGCGGCCAACCACGATCGGCGCGCTCAGCGCCGCCACCAGGCCGATGAGGGCGAAGATGCCGACCATGCTGCCGCCGAAGGAGGCGCTGGCGCCGGCGCCGCTGAAGATCGTCGGCATCCAGGTGAACAGCGAATAGGTGATCAGCGAGGTCATGCCGAACATGAAGGCCATGCCCCAGGCCACCGGCGAACGCCACACCCTGCCGGTGGATTCGACCGCGTCCGAAGGCAATTCGGTGGTGTCGACCCGGGCGTGGTCACGCCGCACCCGCAGCACCGCGATCCACGGCAACGCGGCGGCGAAGGCCAGCGCGGCCCACATGCCCAGCGACAGCCGCCAGCCGTGCGCGTCCGCGACCGGCACCGCGATCAGGGCCGGGAAGACGGTGCCCAGCTGCACCATCACGATGTAGACCGAGCTGAGTGCGGCCAGCCGATCCGAGAAGTACCGCTTGACCAGGGGCGGGATCACCACATTGCCGATGCCCATGCCGGCCAGGGCCAGCGCGGAGAAGGCCAGCAGCTCCCAGGTGGCGGGCACCAGGGCGCGGATCACCGAGCCGACACCGGTCATGAGCATGGCCACCAGGGCGGTCGTCTCCAGGCCCAGGCGACGCGACAGCACCGGGGTCAGCAGCCCGCCGAGGGCGAACATGGCGGTCGGCAGCATGCCGAACACGCCGACCACCGCGGTGGAGTAGCCGATGTCCTGACCGATCCGGGCGGCGAGCGGAGTGAACGCGGTGACGGCGACGCGAAGGGTGAGAGCGGACATGACGATGGCGACGAGCACGAGCAGGCGGCCCTCGAACAGGGCGCGCTTCGAGATTTCGGGGCGGAATCCGATCGTCTCGCCCGGGGCATTGGAAAGGCCCCGCACCGGGGCCATCGTCTCATCCATCGTCGCAGTCACCCGCAAATCATAGGATGACCCGATGATGTGATGCAACGAATGTGAGGCAAGGTACGCTGTCACCCGTGCAACCAGTCCGGCGCACGAGCCTCATCGCCCAGGTGACCGAGCAGCTTCGTGCCGAAATCCGTTCCGGCCGTTGGGCCGTCGGCTCGCGTATCCCCACCGAACCCGAGCTCACCGAGCTCACCGGCACCGGCCGCAATACCGTGCGCGAGGCCGTCCAGGCCCTGGTGCACGCCGGCATGCTCGAGCGCAGACAGGGCTCGGGCACCTACGTCATCTCCACCTCCACCCTCGGCGGCACCCTCACCGAGTACCTGGCCGACGCCCAGCAGCGCGACGTCCTGGAACTGCGGCGGGCCCTCGACACCACCGCCGCCCGGCTGGCCGCCGAGCGCCGCGACGACACCGACATCGCGACCCTGCGACGCGTGCTCGAAGAACGAACCCGCAACTGGGACACCGACTTCGACGCCGCGATCGAGGCCGACGTGCAACTGCACCGCGCCATAGTGGTCGCCAGCCACAATGCGGTATACCTGGAGTTCTACGACTCGCTGCTGCCCGTCATCGCGGCCGGGATCCGCTTCCGGTCCGAGCGTGAGGGCGAGACGTACCACGACGAGCACGCCGAACTGGTGCAGGCGGTCATCGACGGCGATCCGGAACGGGCGGCCCGCACCGCCAACTGCTTCCTCGACTCGCTCATGGCCGAATACCGGACGCTTGATACGAAATTCGAGTAACCGAAAGGTCACCACGCGACACACCGCCGGGTGAGGCCGAATTACCGTCTCCGTCACGGAAAAAAACTCGGACGTAAAAAGCGCTTCCTACGGTTGGACGCGACCGCAGCGGTTCCCCCGACGACCGGGAACCCACGATGAGGGCGGTCGCGACAGCCGAGAGGACAGCTGCTCATGGCAACCGTAGTAGAGGTGCCCGAAACGACCTTCGCCTTCCAAAGACGCGGACGGTGGATCGACCGCTGGGAACCGGATAACGGTGAATTCTGGGAAAACGGGGGTAAACAAACCGCCCGGAAAAATCTGATCTTCTCCGTTTTCGCCGAGAACCTCGGATTCAGCGTCTGGGTGCTGTGGGCCAGTGTGGTGACCGCCATGGGCTCGGCCGGATTCGCCTTCCTGAGTGCGAAGAATCCCGACTCGGTCAACAACGCGCTGCTGCTCACCTCCACCCCAACCCTGGTCGGCGCGGCCCTGCGCGTGCCCTACACCTTCGCCATCCCGCGCTTCGGCGGCCGCGCGTTCACCGCCTTCAGCGCCGCCATGCTGTTGATCCCCACGCTGGGCCTGGCGTATTTCATCAACCAGCCGAGCACACCCATGTGGGTGTTCATGGTGCTGGCCGCACTCGCGGGTATCGGCGGCGGCAACTTCTCGTCGTCGATGGCCAATATCAACTTCTTCTTCCCCGAGGGCAAGAAGGGCGCGGCGCTGGGCATCAATGCCGCGGGGGGCAATCTCGGTGTGGCACAGACACAATTGTTCGTGCCGCTCATCATCACGCTGGGCACCCACATCATGGCCAAGAACCCGGGCGGCTACCGGTTCGGCATCACTCTGGCTGTGCTGGTGTGGATTCCGTTCATCCTCGTCGCCCTGTTCGGCGCGCTGCGCTACATGGACTCGCTGTCCGGCGCGAAATCCGATGGTAAGTCCTACAAACTGGCACTGAAGAACCGGCACACCTGGGTGATGGCGATCCTCTACATCGGCACCTTCGGCTCCTTCATCGGCTTCTCCTTCGCCTTCCCCACCCTGCTCAAGGCCAACTTCCCGAGCCTGGCCAAGATCGGCTGGATGGGCACCCTGGGCAACCTGGCCTTCCTCGGCGCGCTCGTGGGTTCCATGAGCCGGCCCTTCGGCGGCTGGGTCGCCGACAAGCTCAGCGGCGCGAAGATCACGCTCTACGTCTTCGGTGGCATGGCGGTCGCCGCCGCGCTCATCGTGGCGTCGCTGTCGGCCAAGAACTTCCCGCTATACCTGATCTCGTTCCTGCTGCTGTTCGTGTTCAGCGGCATCGGCAACGGGTCGACCTACCGGATGATCCCGATGATCTTCACCGCGGAAGCGCGGCGGCACGCCTCGGAGACCGGTCAGGACATCGGGGCGGCCCTGATCTCCGCGAAACGGCAGGCGGGTGCGGCCATCGGCGTCATCGGCGCGATCGGCGCAGCGGGCGGCTGGATCCTGCAGCAGGCCCTGCGACTGTCGAACACCCACTACCACAGCATGAATCCGGCCTTCTGGGGCTACGTGGTGGCCTACCTCGCCATGGGCGCGATCTGCTGGTGGTTCTACCTGCGCTCCTCCTTCGCGGTCGGACGCGTACCCTCCCTGGCCCACGCCAACGTCTGAGCCCGCCCAACTCTCGGGGACTCTCAGGGGTAGTCACCCCGGAAAGCCCGTGGGCTCAGGCAATGACTTTGGAAGCGCGCCCTTCCAGAGATCCCCATCCTCAGGGGAACAGAAAGGCCGCGCCGGATTCGTCGCCCGGCGCGGCCTTTCCGTCTGTCCAGGCCCCTAGAGCAGCAGGCGGATCATGTCGGCGGTGCGGGCCAGGCCCGGGAATGCCTCGGGGGTGGACCGCGGGTGCAGGGCATGCACGGCGAGACGGAACATGACCGCGCGCACCAGCATCTGCGGCCATTCGGGCAGATCGCCCCAGCGTTCCAGCAGGCCGTCGTCGGCCCCGCCCCAGGACAGGGCATCGACCACGATGACCGCCGCCGCCCAGGGGGCCGGCCGCCAGTACGGGGTGATGTCCGTGAGGCCGGGCGCGAAAGAGCCCGAGAACAGGACGGTTCCGAACAGATCGCCGTGCACCAGCTGCGCCGGAGTGGTCACCGGCTTGCGCAGGGTTGACAGCTGGGTGATCAGGATCTGACTGCGGTCGCCGTCCGGGGAGGTGGTCGGCAGCATGCCGCCCAGCTTGAGACTGCGCAGCGGAACCGCTTCCCACGCAGCGCGATCCGCGGCCGCGAAGACATCCACATCCACCCACGGCGCGACCGGCTGCGCGGCCAGGAAACGCGGACGCTCCAGACGCGCGGTCACCTGGTGCAGGCGCAATGACAGCGACACCACTTCGTCGTGCCGCGGCTCCGGCGCCCCTTCGAGGAAGATGTCGGCGCGCCAACCGGATACGACATATCGTCCATCGGTGGCCCGCACCGGCCGTGCCAGGCGCAGCCCGTCCACCCGCAAGGTCTCGCGTACTTTCGCCGACCACGCCGCTCGCGCATGATCAGTGACCGGGCTCAGGACCACATCGCCACAACGCCAGCCACCGTCCCAGTTCCCCAGTGGAACCGGCACTTCCTCGCGCAACCCGAAGGTCGAGCGGACGTGCTCGGGAGGTTCCACAGCAGTCATGGTCACGCGCGTACGGTACCGCTGTACCGCCTCCCCGCGACTCAAGGTCAGACAGAGAGCCGTCGGAGTGTCGTCGGCGAGCGGCGGTCGGGCGCGTCACCGATTTCGGACGTACCCGGGGAGTTACCCGGATCCTTCCGAAATCAGTTGCCGCGTCCCGATGAATCGACGCTTTCGGTCAGTAGACCGGCAGCGACGGGTCGACCTGGTTGGCCCAGGCGATGATTCCGCCCTGAAGGTGGGTGGCGTCCGAGAATCCGGCGTTCTTGAGCGCCGCGAGCGCCTCGGCGGAGCGGATTCCGGTCTTGCAATGCAGGACGATCGGGGTGTTCTGGGGCAGCTCGGCCAGGGCCTCGCCGGAGAGGATGCGGTCCTTGGGGATCAGGGTCGCGCCCTCGATGCGGACGATGTCCCACTCGACGGGCTCGCGCACGTCGACGATGGCGACATCCTTGCCGGCGTCGAGCATCTCCTTGAGCTCACGGGCGGTGATGGTGGAGCCGATGGCCGCGGCCTGGCCCTCCTCGGACACCACGCCGCAGAACGCGTCGTAGTCGATGAGCTCGATAATGGGCTGACGCTCCGGATCGCGGCGCAGCTTGATGGTGCGGTAGCTCATGTCCAGTGCGTCGTACACCATGAGCCGGCCCAGCAGCGGGTCGCCGATACCGGTGATCAGTTTGATCGCCTCGGTCACCATGATCGAGCCGATGGAGGCGCACAGCACGCCCAGCACGCCGCCCTCGGCGCAGGACGGGACCATGCCCGGCGGCGGAGCCTCCGGATAGAGGTCGCGGTAGTTGATGCCCCTCTTTTCGCCATCCGGCGCGTCGGGGGCGTCCTCCCAGAACACCGAGACCTGGCCCTCGAACCGGTAGATCGAGCCCCACACGTAGGGCTTGCCGGCCAGGACCGCGGCGTCGTTGACGAGGTAGCGGGTGGCGAAGTTGTCGGTGCCGTCGACGATCAGGTCGTAGCGGCTGAACAGCTCGACCGCATTGTCGGGTTCGAGGCGAATCTTGTGCAGCTCCACGGTGATTCCGGAGTTGATCTCCAGAATCGAATCGCGGGCGCTGTCCGCCTTGGAACGGCCGATATCGGACTCGCCGTGGATGATCTGACGCTGCAGGTTGGAGGCATCGACCTCGTCGAACTCCACGATGCCGAGCGTGCCGACACCGGCGGCAGCCAGGTACAGCAGCGCCGGGGAGCCCAGCCCGCCCGCGCCGATCACCAGCACCTTGGCGTTCTTCAAGCGTTTCTGACCGTCCACCCCGAGGTCCGGGATGATCAGGTGGCGGCTGTAGCGGGCGACCTCGTCCCGGGTCAGCTCCGCCGCCGGCTCCACCAGGGGCGGCAGGGAGGGATGCGATGACACGTCTTCGGACTCCTCAATCGAATTCGCCGGAAACTCGCGGCCCTTGCTGCAACACCGCGGGGCGGGGCGTTCTTCCCAAGCCTACGGATGTCACGTCACAGCCGGGCGGGGAGGTCGAACAGGCGGAAGAGGTCCGGGGAGTGGAACAGGTCCAGGCGGGCGATGCCGTCGCGATCGAGGGTGAGGACGTGGAGGTTGGCGGCCTCGAACACGCCGCCGCGCTCGACATAGGCGGCCAGGGCAGGGCGGTTGTTGGCGCGAGTGGGTAGCAGGCGGAAGGCCTCGCCGCGGGCGAAGACCCGGCCCAGAAAGGCGGTGACGGCGTCGCGGCCCTGGAACCAAGCCAGGAACGGCGGCATCTGGAGCATGGCGTCGTCGCGCAGGATGCGCTTGAGGGCGTCGATGTCCATGGCCTCGAACGCCTGCACATAGCGCTTCAGCAGCTCGCGCTGCTCGTCGTCGCCGAGCTCGGCGGGACCGGCCTGGACGCCGGACAGCTGCGCATGCGCCCGCTGCAGGGCGCTGTTGACTGCGGCGGTGCTGGTGTCGAGCAGCCCGGCCACCTCGGCCGCCCGCAGCGCCAGCACGTCCCGCAGGATCAGCACCGCGCGCTGCAATGGCGGAAGGTGTTGCAGCGCGGCCACGAACGCCAGCCGCACGCTCTCCCGGGCCGCCACCACCGCGGCCGGATCGCCATCCCCGAGCAGCGCGTCCGGGAACGGCTCCAGCCAGGGCAGTTCGGGCGAAGGATCGAGACGCTCCGCCCCCACCATCGGATTCGGCTGCGCCAGATCGACCGGCAGCGCCCGCCGCTGCGCGCTCTTCAACGCGGTGAGGCAGACATTGGTGGCGATCCGGTACAGCCAGGTGCGCAGCGAAGCCCGTTGCGGGTCATAGGAATCCGCCGACCGCCAGGCGCGCACCAGGATCTCCTGCACCAGATCCTCGGCATCGTGCAGCGAGCCGGTCATCCGGTAGCAGTAGGCGAGCAGTTCGGAGCGGTGCGAATCGGCGACGGCGACCACGTCGTCGACGGTGGCGGTCATCCCACATTGCTAGCACGGCGTCGCCGAGCCGTCGAGCCATCGGCCGCCGACCAGCGGCCGATGAGTTTTCGCGAGCCGGTGAGTACGTACCGGTGACATTCGAACCGACCCGAAAGGTCACTCCCCCATGACCACTCACCAGCGCTGGACGCTCGCCCTCACCTCGGTGGCGTCACTCATGGTGGGGCTCGACGCACTCGTCGTCACCACCGCGCTCAACACCATCCGGGTCCAGCTCGGCGCGTCCCTCGAGGCGCTCGGCTGGACCTTCAACTCGTACACGCTCGCACTCGCGGTGTTCCTGCTGACCGCCGCGGTGATCGGCGACCGCATCGGCCGCCGCCGCCTGCTCATCGCGGGGCTCACGCTGTTCACCCTCTCCTCGGCCGCCTGCGCACTGGCCACCGGCATCAGCGCGCTGATCGCCGCCCGCACGGTGCAGGGCGTCGGCGCGGCCATGATCATGCCGGCCGCCTTCGCCCTGCTCGGGGTGGCCTTCCCGCCCGCCCAGCGCGGACGGGCCATGGGCATCTTCGCCGGGATCACCGGGCTGGCCATCCTGGGCGGACCCGTCGTCGGCGGGGCCGTGGTGCAGGGCCTGACCTGGCAGTGGATCTTCTGGCTCAATGTGCCCATCGGCGCGGCGCTGATTCCGGCCGTCCGCCGCTGGGTCGCGGAAAGCACCGGGCCCGCCGCACAGGTCGACACCGTCGGCGTCCTGCTGTCCGGGCTCGGCGTACTCGGGCTGGTGCTCGGACTGGTTCGCGGCAATGCGGTCGGCTGGACCAGCGCCGAGATCCTGGGCGCACTGCTCGGCGGCGGTGCCCTGCTGGCGGCCTTCGTCGGCTGGGAGCTGCGCACCCCACAGCCCATGGTGCCCATGCGGCTGTTCACCCGCCCCGGCTTCGGCGCCCCCAACCTGGCGGGGCTCCTGATGACCGCCGCGCTCTTCGGCACCGCGTTCTTCTTCGCCCAGTACCTGCAGGCCGGGCTGCACAACAGCCCGCTCGGCTCCGGGCTGCGCCTGCTGCCCTGGACCGCAACGCTTTTCGTGGTCGCCCCGCTGGCGGGCGCGCGCATGAGCCGGATCGGCGAACGCCGGTTGATCGTGGCCGGACTGCTGCTCGCGGGGATCGGCCTGCTCTGGATAGCCCTGGCCGCCGGGGCCGGGGCCGGATATCCGGCGCTGATCGGGCCGATGCTGCTGACCGGTATCGGCATCTCGGCCGCCATGCCCGCCGTGCAGAACGCGGCGATCAGCTCGGTCGGACCGGAGTCCATCGGCACCGCGTCGGGGATCTACAACGCCCTGCGCCAGCTCGGCGGCAGCTTCGGAATCGCGGTCACCTCAGCGGTTTTCACCGTCGCCGGCGGCTACACCTCGACGACGGCCGTCCAGCACGGCTTCCGCGCGGCACTGCTCACCGCGGCCGCCGCGGCGGCCCTGGGCGCCCTGGCGGGCCTGGGCGTCGCCAGGCACCAGCCTTCGGCCGCAACGGAATCCGTGCCCGCCGCCGCGGTGGAGGGCGCTCAGGCCCGCGGGTAGGGCCACGGGTTGAAGCGGCAGGTCTTGCCGTCCATCGGCACCACACCTGCGGGATCGAGCTTCGCGATGTCGTTGTTCCTGGTCCCGAAGGTCTGCTGCATCATGACCGGCGCCAGCCCGCCGTCGACCTCGCACGGCTGGTGCTCGTGGTAGCCGATGGCATGTCCCACTTCATGATTGATCTGGTACTGCCGGTAGGAGCCGACATCGCCCTCGAAGGCCAGCGCCCCGCGCACCCAGCGCACCTCCGAGAGCACCACGCGGCCCAGATCTGCGTTGTAGCAGGAGGAGTCGACCGGGATCTCGAAACCGCAGGACTTGCGGGTGGTGTCGCGGGAGGTCAGCGAGATGCGGAAATCCGGAGTGCCGGTGTCCACGCGCCGGAAGCCGAAACGCGGATCATGGGTCCAGGACTTGGGATTCGCGAGGGTGGCGTCGACCATCTGGCCGATGGCCGGATCACCGCCGAGGCTGGCGGTGTCCACGCCGTCCTCGATCTCCACGGTGTAGGTGAACACGTGCTGGGAACCGGTGCCGACCTGCGCGGTATTGCCGGGCACCAGGTGCCAGTTGCCGGTACCGGTGTCGGTGTAGGGCCCGCCGGGCGGGACTGCGCCGGTGGGCAGATCGGCGGCGTACCTGCCGTCGCCCTTGGGTGCGCCGCCGATGATGCCGCTGGGCTTGTCGGTGTGCTCGCTGAGGCGGCCGAAGCCGGGGAGTCCGGTGCTGGCGTCGCCGGTGTGGCGCAGGGCGTCCACCGCGACCAGGACGGTGATGACGAGCAGTACGGGCAGGGCGTAGGCACGCCAGCCGTAGGTGCTCACGAAGCGGCCCAGCGGACTCTGCTTCTTGGTCTCGCGGTCGGGGCGCTGCCGGTTGCGGGCGTCGGCGGGCGGGGCGGTGGGATCCCAGCGGGCGCGCAGCGGCTGGTGCGGCAGCGGCAGGCGATCACCGGCGGGCTGACTCGGATCGGGTACGGGATCGGGCCGTGTGATGAGCCCGGAAGATATCGAGGGGCCGGTCTGCGATGCGCTGGAGCCGGTGTACAAACCGAGCGGATCGTAGATGGGCCCGCTGGGTCTTCTTCGGCGCTTGTTTCCGGCGGCCTTCGGCACACCGGCCCCCACGGGGCGGCGCGAATCAGGCCCGCCGGAACTGCTGCCCCCATGGTCGGTCACGACTGACAGACTCTCACAGCCCGCCCCCACGCACGGAAGGGCCGTGGCCGGGCGGTGCTATTGCTGCGAGATATCTCACGCTAATGCGGCAGAGCTCACAAATCGGAACATGTGCTACACAGTTGTGATCGGCCTCGCATAATCGATGCGAGTCCCACTCGACCATCACCGGTGCTGATCGGCAACAACCAGCACACCAAAATTCGGAACCTGGATCGGCACGGGCCCCATGAGCGAGTATCGTTCGTGGGATACCGGTGACATCCTTCCCACCGGGAATCAACTGGGAGAAAAGGCAATGACTGACCTCGTGGACCGGATGACGTCGCACCGCACGTCATCTGAGGCCATGGCGGCAAGCAAGCGCGGCACCCGCCTGCCCCGCGAGGCGCGCCGGGCGCAGCTACTCGCGGCCGCCAGCGAGGTCTTCGTGCTACGCGGCTATCACGCCTCGGGCATGGATGAGATCTCGCAGTGCGCCGGCGTCAGCAAACCGGTGCTCTACCAGCACTTCTCGAGCAAGCTCGAACTGTATCTGGCCGTCCTGCAGAACTACGTCGACGCCCTGGTGTCGAGCGTGCGCCAGGCGCTGCGCTCCACCACCGACAACAAGCAGCGCGTGCGCGCCGCCGTGCAGGCCTACTTCGACTTCGTCGATCACGAAACCCAGGGCTTCCGACTGGTTTTCGAATCCGATCTGACCAATGAGCCGCAGGTGCAGCGCCGCGTCGAGCAGGCCACCGAGGCGTGCGTGGACGCGGTCTTCGACCTGGTCGCCCACGACTCCGGCCTGGAGCCCTACCGCGCCCGTGTGCTCGCCGTCGGCCTGGTCGGCGCCAGCCAGCTGAGCGCGCGCTACTGGCTCGAGGCGGACCGGCCGATCAGCAAGGACGACGCGGTCGACACCACCGTCGCATTGTGCTGGGGCGGCCTGAAGCACGTGCCCCTGCACCCGATGGATTGAGAGAAAAGTTCTCTCATCTCTCAAAGGATTCGGGAGCAATCCCCTGAATCCCCGACGACAACAAAAGAATTGCCCCGCCGAGCTGCTCGGCGGGGCAATTCTTTTACGTCACTAGGGGTTTCAGGAAGTCCCCGAGAGTTCGGCTAGACGGCCGCGAAGCCGACGCGACCCGAAGAGGGGGTGCCGATCTCGACATAGGCGACCTTCGAGGCCTGGATCAGGAACTTGCGGCCCTTCTCGTCGGTCAGCGTGACGACGCCACCCTCACCCTGGAGCGCGCCGGTGACGGCCGCCTCGACTTCGGCGGGGGTCTGCGAGCTGATGATGACGAGCTCACGCGGGCTATCCGAAATGCCGATCTTGACCTCCACGGCCAACCTCCGAACCTAGAGTCCTGTGCTGTCCTGATCACGCTAGCGCAGCCGGGACAGCGTCCGGCCGCGACCGCCTGCGCTGTCAGCGAACAGCACCCACGGCACTGCCAGGGAACAGCGCAGACGGCGGGGAGAAACGGGAGCGTCAGCTCAGGCCGAGTACGCGCATGCGCTCGGCGTGACTGTTCTGCATGTGCTCGAACAGCGTTGCGATGCCGTTCAGATCGCCCGTGGCGGTGAGCACCAGGTCGGTGAGCCCGTCGCGCTGCGCCATCACGTACTGCGCCTGGGTGATGGCCTCGCCCAGCAGGCGGCGGCCCCACAGCGCCAGCCGGTCCCGCTCGGACCGGTTCTGGGCGACCGCGGTGCGCACCTCCTCGATGACGAACTCGGAGTGGCTGGTCTCGGCCAGCACATCGCGCACCACGTCGGCGACCTCGGGAGCCAGGGCGCCGGCGATCTCGGTGTAGAAGTCGGCGGCGATGCCGTCGCCGACGTAGAACTTGACCATCGACTCCAGCCAGGTGGAGGGGTCGGTGGAGGCGTGATAGGCGTCCAGGGCGCGCACGAACGGGGCCATGGCGTCGAAGATGTCGACGCCGCGGTCGGCCAGCGCCCGCTCCAGGGTCTTGAAGTGTTCCATCTCGTTGCCGGCCATCTTGGCGACGGCCACCCGGCCGCGCAGCGTGGGCGACAGCTTGGCCTCTTCGGCCAGTCGGTAGAAGGCGGAGATCTCACCGTAGGCGAGGACCGCGAAGAGGTCGGTGGCTCCAGGATGTTCGGCGGAGATGCGGCCGTCGGAAGACGAAGAAATACGGCCGTCGGAAGACTCCGAGGTAGCGCCGAGCGCAGTGGACGAGTTTGCTCCCATGGGACCCCACCCTAGCGGCCGAAAACGACGCGCATTCACCCATCGGCGACGACACCCGGGGCGCACCCCCGACATGCTCGTAATGCCTTGCAACACAACGCAATTCATGATCGAACCGGCGATTCGGGGCTACCGTCGGCCCATCCGTCCGAGGCAGCGGCCCGTCAGGGCTGGTCGCGCAGGAACTTGTCCAGATACGTCCACGTGGTGTCACGGGCGATGAGAATGCCGAGATGAGAGCCGGGTGCGGTCTCGTACCGCACCTCCGGCGAGCCGGTCAGCGTCGTCGTCCCGTGCTCCACGGCGGCGGCCGCCGTGATCACGTCGCTCGGTCCGCCGACGAGCAGCACCGGCTGGGTGATGTCGGCCAGCGCGATCCGCCGCTCGCCCAGGTGCACCACGCCCTTGCCGATGTCGTTGTTGAGGATGAAACGGCCCCACAACTGGTTGTAGAAACGCCCCGGATAGCCGGGCAGCGAATTCTGGAACCGATCGATGGTCTCCATCCGGGCCAGGGTCGCGGTGTCCGCGAGATTGCTCGCAATGAAGAACGGCCGCTTGAGTTCCCGATCCCAGGCGGTGGCGCGATAGGCGATCCGGGTCAGCTGCGCCGAGACCCCACCGGCGACGCGAATGGCCGCGGTCGCGGTGCGGCCGCCGTCGATGCGTGCCAGGGTGCGCAGTTCGCGCGCACCGATCATGTGGTCGTAGCTCAGCGGCGCGCCGACGGCCGTGATGGACCGGATGGGCAGCGCCTGATCGGCCGCGGCGGTCAGCAGGGCCAGGACGCCGCCGATGGACCAGCCCACCAGATCCACCGGACGTCCGCCGCGATCGGCGGACACCTCGCGGATGGCCTCGGGCAGGATGTCGTCGATCCAGGTCTCGAAGCCCATGCGCCGGTCCTCGAAGGTGATGTCGCCGTAGTCGACCAGGTAGGGCGCGCGGCCGGATTCCAGCAGGAACCGGGCCAGGCTCTGATCGGGGCGCAGGTCGAAGCAGAAGGCGGGGGCGGCCAGCGGCGGGACCAGCAGCACGGCCGGATCGTCGGGGCCCGCGCCGTCGTAGCGGCGCAGTTCGCGGTGCGGCGCGTCGGACAGCACCGTCGACGGGGTGGGTTCGGGGGCCTCGATGCCGTCGCCGAAGGTCAGCGACCACATGTTGCGGGCGGCGGTGCTCACGGTGTCTACCAAGCTCACGCCACCACCTTCGCAGATAGTGGTACACGGTGTATCACCTATGTGAGCAACTCAACTGCCCAGGCGGTGGCCGACACGATTGTCCCCGGACGAATTATGGTGCGCCACAATCATTAACGGCAATGCGAAACCCCGGATCAGGCCGCCTCTCACTACCGATAAGCACGCCAACCAGCGCAATAGCGCCACACATTAGCGGTGGCGGAAATCAGGGTGAAGGCCGTATCACGCTACAATCTCCGCGGACGCGGAATTCATACCCGTAGTCCATGGAAAATGTGCGCGCACTCCGATCCGCAGCACTGCACCGCCGCGCCAGGTCGACGCCCATCCACCGGAGAGGCATCCCGCAGCGGCGAGAACGGATCAAGTGGTCGTCGCGGACCGACCGGGTCCGCCCCACGCCTCGTGCGCGCGAGACGCGATAAACGAGGAAAGGCAAGAACCTGAGCAAGATCACCGTAGAGCAGGAACCGGGTGTGGCGGACACGCTGCTGACCGCGGAACTCGACGACACCCACCTCGCTCCCTCTTTCGCCGAATTGGGCGTGCACCCGGAAATCGTCCGGGCCCTCGCCGACATCGGCATCGAACGAACTTTCGCCATTCAGGAACTCACCCTGCCGCTAGCGCTGGCCGGTGAGGATCTCATCGGCCAGGCCCGCACCGGTATGGGTAAGACCTTCGGCTTCGGTGTGCCGCTGCTGCACCGCATCGCCACCGGCGACTCCGGCACCAAGGAACTCGACGGCACCCCGCGCGCCCTCATCATCGTGCCGACCCGCGAGCTGTGCATCCAGGTCACCGAGGACCTGGAGAACGCGAGCAAGTATCTGAAGGACGGCAACGGCAAGGCCGTCCGGGTCACCTCCATCTACGGCGGCCGCCCGTACGAGTCGCAGATCGAGGCGCTGCGCGCCGGCGTCGACGTCGTCGTCGGCACCCCGGGCCGCCTGCTGGATCTGGCCGAGCAGCAGCATCTGATCCTGGGCAAGGTGCAGGTGCTGGTCCTCGACGAGGCCGACGAAATGCTGGACCTGGGCTTCCTGCCCGATATCGAGCGGATCCTGAACATGGTCCCCGAGCAGCGGCAGACCATGCTGTTCTCGGCCACCATGCCCGGCCCGATCATCACCCTGGCCCGCGCCTTCCTGAACCGGCCCACCCACATCCGCGCCGAGGAGCCACACGATTCCGCGGTGCACGACCGGATCACGCAGCTGGTCTACCGGGCCCACGCGCTGGACAAGAGCGAGCTGGTCGCCCGCATTCTGCAGGCCGAAACCCGTGGCGCGACAATGATTTTCGCACGCACCAAGCGGACCGCACAGAAGGTCGCCGACGATCTGGCGGAGCGCGGCTTCGCCGTCGGCGCGGTGCACGGCGATCTGGGGCAGATCGCGCGCGAGAAGGCGCTCAAGAGGTTCCGCGAGGGCAAGATCGACGTGCTGGTCGCCACCGATGTGGCCGCCCGCGGCATCGACATCGACGACGTCACCCACGTCGTCAACTACCAGTGCCCGGAGGACGAGAAGACCTACGTGCACCGCATCGGCCGCACCGGCCGCGCGGGCCGCACCGGCGTCGCGGTCACCCTGGTCGACTGGGACGAGCTGAACCGCTGGGCCCTCATCGACAAGGCCCTCGACCTCGGCATCCCGGAACCGGCGGAGACCTACTCCCGCTCCCCCCACCTCTACGCGGAGCTCGGCATCCCGGAGGGCGTCACCGGCGTCGTCCGCAAGCGCAAGCCCGAGCGCGACGAGGACGCCGTCGTGGTGGAGCGCGAACGCCGAGGCACCCGCGACCGCAACCGCCGTCGTACCCGCGGCGGCCGGCCCGTCGAGGGCGAGGCGGCCGTGGTGACCACCGAAGCCCCTGCCGCCGAGGCCGATTCGGCCGCCGGTGATCCGGAGAAGACCGGCCGCCGTCGTCGCCGTCGCCGTCGCGGCAAGGGCGGCAACACCCCGGCCGACGCCATCGTCGCGACCACGGTCGAGACCGAAGTCGACACCGACGGCCCCGCCGAGGTTGCCGACGTCGTCGCCGAGGATGCCGGAGACGGCGCCCGACGGGGACGCAAGCGCACCCGCCGCGGCAAGGATTCCGCCGAGAGCACCGGCGCGACCGAGGCCGCCGCGGACATCGTCCCGGAGGCCGCCGCCGACATCGTCACCGAGGCCGCCGCCGACATCGTCCCGGTAGCCGCGGTCGCCGAGACGCCCGCGCCGGTCGAGGCGAGCGTGGCCACCACGACGGTCGAGCCGGTCACCGACGCGGTCGTGGCCGACGCGCCCCGCAAGCGCACCCGCCGGACCAAAGCAGCCGCCGAGGCCACGGTCACTGCCGTCGAGGTCCCGGTCGCCACGGAGTCGGCCGTCGTCGCCGAGACCGAGGCGGCGGCTCCCGTGACCGCCGAAGCGGACGCGCCCCGCAAGCGCACCCGCCGCACCAAGGTCGCCGTGGCCGAATCCGACGCCGGCGCAGACGGTTCCGCCGTCGTGGTGGAATCGGCTGCCACCGACGGTGACTCGGCCGAGCCCGCGCTGCGGGCGCCGCGCAAGCGGACTCGCAAGGCCGCGGCCGCGACCGTGGACGCCAATGGCGCCGCGGAGGCCACGGTCGAAGCGGCGGACGCTGCGGACGCGCCGAAGGCCGCGCCGCGCAAGCGGACTCGCAAGGCGGCCGCGGCGACCGTGGACGCCAACGGTGCGGCCGAGGTGGTCGCGGAGGCGGCGGACGGTACCGAGGCGCCGAAGGCCGCGCCGCGCAAGCGGGTCCGCAAGGCCGTCAAGGCGGAGGTCGAGGCGGTCGAGTCGGGTGCTGCGGCCAGCGGTTCCGATGAGGCCGCGGCGTCGGCTCCGGTGCGGCGGACCCGGCGGAAGAAGGCCGACGTGGAGGCCGAGGCCACCGTGGTGGTGACCGACACCGCGGTCGCGGCCTCGGCCTAGCCTCGCGGATCGGCTACTCTCGCTGTCGTGCTCGCACCCGAGCGGCGGACGCGCGCCGATATTCTCACCGCTGTCGCGATCGCCGCTCTGGTGGCGATCGCGGCAGCGGTCGTGGTGCTGACCAGCGATGTGCGCGGCACCCACGCGCAGTCCGCGAACCACACCCTCACCCCACCACCGGCGGCCGACTCGGTGCCCGCGCAGGTCAAGGAGCTGTGGCACGCACCGGACGGCGCGGCCATGCGCTCGCTGACGGTGGGCGCGGTGGCCGTCACCGCCGACGACGGCACCGTCACCGGGCGGGATGCCCGCACCGGCGACGAGGTCTGGAAGTACCAGCGGGACATGCCGTTGTGCGCGGTGGAGGTCCAGTTCGGGACGGTCATCGCCACCTACCGGGATCAGCGCGGCTGCAGTCAGACCACCCTGCTCAACTCCGAGACCGGGACCCGGGTGGCGGCGCGGTCCAGCTACATGGACAAGCAGATCACCCTGGCCCCGGACGGCACCTATGTACTCGCGCTGGGCGACGACCGCCTGGAGATGTGGCGCTCGGATCTGGTCCGCACCCTCGAGTACGGCTATGTGGACGCCCCGGTGAATCCGCACACCCAGCCGCGCACCGACTGCCGCCTGCTCTCGGCGGGCTCGGCGCCCAGCCGGGTGGCGGTGCTGGAACGCTGCCCCAAGGATTCCGCCGACCGGCTGTCCATCCTCAATCCCGCGCCCAAGGACGGCACGGTGCCGGAGGAGTACAGCACGCACGTGCTCAACGAGCCCGGCGGCGCGGTGGACGGGGCGCGCGTGATCGCGGTGTCCGACACCCGGACCGCGCTCTACCTCCCCGCCACCCCGACCACCCCGCCGGTGCTGACCATCTATGACGTCAGCGGCAATCTGCTTGCCACCCACCAGGTTCCGGCCTTCACGGACACCGCCATGGTGGCGCGCCTGTCCACCGGTTTCTTCGTCTTCACCGGCGACAGCCTGATCGCCCTCAACCCCACCACCCTCGACCCCCAGTGGGGCGCCCAGCACGTGCTCGGCACCCCGGCGCTGATGGCCGGCCAGCTGGTGGCCCCGGTCCCGGACGGCCTGGCCATCCTGGATCCCGCCACCGGCGCGCAGGTCTCGCGAATCCCGTTGCAGCGCAGCGACTACCACAACGAGCCCATCACGCTGAGCGTCTCGGGCAGCGTCTTCCTGGAGCGCCGGGGCACCCAGGTGTACGGCGTCGGCGCGGCATCTTGACCCCGGCCGCCCTCGGCGTGCCGTCGCGACAACTGATTTCGCAAGGCTCCGGGTAACTCTCCGGGTACATCCGGAATCGGCTCGGCTCCCAACCGCCGGGTGCCCGATTCCGACGGCTCTCTGCCGCCCGCTATGTATTCGGGGAGGCGGTGGAGCATGATCGAATTCATGAGTGGTGACGAATTCCGGTTGGTAGTGCTGCGACACGGGGAGACGGCCTGGTCGGCCGCGCGCCGCCACACCGGACGCACCGATGTGCCCCTCACCGAGATCGGCGAGGCCCAGGCCCGGGCCGCCGGAAAACTGCTGTACGACATGGAATTGCGGAATCCGCTGGTGCTGTGCAGCCCCCGGCAGCGCGCGCTGCGCACCGCGGCGCTGGCCGGGCTCCCCGGCGTCATCGTCGACGACGACCTGGTGGAGTGGGACTACGGCGAATACGAGGGCCTCACCACGCCCGAGATCCAGCGGATGTCCCCCGGCTGGACCATCTGGACCGGCGAGCCCCCCGAGGGCGAGACCGCCGAGCACGTCCGCAAGCGCGCCGACCACGTGCTTGCCACCATCATCCCCGAGCTCGCCACCCGCGATGTGGTGCTGGTCGGCCACGGTCACTTCTCCCGCGCGCTCATCGCCCGCTGGGCCGAGTTCGAGGTGATCGAAGGCCGCCGGTTCTTCCTGTCCACCGCCGCGGTTACGGTGCTGGGACACGATCACCAGGCTCGAACCGTGCTCGCGCACAATCTGGTTCCGCCGCTCAACCCGTAGGAAGGGGCCGCCGAATGATTCGCCGCGCCACCCCCGCCGACATCCCGGCGCTCGTGCAACTCGTTCACGATCTGGCCGAGTACGAGAAGGCCGCCGACGAGTGCACCCTCACCGCGGCCCAGCTCGAGATCGCCCTGTTCGGGCCACAGCCCGCGCTGTACGCCCATGTGGCCGAGAGTGATCAGGGCGTGGTGGGCTGTGCCATCTGGTTCCTGAACTACTCCACCTGGAAGGGCGTGCACGGGGTCTATCTGGAGGATCTCTACGTCAAGCCGGAGGTCCGCGGCCGCGGGCTGGGCAAGAGCCTGCTCGCGACACTGGCCCGCGAGGCCGTCGAGCAGGGGTACGCCCGCGTCGACTGGTCGGTGCTCACCTGGAACACCCCGAGCATCGACTTCTACGAATCCATCGGGGCCGAGCACCAGCACGAGTGGACCGGCTACCGTCTGCGCGGCGCGGCCCTGGCCCGCCTGGCGACGCACGCCGACGACTGAATTCGCCGCGGCGTCCGAATTCGCCGCAGGATCGCTGGAAAGCGCTCGCTCACCCGAGAGGTGGGCGAGCGTCCGAAAACTCGCTCACGGGCCACTGAGCAACTAATACGGCGACTCTGCGCAAGGGACTACGACTACTCCTCGACGGAGCCGTAGCCCGCGGCCATCCACCGATTCGAGGCCGGAGCGAACAGCGCACCCAGCGCACCCAGCGCCAGCAATCCCAGCGGCGCCCCGAACTCGAGCCGGTCCGAGGTGAACATGTAGTACGCGACACCCAGCAGCAACAGCTGGGTCAGCGTGGCGATGGCCCGCCCCCACCGCTTCCCGCGCATCAGCCCGATCCCCGCGGCCAGCACCGCGCCACCCAGGATGGCCGCGTACCCGGCGGTGAGATAGCTGTTCTTGGGGCTCTGCGCCGACCCGTTCACGCCGACGATGATCAGGACGACCATCGCGACCAGGCCCAGCGCGCCCTCGAGCGCTACGAGCGCGCCCGCCACGCGCACCGTCGCCGGCACCGCGTCGCTCTCGCCCGCGGGCTTGTTCTCGCCGTTGTTCTGCTCAGCCACCCGCCCAGCCTACGACCGAGCGTCGTTGCGCAGTGCACCCGTACGGCCGAAACCAGTTCGGAACTGGCACTTCAAGGTTCGCGGCCCGGCTGCGGCTCGATAGATCTCCGCCTCGAGGCGGGGGCGCGAAGCGGAGGAGCGGAGGAGGGAAGAACGAGACTTCGGGGCCGCGAACCCGCCGGAGCGGAGCGGAGGCAAAATAGGCACCGTGCGGACCTTGCTTATCGTGAACCCGAATGCCACTTCGACCACTCGGTCTACTCGCGATCTGCTTGCTCACGCACTCGAAAGCCGCACCCAGCTGACCGTTCACCACACCGAGCACCGGGGGCACGCCGCCGAGCTGGCGCGCTGGGCCGCCGACACCCGGATGGACCTGATCGTGGTGCACGGCGGGGACGGCACGGTGAACGAGACCGTCAACGGATTCCTCCCGCTGCCGGGTGAGCCGCAGCGGGAGTGGGTGCCGCGGCTCGGCGTCATCCCGGGCGGCTCGGCGAATGTGTTCGCGCGCTCGCTCGGCATCGAACAGGATCCGGTGACCGCCACCAATCAGCTCATCGATCTGGTGGCCGACGACGCGGACCGCCGCATCGGGCTCGGCGTCGCCGACGATCGCTGGTTCCTCTTCAGCGCGGGAGTCGGACTCGACGCGGATGTGTGCGAGGCCATCGACGCCAAGCGCGCGAATGGCAAAGCCGCCACGCCCGCTCGCTATCTGCGCACCACGGTCCGGCAGTTCTTCCGCGCCAAACGACATGCCCCGCAAGTGCGTCTCGACATTCCAGGTCACGAACCGGTCACGGACGTGCATTACGCATTCGTGACCAATGCCAGTCCTTGGACTTATCTCGACAACACGCCCGTGGTCACCAACCCGGGAACCGCATTCGAATCGGGTCTCGGGGTGTTTGCCATGCGAACTATGGGTGTTCTGCCCACCCTGATGGTCGCCCGTCAGTTGCTGGCAGCCCATGGAGATCCCAAGGGCCGCACATTGTTTCGCGATGACGACGTTCCGGCCGTGACCGTTACCGCGACCGAACCGATCGGCTTGCAAATCGATGGCGACTTCATCGGACGCCGCAACATGGTGAATTTCACAGCCGTCCCGGATATCCTCGATGTGGTCGCGCCGAAGCCCTAGCCGGTTCGACACGCGTGAGAAACATCGCGGTTGCGCTGCGAAAGCTGGCCCAACCGAGTACAAATGACACGGCGGATCCCCATGTAGGGGTCTTACAGCGTGAGCTTCCCCACGGTGCACCGGGTATCTATTGACATCTACGGTGTTCGTGAAAGCATTCACAAGCAACCGTGCGGAAACATTCGAGTCGCACAAGTGAACGGACCACAAACCCAAGGGGCAGCGCCGTGCGCGCCCTAGCAAAGGAGCAGAGGAATGGACTGGCGCCACAAGGCCATCTGTCGCGACGAGGACCCCGAGCTGTTCTTCCCGGTGGGAAACAGTGGTCCGGCGCTCGCGCAGATTGCCGATGCCAAGCTGGTCTGCGCTCGCTGCCCCGTCACCGCTGACTGCCTTTCCTGGGCCCTGAAGTCGGGCCAGGATGCCGGCGTGTGGGGTGGTATGAGCGAAGACGAGCGTCGCGCGCTGAAGCGCCGCAACGCGCGGACGCGTACCCGCACCGTCGTCTAACCAGCTAGGCGACAGGCGTTACGGCCGACCCCAGCCTCGCGGCCGCATCGCAATTCGGCCCGGCACCAATTCAGGTGCCGGGCTTCAGTGTGTATAGGGGCCGGCCAAGTCTCCCGACTCTCGGGGCTCCGCCCCGAACCCCCGGAAGCACCTCGAGGGCTCCACTCCCAAAGCCCCTGCCCAATTCTGATCACGAGAGGAATTCCCGTTCAACGGGATTGCCTCTTCGAACGAAAGTTCGGGCGCAGATTTTTCACTACGCCCGAACTTGTCCGCCGCGCAATATCTTTCAGCGGGCGGAGCGACGGCCGAGGGGAACTCGCAGGACCGCGTCGGTGCCGACATCGGCGCCGGGATGAAGTCCGATGGACCCGCCCAATTCCGCCGTCACCAGTGTGCGGACGATTTGCAGGCCCAGCCGGTCGGAGGCTTCCAGGCTGAATCCGTCGGGCAGGCCGCGGCCGTCGTCGCTGATGATGACGTCGAGCCAGCGGGCCGAACGCTCGGAACGGATTGTGACAGTACCGTTCTCGCCGGCGTCGAAGGCGTGCTCGATGGCGTTCTGCACCAGCTCGGTCAGCACCATGACCAGCGGCGTCGCCCGTTCGGCGGAGAAGACGCCGAGCGATCCGGCGCGACGCACCTTGATGCGGGCGGTGTGGACCGTCGCCACATCGGCCATTATCGGCAGCAGTCGGTCCACCACCTCGTCCAGATCGACCTCTTCGTCAACCGACATGGACAGCATTTCGTGCACCGAGGCGATCGAGGTGACCCGGCGGACCGATTCGGTCAGCGCCAAGCGGGCCTCCTCGTTCTCGGTGCGTCGGGCCTGCAGTCGCAACAGCGCCGCCACCGTCTGGAGGTTGTTCTTCACCCGATGGTGGATCTCGCGAATCGTCGCGTCCTTGGACAGCAGCGCGCGGTCGCGCCGCTTCACCTCGGTGACATCACGGACCAGCACCGCGGCCCCGGCGAGCTCCCCGTGCGGGCGCAGCACCAGGGTGCGCAGCAGCACGGTCGCGCCGCGCGCCTCGACTTCCATTCGGCGCCCGGCCTTTCCGGCCAGGGCCGCCTGGATGTCGCCGACCACTTCCTGCGCGTCGAACGGATCGGTGATCAGCGAGCGGGTGGTCAGCGCCAGATCCTGGCCGACCAGGTCGTTCTGCAAACCCATGCGGTGATAGGCCGACAGGGCATTGGGGCTGGCGTAGACGACCGTGCCCTCGGTGTCGAGGCGGATGAAACCGTCGCCCGCGCGGGGGCTGGAGTGCGCGCCGGTGCGGTCCTCGAGCGCGGGCCAGGTGCCGTCGGCGACCATCTGGCACAGGTCGTCCGCGCAGGACATGTAGGCGATCTCGAGGCTGGAGCGCATCTTGCGACGCTGGGTATCGGTGTCGCGGCCGAGCACGGCGATGATGTCGTCACCGACCCGCACCGGAATCGCCTCGCGCATGGCGTGTACGGGATGCGGGTGATAGACGC
Source organism: Nocardia sp. NPDC046763 (assembly GCF_040645495.1). Taxonomy (NCBI): domain Bacteria; kingdom Bacillati; phylum Actinomycetota; class Actinomycetes; order Mycobacteriales; family Nocardiaceae; genus Nocardia; species Nocardia sp. NPDC046763. Next base: position 170,215 of record NZ_JBEYYI010000012.1, on the reverse strand, counting down.
CGGTGAGCGCGGTATCGGTTTCGGTGCGAGCGATATCAGCGGTCAGCAGGGCCTCGAACACCTGCGGATTCGCCTCCTTGGTGGCGAGGGTGCCGACCAGATCCTCGAGGTGCACGGTGGGCGCTGTGGTGGGGCGGCACTGGGCGACGCACACCACCTCCGCGCCCGCACTGACCGGGCCCGTGCCCACCCAGAGCAGCAGATCCGCGAAGGACAGATCCGCCAGCAACTGCCAGTCCCCCACCACCCGCTGCAAATGGTCGACAGCCGCACCCGGTAGATCGGTGTGCTCGGCCAGCAGCTCACTCAGTGTCGACATTCACCCACGCTCCTCTGTTCCCACGTCGCGTGTATGTTCCCACGCGACTCGGCAAGGACGCGTCAGGAGCAGGTCGGGGGCTCGTCGCTCAGGAGATGACGGCGATCAGGTCACCCTGCTGCAGCACCTGGCCGGGGCTGACATGGATGGAGGCGACAGTGCCCTCGATCTCGGAGATGACGGGGATTTCCATCTTCATCGACTCCAGCAGGACCAGGGTCTGGTCGGCGCTGACCTTCTCGCCGACAGCGACCTCGACGTTCAGCACGGTCGACACCATCTCGGCCTTCACTTCCTCAGCCATGTACACCTCTCACGTTCGAGTGACCCGTAGCCCCTGAAGGTACAGCCAACCACACATGAAAGAATGGCGACCGACTGAAGGGAGATTACCTATGGGTAAGCGTGGACGTAAGAAGCGTGGCCGCAAGAAGAATGCCGCCAACCACGGCAAGCGGCCGAACGCCTGAGCCGTAGCGAAAAGCTCGAAAACTGCTGAGCGGCACCACTTCCCATCGGAAGTGGTGCCGCTCGGTTCCGCCTCTCCGGGACTTGCGCGGGCAGCCGGTCGCCGTTCCCGCTCGCACACCCGTGCCGGCGGCCAAGTGCCGAACCTGTTTTGGACGTACCCGGTGAGTTACCCGGGCCGCCACCACATCAGCTCTCCGGATCCGTAACGACACGCCTTTCAACGCGCGTGTAGCTGGTCCGGATCTCCATCGTCAGGCGCTGGCGCAGCGAATCGGGTGCGCGGTCGCCGCCGCATTTGCGATTCAACAGCGACTTCAGCTTCTCCTCCAGGCCGTAGGCCTCGATGCACGGCGAGCAACGGTCGATGTGCTCGCGCAACCGTGCCTTCACGGTGTCGTCGCACTCGTTGTCCAGGAGCAGCCAGACATCGGCGAGCACCGCCGAGCAGTCCAGTTCTTCCATCTCGTCGCTCACTGGGTTACCTCCTCACGCGCCGCATCGCTGCCCGATCGATTGAATCCACGTTCCCGCGCCACGTCGGCGAGCAGGCCCTTGAGCTGCTTGCGGCCACGGTGCAGTCGGGACATCACGGTACCGATGGGAGTTCCCATGATCTCGGCGATTTCCTTGTAGGGGAAGCCCTCCACGTCGGCGTAGTACACCGCCATCCGGAACTCCTCGGGAAGCGACTGCAGCGCGGCCTTGATGTCGTCGTCCGGCAGCGCCTCGAGGGCTTCCATCTCCGCGGAGCGCAGACCGGTGGAGGTGTGCTCGGCGGTGGAGGCCAGCTGCCAGTCGGTGATCTCGTCGGTCGGATACTGCGCAGGCTGGCGCTGCTTCTTCCGATACGAGTTGATGTAGGTATTGGTGAGGATGCGGTACAGCCACGCCCGCAGGTTGGTGCCCTCGCGGAACGAGCGGAACCCCTGGTAGGCCTTGGCGAAGGTCTCCTGCACCAGATCCTCGGCATCGGCCGGGTTGCGAGTCATGCGCAACGCCGCCCCGTAGAGCTGATCCAGCAGCGGGAGCGCGTCACGCTCGAATCGCGCGGCCAGTTCCGCCACGGATTCGGCACTCCTGGCACCGGATTCGCTCACCTCGTCATAGTCGACCGCTTGATCGTCGCCGGCGTCGATGCGCTCGCTGTCCGCGTCGTCATCACGCTGGCGATCGACCATGTCGTCGTCGCTCGTCACGCTAATCCCTTCGATCGCCGTAGCAATTGAATCTACCGCGAACAGGGATTCGGCCAGGAAACCGGCCGGGGGCGCGACGTCGGCGGCTCCCCTGCGGAACAGCAGCGGCCCGGTCCGCACCGGGGGCTCTTCGACCAGAACGGTCACCGACTCCTCCTTGGATGAATGGGATGCGTGCGCCCGCGAACCGTGGGCCCTGCGGTTGCTGCGAAGCGCGTATCGCGTGCAACAGGCGTGGCGCTCACCCTGTTCCCAGCACCGGAAATCCGATTGCGTTCGCTGGATAGGGTGTGCCCATGGCTGCAGCTCCGACCCCGGCGATCAAGGCTCTGATGCAGGCGAAGGTGGACCACCGGGTGCACTCGTATACCCATGACCCGCGCAGTGATTCGTACGGGGCGGAGGCGGTGGAGGCGCTCGCGGGCGAGCTCGGGGTTACCGCCGGGCAGATCTTCAAGACGCTCGTGATCGAGCTCGGGTCGGGCGGGCTGGCGGTGGCGGTGCTGCCGGTGCCGACCACCCTGTCACTGAAGGCGGCGGCCGCGGCGCTGGGCGGCGGCAAGGCCGCCATGGCCGACAAGGCCAAGGCGGAGCGAACGACCGGGTATGTGCTGGGCGGGATTTCGCCACTGGGGCAGAAGAAGCGGCTGCCGACCGTCATCGACGAGTCGGCGCTGGAGTGGGATCGGGTGCTGTGCAGCGCGGGTAAGCGCGGGCTGGAGATCGAGCTCGCCCCGGCGGATCTGGTCCGGCTCACGGGAGCGGTGACGGCCGCGGTCGCGGTGGCCTGACCTGCCCCTGAAGGGCGAATTGTCCGATTCACCCGTGACCGGAGACACAACCTCCGGAAAAAACTTGCCAAGGGACAACTATGTCGGAATACTTGCGCCATACAACTAGTTGACGCATACAAGCAGTTGCCCGACGCAAGGAGGTGAGATCGACCGTGACCGACGATGACCCGGCGATTACCCCCACCGACATCGACGACGGCCTTGTCGACGCCATCGCCTATGAGATCGCCCGGCTCACCAAATTGCGCGACCGCACCAATGCGCAGGTCGCGTCCATGACCCAGGGCGAGATCGAACCGGCCGCGTTCAGCATCCTGTTCCAGCTGATCCACGACGGCCCGAAACGCTCGGGCGCGCTGGCCGAGGCCCTCTACTCCGACGCCTCGACCATCAGCCGGCAGGTCGCGAGCCTGGTCAAGCGCGGACTCATCGAGCGCCGCGCCGATCCGGCCGACGGCCGGGTCAGTGTCCTCGACGTGACCGACACCGGCCGCACCGTGGCCGCCCAGATCCGGGCCCGCCGCAACGACTCGCTGCGCCACATGCTGGTCGGCTGGGATCCCGATGAACGGGAGACCTTCGGCGCCCTGCTGCGGCGCTTCGTCGACGGCTACGAGGAGACCCGGCAGCGCATGCTGGCCGATATGGCCGCCCACAAAGACCTTCAGTCCTATTACGCACCCGCGGAGAGCAATTCGTGACTACACAAGCGGAAGTGGCGGAGCCGGAACTCAATTCGGCCGGCTTCACCCACAAGCAGATCCTGGTCATCATGAGCGGCCTGATCATGGGCATGCTGCTGGCAGCCCTGGATCAGACCATCGTGTCGACCTCCATCCGCACCATCGCCGATGAGCTGCACGGCTATTCGGCGCAGGCGTGGGTGACCACCGCCTACCTGATCACCTCGACCCTGGCGACGCCGCTCTACGGCAAGCTCTCGGACATGTACGGCCGCAAGCCGTTCTACCTGGCCGCCATCTCCATCTTCGTGGTCGGCTCACTGGCCTGCTCCATGGCGACCTCCATGTACGAGCTGGCCGCCTTCCGGGCCTTCCAGGGCCTGGGCGCGGGCGGTCTGATGTCGCTGGCGCTGACCATCATGGGCGACATCGTGTCCCCGCGGGAGCGCGCCCGCTACCAGGGCTACTTCCTGGCCGTGTTCGGCACCTCCAGCGTGGTGGGCCCGGTCGTCGGCGGCATCCTGTCCGGCACCGACCAGATCCTGGGCGTCACCGGCTGGCGCTGGGTGTTCCTGGTGAACGTGCCGGTCGGCATCATCGCGCTGGCCGTGGTGACCCGTGTGCTCAAGCTGCCCAAGCGCCCCGTCACCAAGGTGCCGATCGACTGGATGGGCATCTCGGCCCTGATCGTCGGCCTGGTGCCGCTGCTGGTGGTCGCCGAGCAGGGCCGCGAATGGGGTTGGACCGGCAGCCATGCCATCCTCTGCTACGCGCTGGGCGCGATCGGCGTGCTGTCCTTCATCGCGGTCGAGGCCAAGCAGGGCGACGCGGCGCTGATCCCGCTGCGCATGTTCAAGAACTCCACCTTCGCCCTCGGCGTGGTCATCTCGGTGGTGGTCGGTGCGGCCATGTTCGGCGGCATCACCCTGCTGCCGCAGTACCTCCAGGTGGTGCAGGGTGCGAGCCCGACCAAGGCGGGCCTGCTGATGCTGCCGCTGGTGGCGGGCATGATGACCGGCTCGATCCTGGCCGGCCAGCTGATCGCTCGGACCGGCCGGTACAAGTACTTCCCGCCGGTGGGCGCGGCGCTGCTGACCTCGGGCCTGTTCCTGCTGCACCTGGTGTCGGCGGACACCGAGCTGTGGGTCGTCATGATCTTCATGGTCATCACCGGCTTCGGCCTCGGCAACCTGATGCAGCCGCTGACCCTGGCGCTGCAGAACGCGCTGCCGCCCAAGGACATGGGCGTGTCCACCGCGGCCGCGACCTTCTTCCGGCAGATCGGCGGCACCCTGGGTGTGGCGGTGTTCCTGTCGGTGCTGTTCACCCAGCTGGCTCCGAACATCACCACCTCGCTGGAGAGTGTCCGGGGCGACCAGGCCTACACGCAGGCCGCTACGGACGCGGTGAAGGGCCCCGACTCGGTCGACAAGAAGGTCGTCCTCGGCCTGTCGAACCAGGAGACCGCTCCGGCGGTCGTGGGCCAGGTGCTCAACGACAGCTCGGTGATTCAGCAGCTGAATCCGACGCTGGCGCACCCCTTCAAGGAGGGCTTCGCCAAGTCCATGGATCGGGTGTTCCTGTCGGCCACCTTCGTGGCGCTGCTCGGATTCATCCTGGTGCTGTTCTGGAAGGAGGTGCCGCTGCGCACCGCGGGCGGCATCCAGGCCAGGAAGGAAGCCGTCGAGGAGGCGGACGCCGCCGCGGTCTGATCGGCCGGACCACAACCGAATCGGCAATGCCCCGGCGCGGAGACGCGGCGGGGGCATTGCGATCGGCTACCGACCGTGAAGTGTGGGTGCGGGATTCGAATCTCTTGCGGGCCGGGCCGGTCAGATCAGGCTGATCTGACCGGCCTGCTCGTCCACCTGCGCCAGCAGTTCGGGGCCGTTGTTCTTGACGCTGTTGACCAGTGACGGCACTTCGCGGACCAGAATGTCCGAAACCGCTGCGGGGTAAGGCGTTTCCAGCAGCGATTCGGGAGCGGGGTGGTCCGGGTCCAGCCACGCGTCCCAGTGCTCGCGCGGCATCGGCAGGGGCATGCGGTCGTGGACCTTGGCCAGATCGCCGACCGCATCGGTGGTCAGGATGGTGCAGGACAGCAGCGGCCGCGCCTCGTCACCTTGGCTGCGGTCACGCCAGATCGACCACAGACCCGCCATATAGAGGCGTCCCCCGTCTGCGCGGGACATGAAATACGGCCGCTTGACGGCCTTTCCGAGTGCATCGGCCGCGGTGACCCACTCGTACCAGCCGTCCATGGGCACCAGACAGCGGCGCTTCTTCACGGCATCGCGGAAGGAGGCGGTGGTGGCGGCCTTGTCGGCGCGGGCATTGAACAGCGGTTTGCCCTTCACCGGGATCCCGGGCTCGGCGGCCTTGGTCCAGGGCGGGATCAGACCCCAGCGCATGGCCCGGATGCGCAGGGCGGCCGGATCCTCCGGGTGGTCGCGATCGTGGCGTTCGACGACGGTGAGCACCTGACTGGTCGGGGCCACGTTGTAATTCGGATCGAAGCCCTGGTCGCCGGTCTCGTCGATAGCATCGAGCTCGACGGCCAGCTTCGCGGGATTCGTCGTGGTCGCGTATCTACCGCACATGCCGACCATGCTGCCATCGCGTGCCGACAGCCACCAGAAGTGAATCGCCCGCGATGTGATGGCAATTGACATCACTTGGACGGTATGAGACGTTCGTCTCATCACACTCTCATCAAGGGATCGCCGCCAATCATGACTGCAACCGAAACCGCCACGCTCGATCAGGCCGACACGCTGACTTCGGTCAACCCTGCCACCGGCGAGGCCCTCGCCACCTACAAGATCGATGATGAGGCGGCGGTGCGCGCGGCCGTCGCCAAGGCCAGGACCGCCGCCGCCACCTGGGGCGCGCTGACCTACGCCGAGCGCAAGAAGCACATTCTGCGCTGGGGCAGCAAGCTGGTCGAGAAGTCCGACGAGCTCAGCGAGCTCATCCACGCCGAGAACGGCAAGCCCCTCGACGATGCCTTCCTCGAGCTCATGCTGGCCCTCGAGCACATCAAGTGGGCCGCCTCCAATGCCGAGAAGGTGCTCAAGCCCAAGAAGGTCGCGCCCGGCGCGTTCATGACCAACTTCGCCGCCCACCTGGAGTACCGCCCGCTGGGCGTGGTCGGCGTGATCGGGCCGTGGAACTACCCGATCTACACCCCGAACGGCTCCATCGCCTACGCGCTGGCCGCCGGCAACTGCGTGGTCTTCAAGCCGAGCGAATTCTCCACCGGCATCGGCAATTTCGTGGCCAAGGCGTTCGCCGACGCGAACCCCGAACTGCCGGACGGCGTCTTCATCACCATCAACGGCTACGGCGCGACCGGTGCGGCGCTGGTGCAGTCCGGCGTCGACAAGCTGGCCTTCACCGGGTCCACCGCGACCGGCAAGAAGATCATGGCCGCCGCCGCCGAGACCCTCACCCCGGTGCTGCTGGAGTGCGGCGGCAAGGACGCGGTGATCGTGGCGGCGGACGCCGACGTCAAGGCCGCCGCCGACGCGGTCGCCTGGGGCGCCACCGCCAACTCCGGCCAGACCTGCGCGGGCGTGGAGCGGGTGTACGTGGACAAGTCGGTCGCGGACGAGTTCGTCGCCGAGGTCAAGCGCATCCTCACCGACATCAAGCCGGGTTCGGACGCCAAGGCCTCCTACGGTCCGATGACCATGCCCAGCCAGGTCGACATCGTGCGCCGGCACATCGACGACGCACTGAAGAACGGCGGCAAGGCCGTGCTGGGCGGGCCAGAATCTGTCAAGGGGCCCTTCATCGAACCGGTCGTGCTGGTCGACGTGGACGAGTCCTCGGATGCGGTGTGCGAGGAGACCTTCGGGCCCACCGTCACCATCCGCACCGTCAACGGCGTGGACGAGGCCGTGGAGCTGACCAACAAGAGCAAGTACGGGCTCGGGTCGGCGGTGTACTCGAAGAATCAGGGCATGGAGATCGCCCGTCGCCTCCAGGTCGGCTGCACCTCGGTGAACTCGGTGCTGTCCTACGCGGCGATCTCGGGGCTGCCGTTCGGTGGCGTGCGCGACTCCGGCATCGGCCGCATCCACGGTGCGCCGGGCCTGCTGGAGTTCTCGCGTCCGCACTCGATCGCGGTGCAGCGCTTCGCGATTCCCGGCATGGCGCTGCTGTCCTACACCCGTACCGACCGCACCATGAAGCTACTGCGCAAGATCGTGCCGCTGATTCACGGGCGCGCCAAGTAGGGAGAGCCGACTCTCGGGACTCTCGGGGTTCCGAAACCCCGAGCACCACAGAAACAGCGCTCAGCGGTTCCCTGAAATGCCAAGCGCCACAGGCAGTTGATGCCGGTCTCCACCACCGAGACCGGCATCGCGCGTTCAGGGAGCCGGTGGCAAGGGTGTGGGGGCGAAGAACTCTTCGAGCGGGGTGGGACCGGTGTAGCGCTGACAGTTGCAGCGGGCCCACGCCTTGAGACCCATGCCGGTCTTGCGGAAGGTCTCGGCATGGCAATGACCCACTTCGCGGTCGTGCAGGGCGAGGTCGTGGCCACAGCCGCACACGGCCGGGCCGGCCGCGGTGCCGGGTTTGGTGCGGGGGGAGCCGAATCGGCCCGCGAGCCAGCCGCCGACGACGAGCGCGCCACCGATTACGAGGCTGATGGGATCGATCACGGACCCAGTCTACGTACTCATATACGTATACGTCTAGGCTCGTCCATGCCCGACGGAACAACCGACTTGGTGAGTTCGGGGTAACTCATCGGGTACGGGCCCGGTCGGGCACCGCACCCCGACCGCCGGTCCGCGACCAAGTCCGGTGAGAATTATCGGTCGGCGAAAAGGCGCGGAGAGGCGGGAGTGCGAAGATGGCCATGTGACTTTCTGGCCCGCGCCCCACGTCCGAGTTCCCGTCCACGCGACCGTGACCCTGCCCGGGTCCAAATCCATTACCAATCGTGCGCTGATCCTCGCCGCGCTGGCGGATCGGCCGTCCACCATCACCGGCGCGCTGCGCAGCCGGGACACCAACCTCATGATCGCGGCATTGCGGGCCATGGGCACCGGCATCGAGGGCGAGGGCGAGACGCTCACCGTCACCCCGCCCGCCGAATTCACCAGCGCCATGGTCGATTGCGGGCTCGCGGGCACCGTCATGCGCTTCCTGCCGCCGGTGGCGGCGCTGGCGCGCGGCGATGTCGCCTTCGACGGCGACGAGCAGGCGCGGGTACGGCCGCTCGGCACGATCCTGGACGCGCTGCGCGCACTGGGCCTCGACATCGACGGCAACCAGCTGCCCTTCGTGGTGCACGGCATGGGCAGGCTGCGCGGCGGGCCGGTCACCATCGACGCCTCGGGCTCCTCGCAGTTCGTGTCCGGGCTGCTGCTGTCGGCGGCGCGGTTCGAGCAGGGCGTCACCGTGAACCACGACGGTGCGGCGCTGCCGTCCATGCCGCACATCGAGATGACCGTGGAGATGCTGCGGCGGGCCGACGTTCGCGTGGACGCGCCCAACGATCCGCGCAAGGCGCAGACCTGGACCGTCGCTCCCGGCCCGATCCGGGCGGTGGACTGGGAGGTCGAGCCGGACCTGTCCAACGCCACCCCGTTCCTGGCGGCCGCGGCCGTCACCGGCGGCGAGGTGAGCATTCCGCACTGGCCGCGGCTCACCACCCAGCCGGGCGACGTGATCCGGGAGATCCTGGTGCGCATGGGCGCCGAGGCACGCTTCTTCGACAGCGTGCTCACCGTGCGCGGGCCCGAGCGCCTGGCCGGCATCGACATCGACCTGCACGACGTGGGCGAGCTGACCCCGACCGTGGCCGCCCTTGCGGCACTGGCGGATTCGCCGTCCCGGCTGCGCGGCATCGCGCACCTGCGCGGGCACGAGACCGACCGGCTGGCCGCGCTCGCCACCGAGATCAACCGGCTGGGCGGCAAAGTCACCGAGACCGAGGACGGGCTGGTCATCGTGCCCAACCCGCTCACCGGCGGACAGTGGCGCTCCTACGCCGACCACCGGATGGCCACCGCCGGCGCGATCATCGGCCTGGTGACGCCGGGTGTGGAGATCGAGGACATCGACACCACCGCCAAGACCCTGCCCAACTTCGTCGAACTCTGGGACGGCATGCTCGGCTCGTCGGGAGCAGACCACTGAGGCGGCGCGAGTACGACGAGTCCGATGTCCGGGTACGCCCGGGCAAGGGCTCCCGTCCGCGCACCAAGACCCGGCCGCAGCACCTGGATGCCGAAGCGGCCATGGTGGTTTCGGTGGACCGCGGACGCTGGGGGTGCGTGCTGGACGGGGATCCGGACCGGCCGCTGACGGCCATGCGGGCGCGCGAGCTCGGCCGCACGCCGATCGTGGTCGGCGATCAGGTGGACGTGGTCGGCGACCTGTCCGGCAAGCCCGACACCCTGGCCCGCATCGTCCGGGTCGTCGATCGGCGAACGGTGTTGCGCCGCACCGCCGATGACACCGATCCGTTCGAGCGGGTGGTGGTGGCCAATGCCGAGCAGCTGTTCATCGTGGTGGCGCTGGCCGATCCGCCACCACGCACCGGGTTCGTGGAGCGGGCCATGGTGGCGGCGTATGTCGGTGGGTTGCAACCGATTCTGTGCCTGACCAAGCACGATCTGGCCGCCGACTCCGAATTCGCCTCGGCCTTCGAGGATTTGGATCTGACCATCGTCTACGGCGGCATCGAGGATCCGCTGGAGCCGGTGCTGGACCTGCTGGACGACAAGCTGACCGCGTTCATCGGCCACTCCGGGGTGGGCAAGTCGACCCTGGTGAACCGGCTGGTTCCGGAGGCGGAGCGCGCCGTCGGCGAGGTGTCCGGAGTCGGCAAGGGGCGGCACACCTCGACCCAGTCGGTGGCGCTGCCGCTGCCCGACGGCGGCTGGGTCATCGACACGCCCGGCGTGCGCTCGTTCGGCCTGGCGCACATCACCCCCGACGACGTCATCCAGGCGTTCTCCGATCTGGCCGAAGCCATCGAGGACTGCCCGCGCGGCTGCACCCACCTGGGCCCGCCCGCCGATCCGGAGTGCGCGCTCGACGAACTGCCCGGCAAGGAACTCCGGGTAGCGGCCATCCGCCGCCTGCTCATCGCCCTCAATTCGAACGATCCGTGGTTCCGGGGCAACAGCGACGCCTGAAGCTAGCCCCGAGTTAGCTAGAAAATCGCCCATTCGATACCTTTTGTGCATAACCGGCACGAAGGGATGGTCATGAGCGAGGAACTTCCCGAACCGCCGCACGCCAACGGGTGGCGGCACAGCAATGTCCGGCCCCCACCCGACGAGGCCGGTCGATCGGGGCGGGACCAGGACGATTCCGGGCCGCGCGGCCAGGATGAGACGCTGCCGCCCGCGCATCCGGACGACCGGTCCCCGGCCGACGCGCACGAGTGGCAGGACGACTGGGATCGGGCACGCTGGGCGCCCTAGCAACATAATCGGTGCATGGTCTTCGCTGAATGGCGGCGCCGGCCCGAGGCGCCCGCACGCTGGAACCCGCTCCCGCGGCTGGGCCGCGGCCTTGCCCGCCGCCGGACCGTCATGCGCATCGCGCCGGCGGTGTTCGCGCTCGAACGCGTCACCCGGCGAGTGACGCACGGCCGCAAGGGAATACTCGATGTCGCGGGCCTGCCCGCGTTGCAGCTCACGGTGGCCGGCCGCCGCACCGGCCTGCCGCGCACGGTCAGCCTGCTCTATGTCCCGGACCCGTACGACGAGAAGCGCTTCCTGATCGTCTCGTCGAATTGGGGCCGGCCCGAACAGCCGTCCTGGTCGGCCAATCTGCGCGACGCCGAACGGGCCGAACTGCTGGTCCGCGAGGAACGGTTCCCGGTCGAGGTGCGGCAGCTGACAGGCGCCGAGCGCGATCGCGCGTGGCGGCGGGCGCTGGAGTTCTGGCCGGGTTACGCCATGGAGCAGCGGCTCGCGGGCACTCGCCGCTTCCGGCTGTTCGAGCTCACCCGGACCTGATCCGAAAATTGCTGCTGGACATTAGCTGTCGGCATTTGCGGCTGCCGGAACCGGGCCTCAGTGCGGGCGTGTCAGGCGCATGCCATTGTCGAAGTCGATGCCGCGCAGCTCGGCACGGCTGGTGAGACCGAGCTTTTCGAGAATCCGGGACATGTGGTGCCCGACCGTGCGCGGGCTGAGGAACAGTTCCGCGCCGATCTCCCGATTGGTGAGACCCTGGGCGGCCAGCCGGGCCACCTGGGATTCCTGCGCGGTGAGCGGTGTCGAGCCGGTGGCGGGCTTGCCGCCGGTGCCGGTGAGGTCCAGCTCGGAGCGGGTGCCGGTGGCCCAGGCGATGGCGCCGATGAGGTCGAAAGCGTCGGCGGCGGCGCGCAATTGCTCGGCGGCGGCGCGGCGGCGGCGAACCCGGCGCAGCCACTTGCCGTAGAGCAGCTGGGTGCGGGCGCGGCCGAAGCTGGTATGTCGGGTGTCGCCAACCGCCAGGGCGCGGCGGTAGTAGTGCTCGACGCGGTCCTCGTCGGCCAGCAGGGCCCGGCAGGAGTAGGCGGTCGTCAGCGCCCAGCGGGCCCGCGTGCGCCGCGCCCAGGCCGCGATCAGCTCGGCGTACTCGGCGGCCTCGTCGAAGCGGCCCACCCGGCAGGCGGCCTCGACCAGGTCGAGGGTGGCCAGCCGGGCCAGCGTGGGATGCGCGGCCTCGTGGCCCGGCAGGTACAGCGCGCGCAGGCGGCGATAGGCGGACTCGGCATCCCCGGCGGTCAGCGAGTGGAAGCCATGATGCCAGTACGCGCCGCCGATCAGCGCCGACACCGCGTGCGGGCGAGCCAGGGCCAGCGCGCGATCCACGCTCTCGGCCACCGTGTCCCCGTCGCCGCGCTGGGCGGCCAGCCGCGCCCGCAGGTTCCAGCACTGGGCCAGGATATTGGCCGCGCCCGCGCCGGCGGCCAGGTCGAACGCCTCGGCCAGGGTACTCTCCCCCGCCTCCCAGCGGCCGGTGGCGAACTGCACCACGGCCAGTTGCGGCAGCACGCCGAGCGCGGCCGGCCGGTCCCCCGAATTACGCAGGCCCCCGGCCACTCTCAGATACGGCTCCAGCGCCCGCTCGGCCAGACCCCACTCGAGCAACTGCCCGGCCGGCGGCAGCAGATGCGCGGCCGCGATGGGCGAGGGCGCGGCCCCGGCCGCCTCGAGCTGACCGTCCAGCGGCAGGTCCGCGGCGCGGCCCACCGACCAGGCCGCCCGGTCGGCGAGCAGCCGCAGACCGGCCGCGAGGTCGGCGCCGCCGCCCCGCCATGGCGAATCCGGGCCCGCGGCAGCGGTTTCCGGCAGCGCGGCGGGCGGGCGGATGGCCTCGGCATCACGCAGCAGCAGGATGTGCGCCTGGGCCGGGTCGCCGGTGACGAATTCGAGCAGGCCGGACAGGCCGCCGCTGGCCGCTGCGATCGCGGCGGGCGTCGTGCGGGTCTCGGCAAGCGCGAGCAGACGCTGGGCCGACTCGATATCACCACCCTCCCAGGCGAATCGGGCGGCACTGGCCAGCCGCACCCCGGCGGTGTCCGGGTCCGGGGTGATGGCCGCGGCACGGCGCAGCACCGCGGCCGCGGCCAGCGCTCCGGCGCGGCGCACGCGCTCGACACCGTCGGCGAGCGACTGCGCCAGCGTGGGATTCGGGCCGTCGAGGACGACGGCCAGATGCCAGGTGCGCAGGTCGCCGTTCTCGGGGCCGGGCAGGGCATCGGCCAGGGCCAGGTGGACGGCGCGGCGCTCGGCCGTGGACGCGGCGTCGTAGGCAGCGCCGCAGAGCAGACGGTGCCGCATCTCGACGCGCCCGTCGGTGACCGTGAGCAGCCCGGCCGCCAGCGCCGACTCCCAATCCGCCGCGGTGACACCGAGTTCGGTCGCGGCCGTCGCGACCGGACACAGCGTGCCACGGTCCTCGGCGGCCACCACGGTCAGCAGGGTGCGAACCTGAGGTTCCAGGGCGGCCAGCCGATCAGCGAAGGCGGCGCGCAGCCGCGGTCCGAAAGGCGCCGGCCCCCAACCGATTCCGGCACCGTCCTCGGAGTCGATGGGAAATTCCTGCAGCGCCAGCGGATTGCCGTCGGCCAGCCGCAGCATGCGCGTCGCGCGCGGCTCGCCGATGCCGCCGGAGCGCAGGGCCAGCAGTCGTCGCGCGTGCGCGTCGGTCAGCGGTGCGACGGGCAGCACGGGGAGCGCCTGCCACACCGTGGTGGCCGGGCATTCGCGCATCGCGGCCAGTATCGCCACCCGGCCGGCGCCCAGGCGGCGCAGCGCGAAGGTGAGCGCCTGCCCCGTTGCCGCGTCCACCCACTGGGCGTCGTCGACGATGAGCAGCAACGGCCGTTCCTGGGCGACCGTCGCCAGCAGTGTGACCAGGGCCGCGCCCACCAGGAAACGGTCCGCCGGGCCGGCGTCCCGGCCGAGGGCCGCGGCCAGGGCCCGCGCCTGCGGGACGGGCAGCGCGGCGACCCGATCGGTCAGCGAGAGCAGCAGCTCGTGCAGCGCGCCGAAATCCAGCTCCGATTCGGCGGGAAATCCACGGCAGGTCACCACTCGAAAATCGGCGGCGCGCACTTCGGCATCACGCAACAGTGCGGTTTTTCCGATTCCCGGTTCACCCCACAGGAGCAATCCCCCGCCGCGGCCGGCACGCGCCTCGCTCAATACACGAGACAGTTCAGTCTGTTCTCGTTCCCTCCCCTGGATAACCCGGATATCGCGCACATTGCAAGCTACCTCGGTGCCGAGGGCCGGACAAACTCGAAGTCGCCATCGTCCCATCGACTGAGATCCCATGGTGGATATGCGATTCCGAACCTTTCATCGATGACCGATTCAGTGACCGATACAGCGACCGATCTTGATTCGCATACTGTCGGCTAAAATTCGGCGCGAATTCGATCCCGAAATTCGGCGACTCACCCGATCGATATCCATTGCATTCCCAGAAGATTGCGTGCCAAACATTCGTCGCCAGCTGATTTCCGCTGATTCGTTTGATTCCGAGGAGATTTCATGCGCAAGATCGGCGTTCTGGGTGTGGCCGCCGCTGCCACCGGTCTGCTGTTCGCCGGCACGACCACGACCACCACCACCGGAAGCTGATCCGACCGGTTCCCACGCCGTCCCGGATCGACGCCGAAGGGGGTCGCCGATCCCGGCCGCCGGCGTGCGGACACCGCCGGAAATAGTTAGCCTGCCCGGGTGGAAGACCGTGAGCGCAAGGAATTTTCGCCGCTCCTCGACGATGCCCTCGGGCCCGGCGCACCCGTCACCCCGGAAGTCCGGATAGGGCGCAACGATCCGGAAGGCGCGCTGCCGGAATGCGTGCGCTGCGGAAAGCCCGCTGCCCTGCACCTGCGGGCGGTGTGGCTTTCCACCCGTGCCGTGCTCGCCGGAGACACCGATGTGGACAACCTCATCCAGGTACACGCCTGCGGTGGCTGCGCGGGCAGTGTGGCCGGGATGATCCTCATCAACTGGGACCCCCGCTATTGGGGCGAGTCGGTCCACCTGGAATGACGTCCGGGAGCGTCACTCCGATACGAGAACTTCAGCGTGGCCGCACAATTCGCATGCCATTGTCGAAATCCACGTCGACCAGATCGGCCCGGCCGCTGAGCCCGAGCTTGCCGAACACCCGCGACAGATGATGGCCCACCGTGCGCGGGCTCAGGAACAGGTCGGTCCCGATCTCCCGATTGGTCAGGCCCTGCGCCGCCAGCCGCGCGACCCGTAGCTCCTGCGCCGTCAGCACCGAGGTCTCGCCGTGCGCGGTGACCGGTGCGGCGCGGCGGCCGGTGAGCTCCAGCTCCTGCCGGGCGCGCAGCACCCACTGGGCCGCGCCCATGCCCTCGAACGCCTCGGCGGCCGTGCGCAATTGGTCGGCCGCGTCGGCGCGCCGGCGGGCCCGGCGCAGCCACTTGCCGTAGAGCAGCTGGGTGCGTACATGATTCAGATCGTGGTGGGTGCGCCGGACGGCCAGCGCGCGCCGGAAGTAGTGGTCGGCCCGATCACCGGAGCACAGCAGGGCCCGGCAGGTGTAGGCGGCCGAGAGCGCCCAGTCCGCGCGGGACCGCACCGCCCAATCGCGGATCTCCCCGTAATATTCGAGCGCGTCGGCCTGCCGGCCGACCCGGGTGGCGGCCTCCACCAGCTCCACCGCGGCCAGCCGCGCGTAGGTCGGATGGCGGGCGTCGTGCCCCGGCTGGGCCAGGGTCCGCAGCCGCAGATACGCGGTCTCCCGATCACCCAGGCTCAGCGCGTGGAAGCCCAGATGCCAGTGCGCCGACGCGATGAGCGCATGCGACCGGCGCGGACGTGCCAGCGCGAGCACCCGGTCCGCGCTGTCCAGCACCGCATCCGAATCACCGTGCAGCGCGGCGATCTTCGCGCGCAGGGCCCAGCACTGGGCGAGCACGTTCTCCATCCCGCCCGCCGCGGCCAGCTCGAAAGCCTCGGCCAGGGTCTGCTCGGCGGCCGCGAACCGGCCATTGGCGAACTGGATGATCGCCAGCTGCGGTAACAGCGACACCGCGGCGGGCGCCGAACTGCCCCGCAGGTACGCCGCCGCCTGGGTATACGGCTCCAGGGCCGCGTCCGCCAGCCCCCACAGCAGCACCAGCGGCGCCGGCGGCAGCGGCCGGACCATGGTGTGGAAGCGCGAAATACCGTCCCGCATGGTCATTTCCGCGGGACCCAGGTCGAGCACGCCGTGCCCGGCCACCCAGCGCGCGCGTTCGGCGTCGATCCGCAGGTGCGCGGCCGTCTCGGGGTCCACCAGCTCGGCATCGCGCAGCAGCAGGCGGCTCGCCCGCTCCGGTTCTCCCGCAACGAATTCCAGCAGCCCCGCCAGCCCGCGCCCGGCCACCGCGGCCCGCTCCGGCCCGAGCCGGGCGGTGGCACGATCGAGCAGACCGCGCGCGGAGGCGATATCGCCGCCCGCCCAGGCGGATCGACCGGCCGCGGCCAGCCGCTCCCCCGCCCGCTCCGGATCCGGCGTGATCGCGGCGGCCTGCCGCAGCATGGCCGCGGCGGCCATGTGCCCGTGATCCGAGCCGGCGGCCTCGGCGGCGAGCGCGGCGGCCAGCTCCTCGTCGGGGCACTCGGCGGCCATGGCCCGGTGCCAGCAGCGCAGATCCGCCGTGCCGGCCGGTCCGGTCAGCGCGTCCGCCACGGCCAGCTGCGCGGCGCGGCGCTCGGCGGCCGTGGCGGCATCGTGGACGGCGGCGCACAGCAGGGCATGGGTGCGTTCCACCCGGCCGTCGCCGACCGTGAGCAGGCCTGCGGCCGTGGCGAATTCCCACGCGGTGGCATCGACGCCGAGGGCCGCCGCGGCGGCGGTCACGATGCCCAGCACGCCGCGGGTCTCGGTGGCGGCGACGGTCAGCAGCACGCGCACCCCGGCGGGCAGCGCGGCGACGCGATCGCGGAAGGCCGCGCGCAGTCCGGGTCCCAGCGCGATCGGCTCGGGCGCGGTGCCCGCGAGATCACCGACGACGTCCGGCAATTCGTGCAGGGCCAGCGGATTGCCACCGGCCACGGCGAGGATCCGGGCCAGCCGCAGCGCACCCAGCGCGCCGTGCCGCTCGGCGATCAGGCGGCGGGCGTCGGTATCGGGTAGGCCGGTGACCGGCAGCGCGGGTAGTTCCCGCCAGAGCGTGCCGGCCGGATCGTCGCGCAGTGCCACCAGCAGCGTCACCGGCGCCGCGTTCAGCCGGCGGATGGCGAAGACGAGCGCCTGCGCCGACTCCGGATCCATCAGCTGGGCCTCGTCCACGACCAGCAGCAGCGGGCCCTCGGCGGCGAGCGCCGACAGCAGCCGGACCAGGGCGGCGCCGACCAGGAAGGCGTCGGCCGCACCGGCGTGCAGGCCGAGCACCACGCCCAGGGCCCGGGACTGGGCTGTGGGCAGTGTCGGCAGCCGGTCGGCCACCGGCAGCAGAAGTTCGTGCAGGGCTGCGAAATTCAGTTCGGATTCGGTGCTGATGCCCTGACAGCGCAGCACCCGGAAATCGGTGGCGCGATCGACGGCGGTGCGCAGCAGCGCGGTCTTGCCGATGGCCGGGTCGCCGTACAGCACCAGCGCCGATCCCCGCCCCGACCTGGCCGCGGCGAGAGCACGATCCAACTGGCTCCGTTCGCGTTCCCGCCCGTAAAACTTCAGGTCCTCCCACACATCCGGGAATTTAACTCAGCTAATAGCGTGCAACCAAGCAGCCGCCGAGCAATTGGCACAAAATGTCCCGAATGACGCACATCACAAATTTGAGGGGAGCAATTCAATTAACGTGCAACCCGGTTCGCGCGATAAAAATGCCCTCGATTGCGATCCCGGCGAAGTTAAATGGTACAAATGGGATTCGGATCGGCGGCAGGCTGCAACAACCACGCCCAGAGACCGAATACCCCCTGCCGGGCCGCCGAAACACCTGAGCGGCAGGGAATTTCACCGGATGCCAACCGAGCGGCCCTGCGGTCGCCCGAATCGGACGTCCTCATCAGGAATCAGCCGTGCGGTTCGTTCCCGAAAATGACAGTGCCCCCGGCGTTTTCGCCGAGGGCACGGTTTCCGCTGGAGCCGGGGTCCGGCGTTAGGTCAACGGAAGATGGTCATGTACCACAGGCCGTCGGCGCCCTGATCGCACCGCCACTGCCAGCCGTCCTCACCGCGCAGCTGCACGCCGCCCGCGTGGAACTGGCCGCCATTGCCGTCGGCGGCGCAGGCGTCGACGGTGGCGTAGTTGCCGTCGACCGTCAGGGTCTCCGCGTGCGCGGTCGCGGCGCCCAGCCCGGCGATGCCCAGGGCCATGGCGGTGAGGGCAAAAGTCTTGCGCATGATCGTGATTCCTTCCTGCTCGGCCGCCCCGCGGCGACCGGACTGGAACCCATTTCAGCGAACCGATCGTGACTGTTTCATGACCACGCGAAAACCGCTGGTCCAGACCGGAAAACACGACACCCCGGGTGTGAACACCCGGGGCGCAGTGCGTTTCGATTCGCTCGGCGGCGGCGCTTCGCTCAGTGGCGGCGCTTGGAGCGCGGCGCGCGGTCGACCTTGCCCTGGGCACGGGCCGCCTCCCGGCGCTCGCGGCGAGTGCCGCCCTGACCGTCCTCGAGGCCGTACTCGTCGCGGTCACTGCGGATGTTGGCGTGACCGCCCTCGTCCGGACCGGAGTAGGACAGGCCGCGGGGACCGGACTCGTCGATGCCCTTGGCGCGCAGGGCCGCCGGAGCGCCATTGCCGCCGGCGGCCGCGTCCTCCTCGGTGGGGAGCGGGCGGTTACCGACCGGCGACTGCAGACCCGCGGCCACGTTCACGCCGACCGGCTGCGGCTGCTGCACCTCGACCTGGAGGTTGAACAGGAAGCCGACCGACTCCTCCTTGAGGCCCTCGAGCATGGCCGCGAACATGTCGAAGCCCTCGCGCTGGTACTCGACCAGCGGGTCGCGCTGCGCCATGGCGCGCAGGCCGATGCCCTCCTTGAGGTAGTCCATCTCGTAGAGGTGCTCACGCCACTTGCGGTCCAGGACGCTCAGCAGGATCTGGCGCTCCAGATTGCGCATGCTGCCCTCGCCCGCGAGGCCGTCGATCTCCGACTCGCGGTTGTCGTAGGCGCCGTGCGCATCCTCGAGCACCGCGTCCAGCAGCTCCTCGCGGGACAGCTCGCCCACCTCGCCGCCGTCGCTCTCGCCGGTGAGGTCCTTGTAGTCGATGCCGATGGGGTACAGCGTCTTCAGCGCGCCCCACAGCTTCTCCAGATCCCAGTCCTCGACATAACCCTCGACGGTGGCGCCATTGACGTAGGCGGTGATCACGTCGGTGATCATCTCCTGGACCTGGCCCTCCATGTCCTCGCCCTCGAGGATGCGGGCACGCTCGGCGTAGATCACCATGCGCTGCTGGTTCATGACCTCGTCGTACTTGAGGACGTTCTTGCGGATCTCGAAGTTCTGCTGCTCGACCTGGGTCTGCGCGGACTTGATGGCGCGCGAGACCATCTTGGCCTCGATCGGCACATCGTCGGGCAGGTTCAGCCGGGTCATGATCGACTCGAGCGCCGCGCCGTTGAAGCGCCGCATCAGCTCGTCACCCAGCGACAGGTAGAAGCGGGACTCGCCCGGGTCGCCCTGACGGCCGGAACGACCGCGCAGCTGGTTGTCGATGCGCCGCGACTCGTGCCGCTCGGTGCCCAGCACGTAGAGGCCACCAGCGTCGCGGACCGCCTCGGCGTCCTCGTCCACCTGCTCCTTGACCCGCTCCAGGGTCGGGTGCCACTGGGCCTCGTACTCGTCCGGGGTCTCCACCGGGTCCAGGCCCTGCCGGCGCAGCAGGATGTCGGCGATGATGTCCGGGTTGCCGCCCAGCACGATGTCGGTACCACGACCGGCCATATTGGTGGCGACGGTGACCGCGCCCGGGCGGCCCGCCTCCGCGACGATCTGCGCTTCCTGCTCGTGGAACTTGGCGTTCAGCACGTTGTGCGGGATACCGCGCTTGGTCAGCAGCTTGGACAGGTACTCCGAGCGCTCGACCGAGGTGGTGCCGACCAGGACCGGCTGACGCAGCTCGTGCTTCTCCTGGATGTCGTCGGCGACCGCGGCGAACTTGGCCTCTTCGGTCTTGTAGATCAGGTCGGACTGATCCTGGCGGACCATCGGCTTGTTGGTGGGGATCGGCACCACACCCAGGCCATAGGTCTGGTGCAGCTCGGCCGCCTCGGTCTCGGCGGTACCGGTCATGCCCGAGAGCTTGTCGTAGAGACGGAAGTAGTTCTGCAGCGTGATGGTGGCCAGCGTCTGGTTCTCCGGCTGGATCTCCACGCCTTCCTTGGCCTCGATGGCCTGGTGCATGCCCTCGTTGTAGCGGCGGCCCACCAGGATTCGGCCGGTGAACTCGTCGACGATGATGACCTCGCCGCTGCGGACGATGTAGTCCTTGTCCTTGGTGTAGAGCTCCTTCGCCTTGATGGCGTTGTTCAGGTAGCTCACCAGCGGCGAGTTCGCCGCCTCGTACAGATTGTCGATGCCCAGCTGGTCCTCGACGAATTCGACGCCCGCCTCGTGCACGCCGATGGTGCGCTTCTTGATGTCGACCTCGTAGTGCAGGTCCTTCTTCAGCAACGGCGCGATGCGCGCGAACTCCGCGTACCACTTCGAGGAGGCATCGGCCGGGCCCGAGATGATGAGCGGGGTGCGGGCCTCGTCGATGAGGATGGAGTCGACCTCGTCGACGATGGCGAAGTTGTGCCCGCGCTGGACCAGATCGTCCAGCGAGTGGGTCATGTTGTCGCGCAGGTAGTCGAAGCCGAACTCGTTGTTGGTGCCGTAGGTGATGTCCGCGGTGTACGCCTCGCGGCGCTCGGCCGGGCTCATGCCGCCCAGGATCACGCCGACCTCGAGACCGAGGAAGCGATGCACGCGGCCCATCCACTCGGCGTCACGCTTGGCCAGGTAGTCGTTGACGGTGACGACGTGCACGCCCTCACCCGAGATGGCGTTGAGGTAGGCGGGCAGCACACAGGTCAGGGTCTTGCCCTCACCGGTCTTCATCTCCGCCACATTGCCGATGTGCAGGGCGCCGCCACCCATGATCTGCACCTTGTAGTGCTTCTGGTTCAGCACTCGCCAGGACGCTTCCCGCGCGGTCGCGAAAGCCTCCAGCAGCAGCTCGTCGAGGCTCTCGCCGTCGGCGTAGCGCTGCTGGAACTCCGCGGTCTTGGCCTGCAGCTCGGCATCGGTGAGGGCCGTGTACTCCTCGTCGAGGGCGATGACCTCGTCCGCCAGGCTTGCCAGCCGCTTGACCGTGCGACCTTCACCAATCCGTAGCAACCTTGAAAAACTCAGCGCAGGCACGGGTCTTGTAGTCCTCTGGTCGGTGTTGTCGGTAGCCCCCACCATGGCGGGAAGCCTGCGCGCGGGCGCGCAATCACTAGCCATGGTAATCCGGAGCCCATCGTAGGTGCTGAACTGCGCGGGCGAGGGTGTGCGTGCTGAGGGAAGCTGTGAAACCGAGCGGCCCGCACGGTTGCCCGGGAGCCGATCGGGAGGGCCAGCGACCGTTCAGCGAATGATCTTGCGTCCGAGGCCCATTCGTTACCCCTGACGTAGGATGTAGGGGGTCCGGCGTGCGGAGGCCTGCGCCCGCGCACCCGGAGCAGGGGACACCGATGACGGTGTGTGATCTCGGGCAGTGCCGCCCATCCATTCCCCCAGGTGATCGGATTGCGATAGCTTGCCTTCGAAGAATGCCACGGCAGCATTTGATGGAAGAACCGCCGGCGCCTAGGCAGGGGGACACTGCGGGCGCAGGCAGGGACTAGGGAGTAGCGGGCAGCGTGATCACCAGACTGACGCCCCAGGACGCGTCGTTCTACCGGCTGGAATCCAGCAGCAACCCCATGCACATCGGTTCCCTGGCCATCCTGCGCAATCCCGCGCCGGCCGGAAACTCGGGGCACGGGCCGCTCGATTACGAGCGGCTGGCAACTCTCGTCGAGTCGCGGCTGCCGCTGGTGCCGCTGTACCGCCGCAAGGTGCGGGAGATCCCGTTCACGCTGGGCCGCCCGGTGTGGGTGGACGACAGCCACTTCGACATCACCTACCACATCCGCCGCTCCGCCCTGCCCGAACCGGGCACCGACGAGCAGCTGCTGGATCTGGTGGCGCGGCTGGCGTCACGCCCGCTCGACCCCTCCCGACCGCTGTGGGAGATGTACCTGGTCGAGGGCCTCTCCGAGAGCCGCTGCGCCATCTTCACCAAAACCCATTCGGCCCTGGTCGACGGGGACAGTGCGCTCGAGATCGGGCATGTGATCCTGGACACCTCGATCGCGCCCCGCGAGGTCGCCAACGACGCCTGGATCGCCCATCGCGAGCCCGCCGACATCGAACTGCTGCTCGGCGCGGTGCTGCATCTGGCCACCCAGCCGCGCGAGGGCCTGGAGGTGGCCCGCCACCACGTCGCCGAGGCCTTCGCCATGGTCGACGCCACCGGCAAGGCGGTGCGGAAACTGGTGTCCATGGTCCGGGCCGCGGCCATCGGCGCACCCGACAGTCCCCTGAACACCCGCACCTCCCGAAATCGCCGGTTCGAGGTGGTGCGCACCGATCTGGAGGACTACCGCAAGATCCGCAAGCGGTTCGACTGCTCCATCAACGACGTGATCCTCGCCGTGGTGACGGGCGCGCTGCGCAACTGGCTGCTCTCGCGCGGGCAGGTGCTCACCGAGGCCGACGCGCTGCGGGCGGTCGTGCCCATGTCGGTCTACTCCGACGGACCCAACGGTGAGCTCAAACCCGCGGGCGAGGTCACCTCACTGCTGGTGGATCTGCCGGTCGGCGAACCGAATCCGGTGATCCGCATGGAGCACATCAAGCACGCGACCGAGGCCCATTCCCGGCATCAACTCGGGGTCCGCGCCCGCACCCTGATGCACATGGCCGGATTCGCACCGGCGAGCCTGCATGCCATGAGCGTGCGGTCGGCGAGTACTTTTGCAGAGCACACGTTCAATCTGGTGATCACCAACGCGCCGGGTCCGCAGCAGCCCATGTACATCGGCGGCGCGCGGATGCTGGAGATGTACCCGGTGTCGCCACTGCTGCGCTTTCAGGCTCTGAGCATCGGGCTCACGTCCTACGACGGACGGGTGTTCTACGGACTCACCGCCGATCGCGACGCCATGGCGGACATCGCGGTGCTGACCGCTTCGGTGCACGAGTCGATGGAGGAGATGCTCGGTGCCTGCGTCCAGTGAGTCGTCCCGCGTCTCGAAGAAACTACGGGTCTACGTCCCGGCCACGGTGCCGATGCTGCGGGAACTGGTCGCCGACCGCGAGATTCGCGCGCTCAACGACACCGCCTTCGCGGTGACGCCGGCACTGCGCGAGGCCTACGCCTCCGGCGACGACGAGGAGCTGGCCGAGGTCGCCATGGCCGAGGCCGCGCGCGCCTCGCTGCGACTGCTCGCCGAGGAACAGGCCGTCGCCGACCTGGGTGGCGAGGACGCGGGCGACGAGTCCGGCAAGACCCCGGCCGGACCGGTCTTCCGCCGCGCGGTCATCGCGGCGGACGTGGACGGCGCGACCCTGCGCCCCGATCTCGACGATGCCGTGGTCCGCCTCTCGGGCCCGATCATCTACGACCGCATCGCGTCCATCCACGTGGACCTGGCCGAGGCCGAGTCCGAGGTCGCCAAGGCCGTCGATGTCATCGACGCCGCCGACATGGGCGACGCCGACGCCGAATTCGTGCTCGGCGACGCCGAGGACCACCAGCTCGCCTGGTATGCCGCTCAGGAACTCCCGTTCCTCCTCGACCTCCTGTAACACACAGGTTCGCGGCCGTCTCGATTCTGGACTGCGCTCCGCCTCCCCGCGCTTGGAGCGGGGGAGCGAAGCGGAGGAGCGGCGGGAGGGAAGAATCGAGACCTCGGGGCCGCGAACCCGCCCCGGAGCGAAGCGAAGGGGCAATCCAACACAGCCCCCGTAACCTACGATGCCGTAACCTGGCTGTGATGGTTGCTCATCACATGGGCGACAGGCTTACGACGCCGCGCTGACCAGCGCGCACGACGACAGGAAGCGTTCCGGGATATGGCATCGAAGAGTGGTGGGTTCTCCGTGCGAGGGCTGCGGGACTGGCTGGAAGCCCCCGTGGCCGAAGGCGGCACCGGCGGACGGACTCCCCTCGACGCGCTGCGCGGCGCCGCGGCACGCATCACCACTCCCCTGCTGCCCGACGACTACCTGCACCTGGTGAACCCGCTGTGGTCGGCGCGCGAGCTGCGCGGCCGCATCGTGGAGGTGCGCAAGGAGACCGCAGATTCGGCCACCCTGGTGATCAAGCCGGGCTGGGGGTTCGACTTCAAATTCGAGCCGGGCCAGTACATCGGCATCGGCGTACTGGTGGACGGCCGCTGGCACTGGCGCTCGTATTCGCTGACCTGCCCGCCGGATTGGACCGGCGACAGCGCGCACAAGGGCAAGCGGCTCATCTCCATCGCGGTGAAGGCGATGCCGGAGGGCTTCCTGTCCAGCCACATCGTCTCCGGCGTGCCGACCGGGACCATCGTGCGGCTGGCCGCGCCGCAGGGCGGGTTCGTGCTGCCGGATCCGGCGCCTTCCAAGGTGCTGTTCCTGACCGCGGGCTCGGGCATCACGCCCGTCATGGCCATGCTGCGCACCATGGATCGCCGCAATGCGGTCCCGGATGTCATGCACATCCACTCCGCCCGCACCCCCGACGACGTGATGTTCGGCGACGAACTGCGCGACATGGACGACCGGCACCCGGGTTTCACCGCGAACCTGCACCTCACCGGCGAGCAGGGCAAGTTCGCGCTCGCCGATCTGGACGAGGTGGTGCCGGACTGGCGCGAGCGCGAGGTCTGGGCCTGCGGCCCGCTGCCCATGCTGGACGAGATCGAGAACCATTGGGCCGCCGCCGTTCTGGAGTCCAAGCTGCACGTGGAACGCTTCGAGATCGAGCGCAACGCCACCGCTGAGGGCGGCACCGTCACCTTTGCCAAGGCCGGCCGCTCCGCCGAGGTGGACGGCGCGACCACGCTGCTGCAGGCCGGTGAGGGCGCGGGCGTGCAGATGCCCTTCGGCTGCCGCATGGGCATCTGCCAGACCTGCGTGGTCACGGTCACCGAGGGCCATGTGCGCGATCTGCGCAACGGCAAGGAGCACCGCGCCGGGGATAAGATCCAGACCTGTATCTCGGCCGCGGCGGGTGACTGCACCCTCGAGGTTTGACACCCACTGACCGACACCCGAACGCGCAGACACCGCTACTCTCGTTATCAGCCCCCTCCTGGTTCGCGGCCCGTCTCGTTCTGGACTGAGCGGAGCGGGGGAGCGGAGGGAGGGAAGAACGAGACCTCCCAGGCCGCGAACCCGCCCGTAGCGAAGCGGAGGGCAAATCAGACACGGAAGGATTGCCGGTGGCCATCACCGACATCAAGGCGTTCGCCCATCTGACGGCGGCCGATATAGAGACCCTGGGTCAGGAGCTCGACACCGTTCGGCGCGATATCGAGCACTCGCTCGGTGAACGCGACGCCCGCTATATCCGGCGCACCATTGCGGCGCAACGGATTCTGGAGGCCGCCGGCCGCGCCACGCTCTTCGCGTCGAAGAAGCGCTGGGCGTGGCTGACCGGCACCGCGCTGCTGTCGGTCGCCAAGATCATCGAGAACATGGAGCTCGGGCACAACATCAGCCACGGGCAATGGGATTGGATGAACGACCCGGAGATCCACTCCACCACCTGGGAGTGGGATATGACGGGCACCTCGGCGCAGTGGAAAGCCGCGCACAACTATTCGCACCACATGTACACCAACATCCTCGACATGGATGACGATCTGGGCTTCGGCATCCTGCGCATGACGCGCGACGAGGAATGGAAGCCGATCAACCTGGCGCAGCCGGTCGCGAATCTGTTTCTGGCCGCGCTGTTCGAGTGGGGCATCGCGTTGCACGATCTGGCGGCCACCAAGGAGCAGATGGGTGTGCCCCCGACCCAGCTCTTCCCCCTGCGCCACTTCATCAACGAACCGAACACGGCGTTCTGGCGCAAGGCCGGTAAACAGGTCGCCAAGGACTTCGTGATCTATCCGGCGCTCACCGGTCGCGCCTGGAAGTCGACGCTGAAGGCGAATGCCACCGCGAACCTGATTCGCAATCTGTGGGCGTACGCGGTCATCTTCTGCGGCCATTTCCCGGACGGCGCCGAGAAGTTCACCGAGGAACAGTTCAAGAACGAGACGCAGGGCGAGTGGTACCTGCGCCAGATGCTGGGCAGCGCCAATTTCGATGCCGGCCCGGTGATGGCGTTCATGAGCGGCAATCTCAGCTACCAGATCGAGCACCACCTGTTCCCGGACATTCCGAGCAATCGGTATCCCGAGGTCTCGGCGAAGGTGCAGGAGCTGTGTGACAAGTACGACCTGCCGTACACCACCGGCTCGCTGGGCAAGCAGTACCTGTTGGCATTCCGCACGATTCACAAGCTGGCGCTGCCGGACCAGTGGCTCAAGCGGACCTCCGACGACGCGCCGGAGACCTCCTCGGAGCGCAAGTTCGCGGGGATCTCGCTGCCGTCCATGCCGACGTGGAACGGCAGTGAATGGCTGGCCGGGCACAGCGCGAGCGAGTGGCTGGCCGAGCACCAGCCGCGCTGGGGTCTGGACCCCGAGACCGGCGAGCGGCGCGGGCTGCAGTCCGCCATGCAGGAGGCCAAGGTGGCGCTCAAAGAGAAGGCCGCGCACGAGAAGCAGGTGTTGCGCGAGGCCAAGGCCGCACTGCAGGAAAAGGCCCGGACAGAAAAGGCCGCGCTGGCCGATAAAGCCCAACGCGGTGGCTGGTTCTCGCGTAAACTCCGGCGCAATCGCTAGCAGAGTAGAGTCACGAAAACAATGCGGTATTCGACACGTTAGAGATTCGATCTTCGCCAACCTACGGGACCGTAACCTACGGTACTGTAACCGGCATGGCGATCTCGGATGTCAAGGAATACGCGCACCTCACCCCGGAGGACGTCGAAGCGATCGGGGCGGAGCTAGACGCCATCCGCCGTGAGGTCGAATCGTCCCTGGGCGATAAGGATGCCCGTTACATCCGCAATGTGATCCGTCTCCAGCGCGGCCTCGAGATCAGTGGCCGCGCAGTGCTTTTCGCGAGTCTCTTCCCGCCTGCGTGGCTGGCCGGCGTGGCCCTGCTGGGTACCGCCAAGATCATCGAGAACATGGAGATCGGCCACAATGTGATGCACGGGCAGTGGGACTGGATGAACGATCCGGAAATCCACTCCACCAAATGGGAATGGGACAACGCGGGCCCGTCCGAACACTGGAAGATCACCCACAACTTCCTGCACCACAAGTACACCAATGTGCTGGGCATGGATGACGACATCGGCTACGGCCTGCTGCGCGTCACCCGCGATCAGCGCTGGTCGCCGTTCTATCTCGGACAGCCGGTCTACAACCTGCTGCTGCAGATGTTCTTCGAATACGGTGTCGCCATCCAGCATTTGGAGCTCGGCAAGGTCGCCAAGAAGAAGTGGGCCCCGGGTTCGCCCGAGCGCATCCAGTTCGAGGAGGACCGCAAGACCGTTCTCAAGAAGATCGGCAAGCAGGCCGCCAAGGACTACCTGGTCTTCCCGCTGCTCACCGGCCCGGCCTTCCTGGGCACGCTGACCGCCAATCTGGCCGCGAACATCGTCCGCAATGTGTGGACCAATGCGGTCATCTTCTGCGGCCACTTCCCCGACGGCGCCGAGAAGTTCACCAGGTTCGACTGCGACAACGAGACGCAGGGCGAGTGGTACCTGCGCCAGATGCTGGGTTCGGCCAATATCTCCGGTGGCCCGCTCATGCACTTCATGACCGGCAACCTCTCGCACCAGATCGAGCACCACCTGTACCCGGACATTCCGTCCAACCACCTGTCGACCATCGCGGTGCGGGTGCGGGCGCTGTGCGAGAAGTACGACCTGCCCTACACCACCGGCTCGCTGCCGGTGCAGTACGCCAAGTCGTGGCGCACCATCATGAAGCTGTCGCTGCCCAACAAGTACCTGCGCCGCTCCACCGACGACGCTCCGGAAACCAAGTCGGAGAAGATCTTCGGCGGCGAGTCCAGCATCGACCCGATGACCGGACGCCGCCGCGGCCTGCGCACCGCGCTGCGGGAGGGCCGCCGTAAGCTGTCCCGGCGCGAACTGGCCCTGGTCGGCTGAGCCACCCGGCATCCCGAGACGCCCCCCGCCGAATTTCCGGCGAGGGGCGTTTTCGAGGGAATGGGCCGATGACCCCGGCCGACCTCCGGCCTGGTTCACTGGACGCCGTGTGTTCCGAAGGTCCTGTCAGTGCCACCGAATGTCTGAGCGTCTACGACGCCATCAAACTGCGTCGTGATGTCCGCGCCGAATTCACCGGCGAGGTGGTCGACGACACCACGCTGCTCCGGATTCTCGAGGCGGCCCATCGGGCGCCCAGCGTCGGCAATTCGATGCCGTGGGATTTCGTGGTGCTGCGAGATCCGGCCACGCTGACCAAGTTCGCCGACCATGTGGCCGAGAAGCGGCAGCAATTCCACGACTCGCTGCCCTCCGATCGTGCCGAGACCTTCAATCCGATCAAGATCGAAGGGATTGTGGAGAGCGGCACCGGCATCGTGGTGACCCACAATCAGGCGCGCGGCGGCACCCACGTGCTGGGTCGCGCGACCGTGCCGGAGACCGGCATCTACTCCACCATCCTGGCCATCCAGAACCTGTGGCTGGCCGCGACCGCCGAGGGCGTGGGCGTGGGCTGGGTGAGCTTCTACGACGAGCCGTTCCTCACCGATCTGCTCTCGCTGCCGCCGGGCGTGAAACCGGTCGCCTGGCTGTGTGTCGGACCGGTCCACGAGTTCCAGCAGGTCCCGGACCTCGAGCGCTTCGGCTGGCGCCAGCGGCGGCCCCTCGAATCGGCCGTGCACTGGGAACAATTCACGCCACGCACAGACGATTAGCCACGGACCGGCGGTCCCTGGACCAAGCCGGTCTGGTTACGTCCCCGCGAACGGACGACAGTCGAGGCCATGACGACTTCGACCGGCATCACCCTCACCCCCGGCCTCTGGACCCTGGACGCCGCGAACTCCACCGTCGGCTTCTCGCTGCGCAGCTTCGGACTGCTGCGCGTGCGCGGTGAATTCCGGCGCTTCGACACCGGATTCATGGTGGACGAGGCCGGAGCGGCGGCCATCGAGGCCACCGTTCACCTGGATTCCTTCGACACCGGCAATGCCAAACGCGACGACCACGTCCGCCACGCCGACTTCCTGGATGTGGAGCGCCGGCCGACCATGACCTTCCGGGCGCCCCGCCCGATCCGGATCGGCGAATCCTTCGACGTGAACGGCGAGGTCACCTTCGGCGAGCTCACGCGGCCGCTGCCACTGACCGTGTCCTGGAACGGACTGCGGCCGCATCCCGTGACCGGCCGCCCGTCCATCGGCTTCACCGCCACCGGCAGGCTGGACCGTGGCGAGTTCGGCGTCGGCCCGTCCTTCGGCGGCATGATCGGCCGCATCCTCACCGTCGACCTCGGCATCCAGTTGAACGCACCGGCCTGATCCGTTCAGATTCCCAGCGATTCGATCACCATCTGAGCGACCTTCGCTCCGGAGTACTGCTGTTGGCCGGTGATGAGGTTGCCGTCGCGGACGGCGAAGGCGCGGAACAGGCCGCCGGTGACGAAGTTGGCGCCCAGCGCGGTGGCCTCGTCCTGGATTCGGAACGGCATCACGGTACGACCCAGGGCTTGATCCGAGAAGTCCTCCTCGACATTGGCGAAGCCGGTCATGGTCTTGCCCGCGATGAGCGGCGTGCCGTCGTCGGCAACAACGTCCAGCAGCGCGCAGGTACCGTGACACAGCACCGCGGTGGGCTTCTCGGCGGCGTGGAATGCCCCGATCGTGGTGGCCAGATCCTTGCGGCCCCGGAAAGTGAACATCGGCGACTGACCGCCACAGACCACGATGGCGTCGAAGTCGTCGTGGTTCAGATCAGCCAATACAGCCGTATTGTCCAGCAGAGCAGCCAATTCGGGGGTGTTGATGAAACCCATGGTGATCAGATCGTCTGCCGACCAGTTGCTCTCGTCGCGCGGGTCGGACATGGCGTCCATCTCGACTCGCCCTCCGTCCGGGCTGGCAATGCTGATCTCATAACGGGCTCTGGTGAATTCGTAAAAGGGATGTGTGAGTTCGGCGGCCCAGAAGCCCACCAGAATGTTCAGCGTCGTCGAGGTCGCCGGGTTGGCGACCACCATCAGCACTCGTGGACGCTGGGCGCGGGTGACATCGATGATCTCGTGATGCTCGGTCGGATGCGCGATGGCCATTGTCTGTCCTCGGATGGTAGGGAAAGACCTCGGACTGCGCACGCCATCCTGCTGGCGCGACGATCAGGTGACGGGTTCGCTCTCAGTGCGGGGGTTGAGGTAGCCGAGCTGGATCGGCCGCAGATCGCCGCGCATGAAGCCTCCGCTGGTGACCGGCTCATCGGCGATGATGCGCCGCGCGGCGGCCTCGTCGTCGGCGGTGAAGATCCCGACGCCGGTATTGACTGCGCCCAGGGTAGGCCCGGCCACCAGCAGCACACCGGCGGTGTCCAGGCGCGCCAGCCAGTCCCGGTGCGCCACGAATGCGGATCTTTCGTCGGCGGTCATGGTGGCGATGAAATTGTCGCGGGGCGGATGCATCATGAAGATCCACTCGGCCATTTGCCGAGTATACGTTCGCGGTGGCAGTTTCCAGGTCGTTGCTCGGTGGCTGTGAGTGACCGCCGTCATGTCCGGGCAGACCAGCCCACCGGGGCCGCCCCGGCCCGCCGCCTGCGCCACAGATTCGACAGCCCCACGGCCGATCCTGTCAACAGTGCGAGCGTGTCCAGCGGCAGGCGTAACTGCCAGAGGATATCGGCGAAGTGCTCAGGGTCGACGGCCGCCGCGCCACCCAGCCCCGCGATCACGACCCAGGTCAGAGCCGAAGCAGCGAACCAGAATTGGATGCGGGTGACGGGACGCGCCAGCGCCACCGTGATCAGTGGAGCGACGTTCACCGCGATCAGCAGTACCGACAGCAAGATCCCGTAGACCGTTGCCGGACCGCTCAATTGACCGGTGTACCCGCGCTGCGCACCCGCATGCACGGCGATCGCGTGGACGACGACGAGCGCGAGACCCCCGACGACCGCGATCACCAGCGCCGCCCGGTTGAGCCACTCGTTGTCCCACACCCGCGCGACGTGCGCGCACAGCAAGCAGACCGCCACCAGCAGCACCACATCCGAGACGAGGCCCGCCAGACCACGGGTGACGAAGAAGGAATCGACGCCGTCATGCCACTGCGGTTCGATGAAGATCGCGCCGATCGCCAGCAGCGACAGCGCCACGGTGATGGGGCGAGTCCGCGGCGCGTCGCACCACAGGGCGAGCCGGGCCAGCGCCACGGCGGCCGTGATCGCGATGGCGATTGCGAAGACGCTCTCCATCCGCTCCTCCAGCGGCCGCGCGCGATTCGTCCAGCAATCCACGCCCGAGCCGTTCGCATCGTTGTTGTCTTGGATTGGTCTTCGTATCGCCGCTCGGCACGGGGTCCGGCCCCCGGCCGCGATCGAACCTTCGATCGGATTCACACCATAGGTGCGGCTGCCGGCGATGACCCGTTTCCGCGACCGGTGAGTCGCTGCTCAGCTGACGGGATACCCGCACCCGCCCGCGGTCCGTCTCTGTGTCAGCGCAGCGCCTCGGCCGGGCGATGACCGATGATCGCGACGTCGTCGAGGGTCACCACCGGATCCCCGGAGTCGCGCTCACCCGTGACCGTGATGGTCCCGGTGAACACGTCGCCCTGCGCGACAGTGCGGGTCGCCGGTTCGGCAAGCTCCACCCGGGCGCCGTCGATGGTGTAGTAGTCGGTCGGCCCGCCGCTCACGAACGCCAGAGTCCACACCGCCGCATCGGAATACACCAGCCCGTACACGGGATACCGCTCCCCCGCGTGCTGTTCGGCATTGCGCAGCCGCAGATTCAGGTCGTGGTCCGCCACCGGTTGCCCGCCCTCGGACCCGGTCGCCGGAAGTGGCAGCGCCGCAGCGCTTCCCACGCCACAGCCGCTCGCCGCGACCACGAGTGCCGCGGCGCCGATCATCGTTCTCGCGACCATGACCTACCTCCGCTCGTCTCGGTCACCCGGGAATACCCATTCGAGATCACCTCACCACCAACTATTTCCGCGCAGCACGCAAAAGACCCCGGCCCGCATCCGCGAGCCAGGGTCTCACCTGCATGAAGTCGTGTTCGCGCCGATGCTCACTGCTGCGGCACATTCGGGCAACCGCCGCCTGCACCGATGGCACCGCCCGCACCCGCCGACCAGCACACTGCTCCGGAAATCTCCGCCCACGCGGTTCAAGGTGTCGATGCCGGTCCACCGGTCGCGGAACGCGTCCCCGCTGATGCCGATCGAGCCGGTCCGGACTCCTGGATGGCGGGAATCGACCGGGCGACAGCCGCCGAAAACCGGTGACGCAGAAGCGTGTCGGCTAGACCCGTTCCAGCACCGCCGAGGCGCCGATACCGCCGGCCGCGCAGATGCCGAGCAGGGCGGTGGACTTGCCGGTGAGGGCGAGTTCGTTGGCCATGGTGGTGACCATGCGCGCGCCGGTCGCGCCGAAGGGGTGGCCGAGGGAGACCGAGCCGCCGTGCACATTGAGCTTGGCCGGATCGATCTCGCCCACCGCGGCGTCACGGTCCAGGCGGGTCTTGGCCCATTCGTGGCTGGCCAGCGCCGAGACCACGGACAGGGTCTGGGCGGCGAAAGCCTCGTGGATATCGACGAAATCGATGTCCGCGAGCGACATTCCGGCCCGGTCCAGGGCTCGCGGCATGGAGACGGCCGGGCCGATCAGCACCTGGTCGCGCGGGTCGACGCTGACGAAGCTCCAGGAGCGGAAGGCGGCGAGGGGCTCGAAGCCGAGCGCGCGCGCCTGCTCCTCGCTCATCAGCAGCACCGCCGACGCGCCGTCGGTGAGCGGGCTGGAATTGCCGGCGGTGACGGTGCCGTTCTCGGTGAAAACCGGTGCCAGCTTGGAGAGTTTGGCCAGGCTGGTGTCCGGCCGCACCAGCCCGTCCCGCGACACCGCGGTCCCGTCGGGCGTGTGGACCGGCAGTACCTCGCGGTCGAAGCGGCCGGAGGCGATGGCAGCGGCGGCCCGGTGATGCGAGGTGACGGCGAAGTGGTCCTGTGCGCCGCGCGAAATGCCGTGGATGCGCGCCATCTTCTCGGCCGACTCGCCCATGACCTCACCGGTGGTGCGCTCGGCGATCTGGGGCCGGCGTGGCATCAGGTCGAAGAACGGGGCCAATTGGGTTGCGGCAGTGAGATAGTCCTTGGCCTTGGGCTTGCCCAGCGCCAGCGGCGCGGCGGCGTGCACCAGCTTCTGCGGCAGCTTGATCTCCGCATTGCTGGTGGAGTCGCTGCCGCCGGCGACCATGATGTCGTACTCGCCGCGTTCGATGGCGGCGGCCGCCGACACCACCGCCTGCAGCCCGGACGCGCAGGCGCGTGTCACGGTGTAGCCCTCGCAGCCCGGGTCCAGTTCCAGATCGAGCGCGATCTCCCGCGCGATGTTCGGTGCACCGCTGGGCAGAATCACCCCGCCCCACACGATGGCCTGGACATCCTGCTCGGGCAGCCCGGTCCGCTCCAGCAGCCCGCGCACGGCGGTATCGGCGAGGTCGATGGAGTCCATCCGCGTGAAGTCGGTGAATGCCCGCACGAACGGGGTCCGCGCCCCGGCGACGATGACAGCACGGCGAGCGCCCTTGGTAGCCATGGCCACAGTATTAACTGATACACCGCGTCACAGCAAGTGTCGGATTCGACCACACATCGCCGCAACAGCTGCTTTCGACCGGAACGCGACCACTGATCTCGCTGCGCCAGGGGTAACTCGCCGGGTACGTCCAAGATCCAGACACCCCCAACCCGCCGGCACTGGTGCCCAACGCCAACGGCTCCCCAGCCTCCCGCCGAAGTCGCGGGGAGGCGGTACAGCAGGCGACCGGGGTCCTGTTCGTGACCCCGGTCGAAAGGTGGGTGTTCCTCAGCCGCTGATTACGCGAGCCTGATCAGCCCGTAGTCGAAGGCGTGGCGGCGGTAGACGACCGAGGGTCGGTCGGTCTCCTTGTCCTGGAACAGGAAGAAATCGTGGCCTACCAGCTCCATCTGGTAGAGGGCGTCGTCGACCGTCATGGGGATCGCGGAGTGCTGTTTGGTACGCACCACATGGCCGGGGCCGGCGGCTTCGTCCATCTCGTCGGCCGCGTGATCGTGCGCGATGGATCCATTGGCGGAGAACAGGGATTCGTCGATGAGACCGGCGGTCGCCTCGGACACCGAGATCGGTGTCTTGTCCCCGTGATGCACACGACGGCGGTCCTTGAGCCGGCGCAGTCGGCTCTCCAGCTTCTCGACCGCGAGCTCGAGGGCAGCATAGAAGCTGTCCGCGCACGCTTCGGCCCGGACGACCGGGCCCTTACCGCGGGCGGTGATCTCTATCCGCTGGCAGTTCTTGCGTTGACGACGGTTGCGTTCGTGGGTGAGTTCCACGTCGAAGAGATAGATGGTGGGGTCGAACCGCTCGAGCCGAGAGAGCTTGTCCGCCACGTGAATTCGGAAATGGTCGGGCACTCCGCCCTCACCGAGGGTCCTGCCCTTGACCACGACATCCGCGATGGTGGCCCGAGTGGATGAATCGTCTGAGATGACCTCGTCATCGAGCAGCACCGTGGTGTCTGCGTTCTTCGCTGAGAGTCGTGAAGTAGTCGTCACGCGTACCTCCCGGATCTGGCCGCACAAGCCGCTCGTGCGGCGGGATTGAAACGTGTGCCGATCGATGAACTCGCTCGGCACATATGTCCGAGGCGCCACCTCCAAACTTGCGGTTCGGGTGTCTGATCGCCAACCTAGTGCGCCAGCGACCCGTCCGCCAGTGTTCACGCAAATTTCGGAGAATCAAGCCGCGCAAGTAACCAGCACGGCACGAACCGTCACGCTCGCATCAGCCAGCGCACGCACCGACTCCCGCACCGTGACACCGGTGGTCAACACGTCATCGATCACCACTACCTCGGCATTTGCCGGAAACAGGGCACCCGGCGGGCGGGTGGTGGCTACGATGATCCGCCCGTGCAGATTGTGCTGGCGATCGCGGTGCCCGAGGCCCACCGAGTCGCGCACGCCTGGCCGCATGCGCAACAGACGTACCAGTCGGCAACCTGGTAGCCAACTCGCCGCGACGTTCGCGGCACGCATCACCGGGTCTCCCCCGCGCCGCCGGGCGGCGGACGCGCGACTGGGCGCCGGCACCAGCACCAGCGGGCGGGCGGTGTCCCGCAAATGATCCAGCCCCCTGGCCAATCCGGCGCCGAGCGGCCGCGCCAGGTCCCGGCGGCACTGCTCCTTGACCGCCAGCACAGCCCGCCGCGGCGCGCCCGCGTAGCCGGCCAGCGCCCAGCACGGCACCCCGGGGTCGGCGCGCGGACGGATCCGGATGGGCGGACCCGACAGCGTGGCGGCGCAGTCCGCGCACCACCCCGTCCCGGCCTGCCCGCACCCACCGCAGGCGCGCGGCAGGATCAGATCCAGCAGTTCCCCCATGCCTCTCAGTGTGCGCCTAGCCGGGCAGCACCGGAACCGCGTTGGCCCCCAGACCCGGAACTTCGCGCCAGTAGTCCTCGCGCCCTTCGGGATTGCGGGTCAGCTCCAGCACCGCACGGGAGTCGGCCACGTACTCCTGGTCCGGTGCGGCGCTCAGCACGCGCACCGGCGGAGTGAGGTTCTGGGAGGTCTGGGCGCGGAACTCGGAGCCGTCCACCAGCACCCCGGCCACCGGGTCCACATTGCCGTCGCGGCCCACCACGACCTTCTCGTCGGAGAGCCAGTCGATGGACACCGCGGGCGTGCTCAGCCCGATGGCCAGCGGCAGCGGCGAGGACAGCGAGAACTTCCCGTTCGGCTGCGGCACCACCACCGCCACGTACACCTTGCCGTTGGCGATGAGGGCCGCCCGCGCCCCGGACGGCGAGATGCGCAGCTCGGTGATCGGCCCGCGCGGCGAGGTCGAATTGGCCACCACCGCGGTCAGTTCCGCGATGTCGACGTCCTGCACCGAGACATTGCCGGTGGCGCGGTCGTGCACGGCCCGGATCACCCGGCGGCCGTCCACCACCGACCAGGCCGAGCTGCCGTCGGCGGGCCAGGTGGGCCGGGTGAAGGTGCCGCCGGTGGCGACCGGGAAGC
This sequence comes from Nocardia sp. NPDC046763, assembly GCF_040645495.1. Classification (NCBI taxonomy): domain Bacteria; kingdom Bacillati; phylum Actinomycetota; class Actinomycetes; order Mycobacteriales; family Nocardiaceae; genus Nocardia; species Nocardia sp. NPDC046763. Next base: position 133,876 of record NZ_JBEYYI010000012.1, on the reverse strand, counting down.
CCTGGCCGTCATAGGTCCCGATGATCAGCGTGCGCTCGGGCTCGGGGTCCGGACGGCCCGACTTGGCGACGGCGGCGACCAGCTGCCCATCCGGCGACAGTCCCACCGACTGCAGGGTGTGGGTGGCGCCGAAGAAGCCCGGGGCAGCGGTGATTCCACTGTCGGTGATCGCCACCAGCGACCCGTCGCGCACGGCGTGCATGCCGGCCCGGTTACGGGCGATGGTGTCGGGGCTGCGGGCGTCCACATCGGCGCGCTGCCAGCCGGCGGCGAACTTGTCGTCGAGCGGCTTGCCGTCGGCGTTGAGCAGGTAGGGGCCGAGCACGTCGGCGCCGGAGAGGGTGAGCACGATCTGGGCGGCCATCACGTCGCGGGTGGGCGGGTCGAGGGCGGTGGCGCCGGAGAAGTCGACGCTCAGCCCGCCGCCACCGACACCGACGTTGTCGGCATCGCCGTTGGCCTTGGTGATCGGCCCGCGCAACGTCACCGGTGCGCCCATGGGGTTGCGCACGGCGGGCGCGAGCGCGGACTGGGGTCCCTGGGCGAGCAGGCCGAGCAGCCGCTGCGCCAGCTGGTCCTTGCGGGCGGAGATCCAGCGCAGGTCGGGCACCATGGCCAGCCCGGCCAGGTTCGGGAAGAACAGCGAATACCGATGGTAGGACTTGGCGAAGGCGGCCTGTTCGACGATCACGCCGGGCGGCAGATCCTTGATCCGCCACTCGCCGTCGATCTTCTCCATATCGACCTTGGACTCCAGGGTGCCGTCACCGGGCCGGTACGAGCCGTCGGACGCCAACTCGCCGATCTTGCGCGCCCGGATCACGTAGGTGGCGGAGTCGCCGTTGCGGGACTCCCGCAGCGTACTGGGCTGCGAGTCCACGATGCTGGTGGACGCCGCGTCGTCCCACTGCACATTCGCCGCGGGCGAGAGGAACTGCCGGGCCGACTGATGCCGGTCGGACGGATCGGCCGTAGCGGCCATGAAGTCCAGCAGCAACTGCTCGGGTTCCCGCCCGGCGACGGGCGGCAGCGGCGAGGCGCTGGTGGCCAGGTGGTCCAGGCTGCCCAGCGCCTGCGGCGCCGAGGAGTCCGGCAGGCTCGCGCACGCGCTGACACTGAGCAGGCAGCCGAGCACCACCAGGGCCCCGCCCGCGGACGGCCTCCTCATGATTGGCCGTCCCCCTGGGCAGCCGGTACCGAGCCGCCGGAAGTGTCACGGCCGGAACCGGTTCCGCCGGAACCGGCGGAACCATTATCGGCGGCATGGTTTTCCCCGTTGGCGGCGTCGGAGGCGGATTCCCCCTCGGCTGCGGTGCCGTTTCCGGGCCCAGCGGCGGCGCCGTTTTCAGTCCCAGCGGCGGTGCCGCTTTCAGTCCCAGCGGCGGTGCCGCTTTCAGTCCCAGCGGCGGTGCCGTTTTCAGTCCCAGCGGTGAAAGGGAATTCCGGGGCGATGACCTCGAATCCCGGTTCCCCGTCCTCGGTTTCCGCGGTCGGCCCCTCGGGGCCGGGTTCGGCCGCGGCGCCGTCCAGGCCCGCGGTGCCCGGTTCCGGTGCGGCGGGCGCGGATTCGAGCACCGCCGCGATGGAAGCGATGGCCGCCGGGACGGCGTCCGAGCCCGCGATATCGAGGGCCAGCTGCTCGGGCGAGACCGCGCCGCGAATCTTGGGCGGCTCCAACGAGAGTGGGCTGGTGCCGAGTTTGCGGCCGCGGACCAGCGGCAGGGTGAGCCGGAAGCTCGCGCCCACACCGATCTCGCCCCACGCCTCGAGCTTGCCCTCGTGCAGGTTGGCGTCCTCGACGCTGATGGACAGACCGAGTCCGGTACCGCCGGAGCGGCGCATGCGTGAGGGGTCCGAGCGCCAGAAGCGGTTGAACACCAGCTTCTCCTCGCCCGGCCGCAGGCCCACGCCCTGGTCGCGCACCACGATGGCGACGGCATTGGCGTCCACGTCGCCGCGCATGCGCATGAGCACGGGCTTGCCCTCGCTGTGGTCGATGGCATTGGCGAGCAGGTTGCGCAGCACGCGTTCGACGCGGCGCGGATCCACCTCGGCGACCAGCGGTTCCTCGGGCAGGTCCACCACCAGTTCGACGCCTGACTCCTTGGCCAGGTGCCGCACCGTGGAGACCGCGGCCCGCGCACACATGCGCACGTCCAGCGATTCCACCTGCAGCTCGGCCACACCCGCGTCGTGACGGCTGATCTCGAGCAGGTCGTTGAGCAGTCCCTCGAAGCGGTCGAGTTCGTTGACGAGCAGTTCGGCCGAGCGCGCCAGCGCCGGGTCCAGGTCGTCGCTGGATCCGTGGATGAGGTCGGCCGCCATGCGCACCGTGGTCAATGGCGTGCGCAGTTCGTGGCTGACGTCGGAGGTGAAGCGGCGCTGCAGATTTCCGAACTCCTCGAGTTGGGTGATCTGGTTGGACAGGCTCTCGGCCATCTCGTTGAACGACATGGCGAGCCTCGCCATGTCGTCCTCGCCGCGCACCAGCATGCGCTCCTTGAGCCGCCCGTCGGCGAACCGACTCGCGATCCGCGCCGCGGATCGGATGGGCAGCACCACCTGTCGCGTCACCAGCGCCGTGATGGCGGCCAGCAGCACGATGCCGCCGATGAGCATGGTGCCGCGCATGAGCGACAGACTCCGTTGCTCATTGGTGAGCGGGAAGATCAGATAGATCTCCAGCGAGTCGATATCGGCCGACGGACTGCCGATGATCAGCGCCGAGCCCTTGTACCCGTCCGGACTGGAGACCGTGGCGAACTGATAGGACACCTGCCGCTGCTTGACGAATTGACGTAGCTCGGCGGGGATCTCCTGGATGGCGCCCGAGGTGATCTCCTGCCCGCTGTCGCCCGTCATGGCCAGGGCCGCTTCGTAACTGCCTGCGGCGCCGCCGGTCTGGGTCCCGCCGGCGCTGCTGAACAGCGCGCGGCGGGCGTCGTCCAGGCGACTCTGCTGGGTGCCCGAATCGTGCACACCGGTCAGTTGGTTCTGAACGGTGTTGCGAGCGCGGCCCATTTCCTCGACGGCCGCGTTGATCTTCGCGTCCAACAATCGGTCGGTGATCTGACTCGTGAGCACGACGCCCAGAATCGTGATGACGATCAGCGACAGGGTGAGCGTGGACACGACAACACGCAACTGCAGCGAACGCCGCCACACATGGCCCAGTTGCTCACCCAGATTGCGGAACCAGGCCACCGCTACCGCCAGCCACCGCTGAACGCGGTTTCTGGAGCCAGCGATCACGGCGGTCCGGCCTTGTAGCCCACACCTCGGACGGTCAGCACGATCTCAGGGTTCTCCGGATCCTTCTCCACCTTGGCGCGCAGCCGCTGGACGTGCACGTTGACCAGGCGGGTGTCGGCGGCGTGCCGATAGCCCCAGACCTGTTCCAGCAGCACCTCACGGGTGAACACCTGGCGCGGCTTGCGTGCCAGCGCCACCAGCAGATCGAACTCCAGTGGAGTCAGTGAGATCTGCGCCCCGCCGCGAGTCACCTTGTGCGCGGGCACATCGATGACGATGTCGGCGATGGACAGCAACTCCTGCGGCTCCTCCTCGGTGCGGCGCAGGCGGGCCCGCACCCGGGCCACCAGTTCCTTCGGCTTGAACGGCTTGACGATGTAGTCGTCCGCGCCACTTTCCAAACCCAGGACGACGTCGACCGTATCGGTCTTCGCCGTCAGCATCACGATGGGCACTCCCGAATCGGCTCGCAGCACCCGGCACACGTCGATGCCGTTCATGCCGGGCAGCATGAGATCCAGCAATACGAGATCCGGACGTAGCTCCCGGACCGCGGTCAGCGCCTGCGTGCCGTCACCGACGACGTGGGGGTCGAAACCCTCACCCCGCAAGACGATCGTGAGCATCTCCGCGAGAGCCATATCGTCGTCGACGACCAGAATCTTCGGCTTCATAACGTCTAGTTTGTCACCTCTCCGGCTCTGATTCGGCCGCCACGCCAACACTCGTGACCTGTCGGCGCACATCCAACCCTATCCAGCAACAATTTCCGCGAGGCGCGCGGCCAGTGTTGCCGGATCGTCACCGGTCCGATGCACCCGCCATGGCCCGTGCCAGTTCATTTCGGCCAGCTCACGGTAGACAGTACCGGTGCGACGCTGCAGACCCCCGTCTTTCTCGTAAGCGTCCAAAGCGCGTGCGGCATCGGCTTCGCCGCGCAGGCGCGCGCGTTCCTCGGCCACATCGACCGGAACATCCAGGAGAATCTGGACATCCGGAGCGGGCAGTGCGAAGCGCTCGAACTCCAATTCCTCGATCCAGGCCACGATTTCGCCGTGCGCGTCCTGTTCCATGCGGGCCGCGGAGTAGGCGGCATTGGAGGCGACATAGCGGTCCAGTAGCACGATGTCGTTGTCCGCCAGTAGTTTCGAGAGCTCGTCGCGGGCATCGGCCCGGTCGAGCGCGAACAGCAGCGCCATGGCGTTCACAGACCGAGCGGTATCTCCATGACTGCCGCGCAGGGCCTCAGCGGCGAGGTCGGCGTGCACGGAGACGCCGTAGCGCGGAAAGGCCAGCGTGGCGATCCGCAGCCCGCGGGCGCGCAGGGCGGTGATGACGGCATCGGTGAGCGTGCGTTTGCCCGCGCCGTCGAGTCCTTCCACCGGAACCAGTGCACCCATGCCGCGAGAGTACCGAATCGGCCGCGGTCCGCACCGGCGGGATCCCGTTTGTTCGAAAGGCTCAGATTTTCGTAGCCATTCGATTGCTACAGTCCGGCCATGACTGCTGAATACGTGAGGTCAACGCAGTTCAAGAGAGCTTTTTCGATCCTCGCGGTAGCAATTGCCGCTATCGGTCTTACGGCCTGCGGCAGCAACTCCAGCGACACGAACCCGGTCACCGTGGCCGATCCACGCCGCTCCTTCGATCCGCAAACCCACCGCGGCGGCCACGGTATGACCATCGAGGAGTCGCTGCCCGGCTTCGCCAAGGCCATCGAACCGGGCGTCATCACCCTGGAACTCGACATCGTGCTCACCGCCGAGAAGACGCCGCTCATCCGGCACGACCCGGTCATCCGGGCCGAGAAGTGCGCCGACACGGCCCCGTCCTTCCCCGGCGATCCGCGGTTCCCCTATGTCGGCAAGCTGGTCCACGACCTGACCTACGACCAGGTCCACACCCTCGACTGCGGCAAGAAGCTCGCGGGATTCCCAGCGGCACAGGAGCTTCCGGGCAACAGGATCGCGACGCTGCCGCAACTGTTCGATCTGGTGAAGAGCCATCCGGGCGCGTTCGGCACCGTGCACTACAACGTGGAGACCAAAATCGAGGCCGCCCACCCCGAACAGTCCGCTGCCCCCAGGGAATTCGTCGACGTCATCCTCGACGCCGTCGAGCGGGCCGGCGCCATCGGCAAGTCGGACTGATCCTCGACCAGGGCGCTGACGGCCTCATCACCGACTATCCGAACCGCGCGCGACGTCATGCAGGAGAAGGGCTACCCCCTCCCGAGGCCCTTCCGCAAATAAGCCACGCAAATCCGAAACACTCGCCGTTCAACTCTTGTAGGGTCCCGGACAACACTCCCCCTGCAAGGAGCGCAACCCTGATGAAGTCCCATCTCGCACACCATGGTCCGCGTGCCGCCCTGGCCGCCGTAGCGATCACCGCCGCCGCTCTTTCCACGGCCGCCACCGCCACCGCCGCCCCCGTCACCCTCGAACCCGCCACCGCCGACCAGGCCGCCCCCGTGGCCGACTCCGGCTCGGCATCCTCCCTGTCGAGCAGCTCCGGCTCCAGCAATGTCGCCGGCACCGGCTCCAGCGCCGGTGAACTCCTCAGCGCCGCCATCTGCACCATCCAGGGCGGCAAGTGGGTCCCCCTGATCGACATCTGCCTCAAGTAGCGGACGCACGGCGCCAACGAGATCCGGCCGGTCACCCTCTCGGGTGACCGGCCGAATCTTCATGCGCTACAGGCTGTTTCCGCTCAGTAGCGGTAGTGGTCCGGCTTGTACGGGCCCTCCACGTCCACGCCGATGTATTCGGCCTGGTCCTTGGTGAGCTTGGTCAGCGTGCCGCCCAGGGCCTCCACGTGAATCCGCGCGACCTTCTCGTCGAGGTGCTTGGGCAGGCGGTAGACCTCGTTGTCGTATTCGTCGGGCTTGGTCCACAGCTCGATCTGCGCGATCACCTGGTTGGAGAAGCTGTTCGACATCACGAACGACGGGTGGCCGGTCGCGTTGCCCAGGTTGAGCAGGCGGCCCTCGGACAGCACGATGATCGACTTGCCGGACTCCTTGAAGGTCCACAGGTCGACCTGGGGCTTGATGTTGAGCCGGTCCGCGCCCGAACGCTCGAGGGCTGCCATGTCGATCTCGTTGTCGAAGTGGCCGATGTTGCCCAGGATGGCCTGGTCCTTCATCGCCTTCATGTGGTCGAGCAGGATGATGTCCTTGTTGCCCGTGGAGGTGATGACGATGTCGGCGTCACCGATCGCCTGTTCCACGGTGACGACGTCGAAGCCGTCCATCAACGCCTGCAGCGCGTTGATCGGGTCGATCTCGGTGACCTGCACGCGCGCGCCCTGCCCGGCCATCGACTCCGCGCAACCCTTGCCCACGTCGCCGTAGCCGCAGATCAGGATCTTCTTGCCACCGATCAAAACGTCGGTGCCGCGGTTGATGCCGTCGATCAGCGAGTGCCGGGTGCCGTACTTGTTGTCGAACTTCGACTTGGTGACCGAGTCGTTGACATTGATCGCCGGGAAGACGAGCTCACCCGCGGCCGCGAACTGGTACAGGCGCAGCACACCGGTGGTGGTCTCCTCGGTGACACCCTGCACGCTCTCGGCGATCTTGCCCCACTTGCCCTTGTCGGTCTCGAGGCTGGCGCGCAGCAGATTCAGGAAGACCTTGTATTCGGCGGAGTGGGTGTCGTCCTCGGGCGGAACGACGCCGGCCTTCTCGAACTGCGCGCCGCGCAGCACGAGCATGGTGGCGTCACCACCGTCGTCCAGGATCATGTTCGCGGGCTCGCCCGGCCAGGTCAGCATCTGATCGGCGGCCCACCAGTACTCCTCCAGGGTCTCGCCCTTCCAGGCGAAGACGGGAGTGCCCTTGGGCTCGTCGACGGTGCCGTGCGGCCCGACCACGACGGCGGCGGCCGCGTGGTCCTGGGTGGAGAAGATGTTGCAGGAGGCCCAGCGGACCTCGGCGCCGAGGGCGACCAGGGTCTCGATCAGCACCGCGGTCTGCACGGTCATGTGCAGCGAGCCGGAGATGCGGGCGCCCTCGAGCGGCTGCACGTCGTGGTATTCGCGACGCAACGCCATCAGGCCCGGCATCTCGTGCTCGGCCAGGCGAATCTCCTTGCGGCCGAAGTCGGCCAGTGACAGGTCCGCCACCTTGTAGTCGATCCCATTGCGGACGTCAGGGGTCATATTGCTGGACACAGCGGTCGTCATCTGCCTCTCCTGGTCGGCTGCTTTCCCGAAACCCTACGCGGCGGCCGGGTACTCGTCGTACTCGGCGAGGATGCGCTCCCGCTTGCGGGGCTGGATATTGGCCCGGCTCACGTCGCCCGCGTAGTGGGCGAGCAGGCGCGGGTCCATGACGGCGCGCCACAGCGGCGGGAACACTGCCAGCAGAATCATGGTGGCGTAGCCCGCGGGCAGCTGCGGGGCCTCCTCGGAGGTGCGCAGCGTCTGGTACCGCCGTCCCGGATTGGCGTGGTGGTCACTGTGCCGCTGCAGGTGGAACATGAAGATATTGGTGACCAGCCGGTCACTGTTCCAGCTGTCCGCCGGGGAGCAGCGGGCCCAGCCGCCGTTCGGGCGGCGACGCCGCAGCAGGCCGTAATGTTCGACGTAATTGACGGTTTCGAGCAGGCCCGCCCCGATCACCGCCTGCAGCAGCAGATACGGCAGCACTCGCCAGCCGTAGACCGCCAGCAGCCCGCCGAAAAGCACGACGGTCATAGCCCAGGCCTGCAGGATGTGGTTGTGGACACTGAACCAGCGGTGTCCCTTGCGGCGCAGCCGCTCCCCTTCCAGACGAATTGCCGACCGGAAGCCACCGATCACGCTGCGGGGCAGGAACTCCCACAGCGACTCACCCATCCGGGCGCTGGCCGGATCGTCGGGCGTCGCGACACGGGCGTGGTGGCCCTTGTTGTGCTCGACGAAGAAGTGCCCGTAGGCCGACTGCGCCAGAGCCATTTTCGACAGCCAGCGCTCCAATCGCTCGACCCGGTGGCCGAGTTCGTGGGCGGCGTTGATGCCGATGCCGCTGACGAATCCGAGAGTGGCCGCCAGCCCGAGCTTGTCGAGGACGGACAGATCGTCGCCGGCCCACATGCAGGCGGCGATGATCAGGCCGACCACCTGGATCGGCAGGAACATATAGGTGCACCACCGGTAGTACCGGTCATTGGAGAGTAATTCGTAATCCTCGTCGCGCGGATTGGTGCCGTCTTCCCCGACGACCCAGTCCAGGACCGGAATGGCGATCAGAATGATGATCGGTCCGATCCACCAGAACACCTCCAGCTTGGTATGCAACACCAGCTGCGACGGCAGTAACGCACACCCGGGCGCGATCAACCCCAGCACCCACAGGTGTCGTTTCGGATCCGGCGAACCCAACCGTTTGCCGACCATTTGCACTTTTGCCCCGCTAATCAATGGCTCGAAGAACTTCGCAGCTACATATCTTGGAACCTAGCCCCTGTTACAGCACCCGGCTGAACCGAAAGGTGGCCACCGTTACATCATGAGCAGTCGGTTCCGCTGCAACCGACCGTGTGGTACCCGTCACCAGCGCTCGAGCGCAAACCGGGAGCGAAACCGGGCTCAGCGGAGCCACACATATCGAACCTGCGGGCGCCCGGTCCGACCGTAGTCGGTTCGCCGTTCCACCACGCCGTCTTCGGCCATCCGCTCCAGATACCGCCACGCCGTCACCCGGGACACCCCCACCGCGCGCCCCGCCTCACCCGCGGACAGCCCGTCCGGCGCGGCCCGCACCGCCCGCGACACCTCGTCCATCGTCTGCGGCGCAATGCCCTTCGGTGAGGTAGGCCGCTGATCCGGAGTGCGCAGTACGCCGAAGGCGCGATCGATGTCCTGCTGCGACACCGCCGTCTCCCCGGCCGGCAGCGCCGCCCGGTATTCGAGGTAGCGGTCCAGCTTCTCGCGGAAGGCCGCAAAGGTGAACGGCTTCAACAGATACAGGACCACACCGTGCGAGACGGCCGAGCGCACCATGGCCAGATCGCGCGCCGAGGTGACGGCGATGACGTCCGGGCGCGGCCGGAGTCCCGCCAGCGCCGCGGCGACGGCGAGCCCGCTCATATCCGGCAACCCGATATCCATCAACACCAAATCAATGGGGACGCCGGAAGATTGTGACCTTTTCGCGATCGAGATGGCGTCGCGGCCGGTGTGCGCCACCGCGACCACCGTGAAGCCCGGCACCCGCTCCACGTAAGAGCGATGTGCCGCAGCGATTTTCGGCTCATCCTCGACGATCAGCACGCGGATCGCCGACGCCGGCGCGGCCTTCATCGCGGAAACCTCACGATCACTGCGGATTCCGGTTCCCGCCGAGCCCGCAACTCGCCGGCGTGCCTGGCGACCAACCGGCGTACCAGCGCCAGGCCCAGCCCGTGGTGGTCGGTCTTGGTGGAATAGCCGCGTTCGGTGGCGCGGGTGAACAGCTCCTCCGACATGCCCGGGCCGCTGTCGGCCACCCGGATGTACAGCTCCGGCTCGTCGCGCCGCACCGTCACCTCCACCCACGCGTCCTCGTCGTGCCCGACGGCGTCCAGGGCGTTGTCGATGAGATTGCCCAGCAGCGTGACCATCTCGTGCGGCGTCAGCGGGTCGGTGGTGTCGAGCAGCGTGTCACCGGTGACGGTCAGCTCCACCCCGTTCTCGGCCGCCTGCTCCACCTTGCCCAGCAGCAGCGCCACCACCGCGGGTTCGGCCACCGCGCCGGTGAGCCGGTCGATGAGGGCCTGGGACAGTTCGAGTTCCGCGGTCGCGAAGTTCACCGCCTCCCGCGGGCGGCCCAGCTCCACCATGGTGACCACGGTGTGCAGCCGATTGGCCGCCTCGTGCGCCTGGGCACGCAGCGATTCGGCGAAGCCGCGCACCGAATCCAATTCGCCCAGCACATCCCGCAATTCGGTGTGGTCGCGCAGGGTGAGCACGGTGCCGATGCGGCGTCCGGCCTGCTCCACCACGTCCTGGTTGACGACCAGCACCCGGTCCGGGGTCACGTGCATCTCGTCACGGACCACGCCGGTTCCCAAGCGCTGCAACGACACCGGCAGATCCGTGCGCGTGATCGGCCCGGCCGGCAGATCGAGCAGCAGCCGCGCCTGATCGTTGACCACCTCGGCGCGTTCATCGGAGCTGTCGAACACCAGCAGCCCCTCGTGGATCGAGTGCAGCACCGCGTCGTGATGCTCGTACATGGCCCGCAGCTCGGCGGGCGCGAGGCCGTGCGTCTGCCGTAACAGCCTGCGCCGCAACAACAACGAACTCATCATGGCCAACGCCAGACCGCCCGCCGCGGCGGCGAGGATGAGCGGCAGCTGGGCGCGCACCTGTTCGCCGATGTGGGTGCGGGTGACACCCGCCGACACCAGCGCGACAATGCGGCCGTCGGCATCGCGTACCGGGGTGACCGAGCGAATCGACGGACCCAGCGTGCCGGTGAAGGTCTCGGTGAAGGTCTCCCCCGCCAGGGCGCGATCGATGTTGCCGCTGAAGGGTTTTCCGATCCGGTCCGTCTCGGTGTGGGTGTAGCGGGTCCGATCCGGGGCCATCACCACGATGAAGTCCATACCCGTCGCCTTGCGGGTGGCCTCGGTCACCGGCTGCAGCGCGGCGGTCGGATCCGGGCTCCGCACCCCGGCCAGCGTCGAGGGCGACTGCGCCACCGCGATCGCGGTATCGATGACCTCCGCACGGGTGGCGTCGTCCTGTACCCGGCGGGTCTGCAGGAACGCCAGCATCGACGCGGCAGTGATCACCACCGCCAGTACCAGCACCTGCACCACGAACACCTGCCCGGCCAGCGTACGGCGGGCCCGGGTTCTTCGACCTCTCACGATTCCTCCGGGTACTTCATGAACATAATTTACGAAACAGTGACCCGCGTCACTCTCCAGACCATGATTCTCTCCGAACACCCGCGCGGAGCAAACGTCATGCGGGCACCGACCCGGAGGCACCAGCGAGATGAGCGACACGACAACACGACAGCGCCGAGACCGTACCCACTGGCTCTACCTGGCGGTCATCGTGGCCGTTGTCGCGGGCGTCCTGGTCGGCTGGCTGGCCCCGGGCTTCGGCAAGAGCGTCGGCGAGCTCGGCACGATCTTCGTGAACCTCATCAAGATGATGATCGCCCCGGTCATCTTCTGCACCATCGTGCTCGGCATCGGCTCGGTGCGGGCGGCCGCCAAGGTCGGCAAGGTCGGCGGCCTGGCCATCGGCTACTTCCTGATCATGTCCACGGTGGCGCTGGCCATCGGCCTGCTGGTCGGCAACCTGCTGCACCCGGGTTCGGGCCTGAACGTGGCCGCCCATGCCAAGGAGATCACCAAGTACGCCACCGACGCCAAGGCGGCGGGCGGCACCTGGCAGTTCCTCGAAGACATCGTGCCGACCACCCTGCTGTCGTCGCTCACCTCGGGCAAGGTGCTGCAGGCGCTGTTCGTGGCGCTGCTGGTGGGCTTCGGTATCCAGGCCTTGGGCGCCGCGGGCGAGCCGATCCTGCGCGGGGTCGCCTCGGTGCAGAAGCTGGTGTTCCGAATTCTCACCATGATCCTGTGGCTGGCCCCGATCGGCGCGTTCGGCGCCATGGCGAATGTGGTGGCGCGCACCGGGCTCGACGCGGTCAAGCAGCTGGCGCTGCTGATGGTGGCGTTCTATCTCACCTGCGTCGTCTTCATCTTCGGCGTGCTGGGCCTGTTGCTGCGGCTGGTGGCCGGGAACTCCATCTTCAAGCTGGTGCGCTACCTGGCGCGGGAGTACCTGCTGATCTTCGCCACCTCGTCCTCGGAGTCGGCGCTGCCGCGGCTCATCGCCAAGATGGAGCACGTCGGCGTGGACCGCACGACGGTGGGTGTGGTCGTCCCGACCGGGTATTCGTTCAACCTGGACGGCACCGCCATCTACCTGACCATGGCCACCCTGTTCGTGGCCGACGCCATGGGCAAGCCGCTGGCCTGGCACGAGCAGATCGGCCTGCTGCTGTTCATGATCGTGGCCTCCAAGGGCGCGGCGGGTGTCACCGGCGCGGGCCTGGCCACACTGGCCGGCGGCCTGCAGAGCCATCGCCCGGAACTGCTGGACGGCGTCGGCCTGATCGTCGGCATCGACCGGTTCATGTCGGAAGCCCGCGCGCTGACCAACTTCTCGGGCAATGCGGTCGCCACGCTGCTGATCGGCACCTGGACGAAGACCATCGACCCGGCCCGCGTCCGCGCGGTGCTGGATCGCGAGATCCCCTTCGACGAGCAGGCCATGGTGGAGGAGCACCCGGCGCCCGCCGCCCCCGACAAGCAGGGCTCGCAAGAGAAAGACCTGGTTCCGGCCTGAACCCAACCCCCAGGCCGAGCCCGGACCGTCGGCGCGTTCTCCCCCCGTACCCGCCGGCGGAACCCGCACCCTGCCCGCACGACCAGCCGCCTCCGGCTCGTGCGGGCAGGGTTTTCTCTTTTTGCCTAGGCGCCGACCGTGTCCAGGGCCAGGGTGGCGGCGATGGCATTGGCCAGTTCCGCGCCCTTCACCTCGAAATGCCGTGCGAAATAGGCCAGGTGCTCGCCGTGCTCGTGGAAATGGTGCGGGGTCAGCACGGCCGAGAACACCGGCACATCGGTCTCGAGCTGCACGCGCATGAGCGCGTCGACGACGGTCGAGGCCACGAAGTCGTGCCGGTAGATGCCGCCGTCCACGACGAGCGCGCAGCCCCCGACAGCGGCGTAGGAGCCGCCGGTGGCCAAACGCTTGACCTGCAGCGGGATTTCGAACGCACCGGGCACCTCGATCACGTCGACCTCGGTGTAGCCGCGTTCGAGCAGCCCGGCCCGGCAGGATGCGACGGCCTTGTCGACGATGTCGCTGTGCCAGCGTGCGGCAACGATGGCGATGCGAGTGGGAGTGGGTGACATGGGGATTCCTCCTGTTCGCGATGTCACCCAGGGCAAGACGCGAACGGGCCCGTCCAGCGGTGCGGACGTGCCGGTGCCGCGTTCTCTTTCATCCGGACTGTGACCGTCGGCTCCGGGATCACACCGGAATCTGCTCGACCCACACTGCCGATGAAAGACACTGTGGCGCTCGCGGGCTCGTGCGCTCCGGATCGGCCCGGATGCCATTACCGCCGGTGGGGAATTCCACCCCGCCCTGAGAACGTGTTACGTAGCGGACAGTAACACGGGGATTCCAGCGTCCGGAACCCCGTGTACCGCACAATGCGACAGCACGGCCGTGTGTCAGCGCACCAGTACGTCGGAATCGGCGGGCAGCCCGTCCACCGGCCACCAGCGCAGGTCGGTCGACTCCGAACTGCGCACCGGCACAGCGCCTTCCGGCGCCTTGATCTTGAACAGCAGATCCAGGTGCCGGGTCGGCACGCCCAGTGAGCAAGTGATGGGGTGCGCCTGCGCGCCGTAGAGGCCGGGCTCGAGCACCAGCCCGTCGATGCCGGACTCCTCGGTCGCCTCGCGGAAGGCGGCCGCCGCGACCGAATCATCGGATTCCTCGCAGTGCCCGCCCAATTGGATCCACCGGCCCACCCGCGGGTGCAGAGTCAGCAGCACCTCGCGCTCGTCATGGGAGAACACGATGGCCGAGGCGGTGATGTGCCCGGCCGCGTGCTCGCGCAGGCAGCCGCGCGGCGCGGAACCAAGGAAGGCCAGCATGGCCTCCCGGATCGAGCACTCCGAACCCGTTGCCGGAGACCAGGTCTCCAGCAGCTCGGTCGCCGATTTGTGCAGCGACTCGGCGCTCACAGCTCGACCAGCCCCAGGCCGGGCTCGCGCGCCTCGCGCGGGGCGACCTCGTCGAGTGGGTACCCGATGGCGATGGCGCCCAGCGGATTCCAGTCCGCCTCCAGGCCCAGCACGTCACGGGTGACCTCGGGCGCGAAGATGGTCGACCCGATCCAGCAGCTGCCCACGCCCCGCACGGCCAGCGAGACCAGCAGGCCCTGCACGGCCGCGCCCACCGCGACGGTGAACATGGTCTGCTCGGCGGCGCGGCGGCGCTCGTCCGGATATTCGTGCGCGCCGTCGGGCACGCAGAACGGGATGATCATCTCGGGGGCGTCGAACAGGATGCGGCCGCGCGCGACCCGCTTCTCCACGCTCTCCGAGGTGCGACCGTCACCGGTCAGGTCGGTGCGCCACTTCTCGGCCATGGCCTCGAGCAGCTGCTCGCGCAGGCCGCGCTTGCGGACCCAGACGAAGCGGACCGGACGGGTGTGATGTGGTGCGGGCGCGGTGAGCCCGGCGGCGACGGCCTCACGAATGAGCTGCGGCGGCACCGGCGTCTCGGCGAACCGGCGCACCGAACGCCGTAGTGGCACCGCCTGTTTGCGGCCGAGCTCGACAGATTCCTCGGTGCCCAGCCAGAACAGATCGTCCTCGCCGCGCCGGAGCAGATCCCCGGCGGTGGACCCGTCGTCGATGTAGTCGAGCCCGCGCACCACCGCGACCGGGACGCCGCCCAGCTTGCCCTTCACCAGGTCCGCGGCCGCGGCCAGCTCGTCGGCCACCGCGACCAGGGTGACGTGCAGTTCATTGCCCTGCCCGTCGACCGCGCCGTTGTAGTCGTGCAGCACCCCGATGCCCGCCGACCCGATGGCGGCGTCGATCTGGCCGTTGCGCCAGGCCCGGCCCATGGTGTCGGTGATGACCACGGCCACCTGCACGCCCAGGCGGTCGGCCAGCGCGGTGCGCAGCGCCTTGGCGCTGGCGTCCGGATCCTCCGGCAGCAGGACCAGTTCGCCCTGTTCCACATTGGAGCCGTCGACTCCGGAGGCAGCCTGCACGATGCCGAGCCGGTTCTCGGTGATGAGGGTGCGGTTCTTGCGCGCCAGCACTCGCACCGACTCGTCGAGCACCAGTTGCCGGCGCGCGGCGTCGCGCTCCTCGGGGTCGCTGGGCACGGTCACGATGCGGCCCTCGGCCTTGGCGACGATCTTGCTGGTCACCACCAGCACGTCGCCGTCCTGGAGCCAGGGCGCCTGTGCCGCGATGGCGTCGGCGACATCGTCGCCCGGGCGGAATTCCGGCAGGCCCGGAACAGGCAGGATGCGCAGTTCGCCACCGGACGCGTGATCGCCCAGCGCTTCGATGGAATCCGTTGTCACGGTTTGACTCCCGCGATGTCGAGGGCTTCGCGAACCATCTCGGCGGTCGCGACCGGGTCGGTCATGAGCAGCGGCACGCTCCGGGTTTCGACGCCCGGAATGTCGGCGGTGTCACCGGTGTGCACGAGCCAGCCGTCGAGAATGCCGGTGCCCGAGCGCGCGCCGTAGTGGGCCCCGACGGCCTCGGCGGAGGTTTCCACACCGATCACCGACAGGCACTCATCGGCCATGCCGCGCAATGGTTTTCCGCCGATCACCGGAGACAGTCCGATCACCTTGGCACCCGTGGTGCGCAGTGCACCCCGGATGCCCGGAACCGAGAGGATGGCGCCCACGCTCACGACCGGGTTCGACGGAGCGAGCAGGATCACATCCGCTGAATCTATGATTTCGATCACACCCGGGGCCGGTTTCGCAGCATCTGCCCCAATAGTCACGAATCCATGGGTCTCTACGTTCGCCCGGTATCGAACCCACCACTCCTGGAAATGGATCGCGCGGCGTTCGCCAGGGTTCTCCGGGTCGCCGATTACGACATGTGTTTCGCATCGGTCATCGGTTGCCGGGAGCAGTTTCACACCCGGTTGCCACCGATTGCAGAGCGCCTCGGTGACCGCCGAGAGCGGGTATCCCTGACGCAGCATTTCGGTGCGAATGAGATGTGTGGCGATATCCCGGTCGCCCAACCCGAACCAATCGGGCTGAGCCTTGTATTTCGCCAGCTCCTCCTTGGCACTCCAGGTCTCGTTCGCGTGCCCCCAGCCCCGTTCGGGGTCGATGCCGCCACCCAGGGTGTACATGCAGGTGTCCAGGTCAGGACAGATGCGCAGCCCGTGCATCCACACGTCGTCGCCGACATTGACGATGGCCGTGGTGTCGGCTCCGGGCAGCAGTTCGCGCACCCCCATCAGGAACCGCGCGCCGCCGACTCCGCCGACCAGGACGGCGATCCGCAGGCCGGTGCCGGGCACGGTGTCCGCTTGTTCTCGAGTCACATCCGCACAGCCTATGCGTTCGGAGCGGAAAGTCGGTCGGCAGTTCATTTGCTGCGAATTTGCTATTTGAACTGCGGGAACGCCTCCCGACGGGGTCGGAGATGGTAACGGAATCGCTTCGGCAGCTTGACCATCGCCGCTCCCGGCGTGTCTAATCACAGGCATGTCATTCCGGGTCCGCGTGAGAGTGCAAGGCGCGGACGGGTTTTCGAACAGGCGTTCGCACCGGAGTGACGTCAAGCTCGGGGATGGCCGCGGGACTACGCCGCGGCGTTGGGCCGTCGGTGGGATCGGCTCCGACGGATTAATCATTCTGCGCTAACACACAGTGAGGAGGCGGAGCGATGGCCGAAGAGCTGGCCCCGTCGGGCATTCCGGGCGGTGTATCGCAAACCGATTCCACGACTGGCGCAGCACCTGACTTCTGCGCCGACGATCGGAACGGATACGAGGGGGGTGAACCGATGACGACTGTGCGACTGGGGGGCGGGCAGTGGGCGCGAGCCGCCTACCAGCCCGAACCACCGCGGTTGAGCCTGATCGTCACCGGTGCCGAGGATATGTACGACACTTTCTCGCGCGGCGGCCGCATGATGACTGAGGCCGAACAGTGGCAGGAACGGGCGCTATGCGCCCAGACCGACCCGGAGGCGTTCTTCCCGGAGAAGGGCGGCTCCACCCGCGAGGCCAAGCGCATCTGCATGGGCTGCGAGGTCCGCGACGAGTGCCTCGAATACGCCCTGGCCAACGACGAGCGCTTCGGCATCTGGGGCGGACTCTCCGAGCGGGAGCGCCGCCGCTTGAAACGGGGCATCAGCTAGCTACCCCGCCTCACTCCCCCGCCTCTCCGCGTCTTCAGCGGGCGATTCGGAAGCCGTTGACCGCTGACAACCGTGCCGGTGGTCAGGTGCCCAAACTACTTTGGACGTGCCCGACGAGTTACCCCGAACTCACGAAATCAGTTGTTACGAAACGTAGTTCGGGGTACAACGTCAGGGCCTTGGCTACTCCGGATCGGGATCGATGACGTCGGGTTCGACGCCGAGATAGGTCGCGATCTGTTGCACGAGGACCTCGCGCAGCAGGTCGACCAAGTCGTCGGGGTCCCCGGCCCGGAGCTCCAACGGCTTGCGGAACAACACGACGCGGGCGCGGGTGGCCATGCCGTAGCGGTCCACACCGGCCGGGATCAGGCGGGAGAGGGGCACCGGGCCGTCGGCCACCACCTCGTCCGGCCAGGTGACCGAATCCGGGTGCAGCGGACGGATTTTCGGCACGTCGTCGACCGCGATATCGAGCTTGGTGAGCTGCTCGTGCCAGCGGGTCTCCAGCGGCGCGAAGGCCTCCAGCACCAGGCGGTCGAACTCCTGACCCCGGGTGCGCCGGGCGGGCACTGTCGGCGGCAGCATCGGCCCGCGCACACCCCGCCCGCGGCGGATGACCGACCGCGCGGTGGGCGGCCGCCTCTTACGTGAACGGGTCATACCTTGAATCTAGCCCTTACCCCGGGCGGGTGTGCGCACCCGTCTCGCCCGGCCGCCCGGCCGGTGCGGCGGCCCACTGCGACGCCGTTCCGGAGACCCGGTGAGCCGCACTTCCGAGGGCCGCTGCGACGCGCCCGCGGCACGAAAGCGCACAGCTACCCGAGGCCCTTGTGGCACGAGTGAGACGGGCTTCATTGAGCGTGTCTTTGTCCACGAGGCAGCGAGGGGGGTTACCCTGCATGGCGTGATCCCCATGCGTCGTTGCTGCCGTCCAGGCTGCAAGAACCCGGCCGTCGCGACGCTGACCTATGTGTACTCCGACTCGATGGCAGTCGTGGGTCCGCTGGTCACGGTGGCCGAACCACATTCCTGGGACCTGTGTGAAACGCATGCTTCCCGGATCACCGCACCCAAGGGCTGGGAGTTGGTCCGCCACGAGGGCGGGTTCTCCTCCTCGACGCCGGATGACGACGATCTCACCGCGCTCGCCGAAGCCGTCCGCGAGGCCGGATTGCGCCGCCGCACACCGGAACCCGATCCGCGCGGCTACACCGACTACGCTCCCGCCCCGCAGCGCCCGACCCGTACGGGTCGCACCGGCAGACGCGGACATCTTCGCGTCCTACCGGACCCACCCGACCGCCTCTCCGAATCTTAAGCGGGCAGCCGGGAGCCGTGATCCATTGGCAATCCGTGCCGGCGGTTGGGTGCCGTCACCAATTTCGGACGTACCCGGCGAGTTACCCTCGCCCCACGAAGTCAGTTGTCCAGAAAGCAGGGGCAGGGGAAGTCTCGCGTTACCGGACTCTGCCACTAGGGTGGGGGCCATGACAGTCGCCCGGTCCGCCGAGTCAGTTCAAGCAGTCATCAAGGCATACGACGTTCGCGGGGTTGTCGGCGAACAGATCGACGCGGACTTCGTCCGGGACGTCGCCGGTTCCTTCGCCCGGCTGATGCGCGGCGAGGGCGCCCGGCGCATCGTCATCGGTCACGATATGCGCGACTCCTCACCGGAATTGGCTGCCTCCTTCGCCGACGGCGTGCTCGCCCAGGGGCTCGATGTGGTGCACATCGGCCTGGCTTCCACCGACGAGCTCTACTTCGCCTCCGGCCACCTGGACTGCCCCGGGGCCATGTTCACCGCCAGCCACAATCCCGCCAAGTACAACGGCATCAAGCTGTGCCGCGCCAAGGCGCTGCCGGTCGGCCAGGACACCGGGTTGGCCACCATCACCGAGGAAGTCGTCGCGGGCGTCCCGGCCTTCGACGGGCCGCGCGGCAGCGAGACCCGGGAGGACCTGCTCTCGGCCTACGCCGACTTCCTGCACAAGCTGGTGGACCTGAGCGGCTCGCGCCCGCTGCGCATCGCGGTGGACGCCGGCAACGGCATGGGCGGCTATACCGTGCCCGCCGTGCTGGGCACGCTGCCGCAGTACACCGTCGAGCCGCTGTTCTTCGAACTCGACGGCAGCTTCCCCAATCACGAAGCCAATCCGCTGGATCCGAAGAACCTGGTCGATCTGCAGGACTACGTCCGCAAGACCGGCGCCGATCTCGGCCTGGCCTTCGACGGCGACGCCGACCGCTGCTTCGTGGTGGACGAAAAGGGTGACCCGGTCTCGCCGTCGGCCATCACCGGCCTGGTGGCCGAGCGCGAGCTGACCAAGGAACCGGGCGCGACCGTCATCCACAACCTGATCACCTCGCGGGCGGTGCCGGAGCTGGTGACCGAGCTCGGTGGCACCCCGGTGCGCACCCGGGTCGGTCACTCGTTCATCAAGCAGCAGATGGCGGCCACCGGCGCGATCTTCGGCGGCGAGCACTCGGCGCACTACTACTTCCGCGACTTCTGGGGCGCCGACTCCGGCATGCTCGCCGCCCTGCACGTGCTGGCCGCACTGGGCGAGAAGGACCGGCCCATGTCGGAATTGGCCTCCGCCTACTCGACGTACGCGGCCTCCGGGGAGATCAATTCGACGGTTTCGGATGCGCAGGAGCGGACCCTCGCCGTGCTCGAGGCCTTCGGCAAGCGGGCGAAATCGGTCGATCGGCTGGACGGCGTGACCGTGCAGCTGGCCGACGGCGCGTGGTTCAACCTGCGGGCCTCCAATACCGAACCGCTGCTGCGGCTCAACGTCGAGGCGCGCTCGCAAGATGAAGTAGACGCACTCGTAACCGAGATCCTGAGCATCGTCCGCGCCTGACTGGAATAGTGGAATCACAGAGCTTGGATTCACCAGCGTCTGGTGACCCGATGAGGGGAGGTGGCAACGCCCGATGATCGCTGGGACACCGGTAATCGACCTCGATGACGTCGCCTCGCTGGAGGCGGCGGACGCCGGGGGTGTACTCCGCTCCGCCGCGTCGGGGGGAGCCCAGGTAAGGGCAACCGCCGCGGCACTTTCCGAAGATGCGCTGACCCGACTGACCGATCTGCGACCCCGCAGTCTGGTCCTGGTGTCGGGCAGCGGGCGCGCCGCACGCGCGGCAGCGCTGTTGATCGCGGCCCTGGGTGACCGCACGAGTATGCCGCTGGTACCGGCGACTTCGATCCCGCCGTGGGTCGGGCCGCTGGACGTGGTGCTGGTGGCGGGCGACGACGCGGGTGATCCGCGGCTGGCCGAAGCGGTGGACCGAGCACTTCGGCGAGGTGCCGAAGTGGTCGTGGCCGCGCCGGACGAGGGACCCATGCGGGCGGCCGCCGCTGGGCGCGCCACCATTCTCGCGCCGCGGGTGCGGGTCCTCGACCACAACCGCATGCTGCGCTATCTGGCCGCGGGTCTCGCCGTGCTGACCACCATCGACCCGCACCGCATCGGGCCGCTGGTGCCCGAATTGAACGCTCTCGCAGACCTGCTCGACGAAGAGGCGCTGCGCGACGGACCGCAGCACGAGGCCTTCCACAATCCCGCCAAGACCCTGGCCACCCGCATGCAGCAGCGCAAGCACCTGGTACTGGCCGGTGATTCCGGCGCCGCTACCGTGCTCGCCGAGCACGGCGCCGAGGTGCTGCTGGCCACGGCCGGGCAGACCGCCACCGCGGTCACGCTCTCGGAAGCCGTTGCGGCACACGGCCGGTTGGTCGCCGCCGCCGGGGTCGCTGCCCCCGGATTCGATCCGCTGTTCCACGACGAGCAGCTGGACGGGCCCGCGCCGGTGGAGCAGGTGCGGGTGTTCGTGGTGAGCGCCGATCCGGACGAGGTGACGGTGCGCAGGCGACTGGCCGTGTTCGGTTCCGACGCGGGGCTGGTCGACACCAACCTGATCACCGTGGACACCGAGGTGGCCACCGTTGCGGCCGAGGCGGAGGGGCAGACCGCGCCCGCCGTCCAGGGTGGTGAGCTGGAAAAGCTTGCGGTACTCGCACTTCGGCTGGAGATGGCGGCCGCCTATCTCCGACTACTCGGTTCCCGCCCGGCCACCGGACCGGGACGCTACGACGGGGGCAATTACTAGTGCACGAACTCGTTGGTGCGCTGCGTTCCTACGCTTGGGGTTCGCGCACCGCGCTCGCTCAGCTGTGCGGACGACCGGTCCCCTCCGCGCACCCGGAGGCCGAACTCTGGTTCGGCGCGCATCCCGCAGATCCGGCGCGGGTGCAGATCAACGGGCACAGCGAATCGCTGCTGGAGCTGGTCAGCGCCGACCCGGAGCACGAACTCGGGCCGGTGGCTGGCGAATTCGGCGGACGGCTGCCGTTCCTGCTGAAGATCCTGGCCGCCGAGGAACCGCTCTCGCTGCAGGCGCATCCCAGCACTGAACAGGCTCGGGCCGGGTTCGCGCGGGAGAACCACAGCGGGGTCGCCATCGACTCCCCCATGCGCAACTACCGCGACGAGAACCACAAGCCCGAACTCGTGGTGGCGCTGCACCGTTTCGAGGCACTGGCCGGATTCCGCGATCCGCGCCAGACCGTACGGCTGCTCAATGCCCTGGATGTGCCGGAACTGAGCCAGTACGCCGAACTGCTTGCCGCCCAGCCCGACTCGGCGGGGCTGCGCACGCTGTTCACCACCTGGATCGCGCTGCCGCAGGGCAGTCTGAGCATGCTGCTGCCCAAGGTGCTCGACGGCTGCGTGCGGTATCTGTCGGAGGCCCGAAGCGGGGGCGCCGGCAAGGAATTCGTGGCCGAGCTGCGCACGGCGCTCGAGCTCGCCGAGGCGTATCCCGGCGACGCCGGAGTGCTGGCGGCACTGCTGCTCAACCGCATCACCCTGGAGCCCGGCGAGGGCCTGTTCCTGGATGCCGGGAACCTGCACGCGTACCTGCGCGGGGTCGGCGTGGAGATCATGGCCAATTCCGACAATGTGCTGCGCGGCGGGCTCACGCCCAAGCACGTGGATGTGCCGGAGCTGCTGAGGGTGCTGGACTTCGAGCCGCTGGATCTGCCCGTCCAGACGGCGGAGCGGGTGTCGGACAGCGTGTTCCGCTATCACACGCCTGCGCCCGAATTCGCGCTCAGCCGTTTCGAACTGGCCGCGGGGGCCGAGCCGGTGCCGGTGGTGCGGTCAGGACCGGTGATCGCGCTGGTCACGCACGGGCGGGTGAAGCTGTCGCAGGGCAATCACGAGCTGATCGTGGAATGCGGGCACGCGGCGTGGATCTCGGCCGCCGACGGCGGGATTCGCGCGCAGGCGATTGCCGGGGACACGTGCGGTGCCGGAGCCGAGGACGCGGACGGCTCGGCGCAGCTGTTCTGCGCCGCCGTCGGCGAGGAGTGACGCCCGGGCTCCAGTAGGCTCTCCCGGTCATCGCGTTTTAGGACAAAACGGACATAGATTCGGGAAGGGGCGGTTCATTGTCTGCGGGCGGCGGTAAGAAGGCCATCCTGGCGGCGCTGAGCGCGAACGCCGGTATCGCGGCGGCCAAATTCGTGGGCGCGGCTATCACCGGATCGGCGTCCATGCTGGCCGAAGCCGTGCACTCGGTGGCCGACACCTCCAACCAGGGGCTGCTGCTGCTCGGCCAGCGCCGCGCGGAACAGGAAGCCGACCAGCTGCATCCGTTCGGCTACGGGCGCAACCGGTACTTCTATTCGTTCGTGGTCGCGCTGGTCATCTTCGCGCTCGGATCGCTGTACGCGATCTGGGAGGGCATCCACAAGATCCAGCATCCCGAGGAACTGTCCAATCCGATCGTCGCGATCGTCATCCTCGGCCTCGCCATCTGCCTGGAGGGCTTCAGCTTCATCACGGCCATGCGGGAATCCAAGCCGCTCAAGGGCAATTCGAGCTGGTGGCGGTTCATCCGCAACTCGCGTAATCCGGAGCTGCCGGTGGTGCTGCTGGAGGACTCGGGCGCGCTCATCGGCCTGATCTTCGCCTTCGCTGCCATCAGTCTGACCATGATCACCGGCGATCCGGTGTGGGACGGCGTGGGCACCCTGGCCATCGGCCTGCTGCTCGGCGGCATCGCCGTCATCCTCATCATCGAGATGCAGAGCCTGCTCATCGGCGAAGGCGCGACGCCCGAGGACGACGCCAAGATCCGCACCGCACTGGTCGACGACCGGCGCATCGACCGGGTCATCCACCTCCGCACCCAGTATCTGGGCCCGGAGGAAATGCTGGTGGCCGCAAAGATTTCCATCGTGCCCGGCCTGACGATCGCCGATATCGCCGTCGCGATCGACGACGCCGAGGCGCGGGTACGCGCCGAGGTCCCGGCCGCCCGGGTCATCTACCTGGAGCCGGATCTGTATCGGACGCACTCCCCCGCCTCCCCGAGCCTTTAGCGGACGGCTCAGGTGCGGTCGACAGTTGGGAACCCGTGCCGGCGGTCGACGGCCCAACCGATTTCAGAGCTACCCGACGAGTTACCCTGACCGGCACGAAATCAGTTGTCACTTATCGATCGGCGAGGCGGATGACGAACCGCAATCCCGACCAGGTCTCGTCGATGGCGGCGACCTTGTTGTCGACCAGCCCCTGAGCCAAACCGTATTCCCGAGCGGCGTTCTCACCGAGATCGGTGGGCACGCCGCTCGCCTTCTTGGGCCAGGCCAGCCACAGGCCGCCGTCGATCGCCAGCCGCTGCCGCCACCCGGGGAACCGGCGCGTCAGGGTGGCACGGTCCGGACAGAACCCGAGGATCACGTCGTACGGCCCGGCGCCCGCCCGGCGATGCACCTCGGCCCCGCCGGGCAGTTCGCCCAGCTCGAAACCCGCCGGCGCACCGGCCAGCAGCACCCGGCTCTCGGCCTTGATGCCGAGCTTGCGCGGCAGGGGCGTGCCCGAATATCCGGCCATGCCCCGGAGCGTAGCAATCAAATACGCCAGTGGTCGGTCAGTAGTTCAAGGGGGTCGGTGCGGACGTCGAATTCGGTGCGCAGGGCATGGCGGGCGGCGTAGTAGCCGTTCATGCCATGCACGCCCGGGCCGGGCGGGGTCGCAGAGGAGCACAGGTAGACGCCGGACAGCGGGGTCGAGTACGGATTCCAGCGGGGCGCGGGGCGGAACACGGTCTGGCGCAACGTCATCGCGCCCGCGGAGATGTCGCCGCCGATGTAGTTGGGGTTGTGGGCGGGCATGGTGGCGGCCGTGCGGACGTGGGTGGCGAGGACGAGGTCGCGAAAGCCGGGGGCGAAGCGTTCGACCTGGGCGGTGACGGCCTCGGTGAGATCCTCGGCGGAACCGTTGGGGACGTGGGCGTAGGTGTAGAGAGTGTGCTGGCCCTCCGGGGCCCGGGTCGGATCGACGACCCCGGGTTGGATGGCCAGCACGTAGGGGCGGTCGGCGTGACGCCCTGCGGCGACGGCCTTTTCGGCGGCGACGGCCTCGGCGCGGGTGCCGACCAGGTGCAGGGTGCCGGCTCGATCACAACCGGTGGCCCGCCACGGGACGGGTCCGGCGAGCGCGAAGTCGACCTTGCAGGCCGCACCGCCGTAGCGGAATCTGTTGAGCGCGAAGTTGTATCGGGCGGGCAGGGTCGCGATGCGCTGGAGTTCGGCGGGCGCGACATCCAGCAGAACGGCCCGGACCTCGTCGAATTCGTCGAGGGAGTCGACGCGGTGGCCGGTAAAGATGCGGCCGCCATGGGTTTTCAGATCATCGGCGAGCGCGTCCACGATGACCTGGCTGCCGCCGCGCGGGACCGGCCAGCCGCTCACATGGGCGAGGGTGCCGAGCAGCATCGCGACTCCCGCGCCCGGCACACCGCGCGGGGGGCGGATGGCATGCGAGGCCACGCCGGTCAGCAGGGCGGGCGCGATGTCCTCGCGAAAACGCATGTTCCACAACGGCGTCGACTGTTCCAGCACTCGGCGGACGAAGCGCAGTTCGATGCCCGGATCCAGGTGCAGCAGGCCGGCCGGGTCGATCGGCGGATGCCGCAGATCCGACATGGCCAGCCCGACCAGGTCCTCCCACTTGCGCACCAGCGGGCCGAACAGCCGCCGCCAGGAACCGCCGTCGCGCCCCAGGCCGTCGGCGGTGCGGTCGAGATCGCGCCAGGCCAGACCGGCGTGCCCGCCGTCGAGCGGATGCGCGTAGGACACCTGCGGGGTGAGCAGTTCGACGCCGTGCTCCTTCAGATCGAAGGCCCGGAAGAACGGGGACGCCACCGCCATGGGATGCGCGCCCGCGCACAGGTCGTGATGGAAGCCCGGCAGGGTCACCTCGCCGGTGCGGCAGCCGCCGCCGATGTGGTCGGAGGCCTCGTACACCTCCACCTCGAGCCCGGCCCGAGCCAGGATCACCGCCGCCGCCAACCCGTTGGGCCCGGATCCCACCACCACCGCGTCAGCCATGGATCCAGCCTAGGCCGGGCTCGGCCGGTGGCGGCGCAACCGTGGGGTCAGTCGCCGCGAACCCATTGCGCGACCAGAATTTCCAGCCGCTGGTCCCGGAGGCCGGGCCGCAGGCGGCCACTGCGATCCAGGGTGGCCAGCCCGTGCAGGCTGCTCCAGCCGACCTCGGTGAAGGTCTCGGGATCGTGCGGCGGGGCGAAGGGGGCGAAGGTCTGCAGCAGCTCGCCGAAGGCGTCCTTCAACGCCTGCGGCGCTTCGGGGCCGAACTTCAGGTCGGTGTGCAGCAGGAACATGGCGTCGTAGAGGGCGGCGCTGTCGCGGGCGAAGTCGAGGAAGCCCTGGGCAACCGCGCGCAGCGCCTGTTCCGGGGTGGATGCGGACGCGCGAAGTTGCTTGACGACCGCGCCGAATTCGGTACAGCCCGCCTCTGCGACGGCCGACACGATGGCGTCCTTCCCCGCGAAATGGCTGTACAGCACGGGCTGGCTGTATTCGATGCGTTCGGCGAGCTTGCGCACGGTGACCGCGTCCCAGCCGTCGGTCTCGGCGATCTCGCGGGCGGTGTCGACAATGCGCTGCCGGCGCTCGGCGCGCTCACGTTCCTTACGGGTCTGTATGGCGCTCATGAAGAAACTCTAGCATCGCTAGACAAACTACCGACGAACCGGTTAGCGTTGCTTCATCAGTTAGCGCAGCTAGAATTTGGAGCACCCCACATGATCACCTCACGCCTCACCTCGCGCATCGCCACCACCCTCGCCGTCGCCGGAGCCGGCTTCATCACCTACATCGGCTTCCGCTACCTGATCGACCCGCAGGCCGCGGCGCCCACCTTCGGCATGCGGGTCTCGCCCACCGGTGAAGCCGCCGACTTCCTGAACGTGAAGGGCGTCCGCGATGCCGCCTGCGGACTGCTCATCGTGGCCCTGCTCGCCGCTCGCCAGCGCTACTCGCTGGGCATCGCCATGCTGGTCATGGCCACCATCCCCACCGGCGACATGCTCACCATCCTGCGCCACGACGGCTCGACAGCCACGGCCTTCGGCGTCCACGGCGTGACCGCCGCGCTGGTCGCAGCCACCGGCCTGCTCCTGGTGAACGAGCGCACGGCCACCGCCGACCGCGCCATCACCGCATGACCCGCGTCATACCGCGATGAATTCGCCCGCGCCGCACCGTCGATCCCTTCGACACCACAGCGCAAGGAGATGATCCTGGCGACCACCAAGCCCCACGGCCCCGGCCTCGTACTTCCCCTCCATCGAGGCCAAATACGGTCGCCCCGTGGACGAATGGTTCGCCGCACTGACCACCTCCGAACTCACCGGGCACAAGGACCTGGTGGACTGGCTGAAGACCGAACACGAGCTGGGCCACGGTCACGCCACCGCACTGGTCCAGTTCCACCTCAACCCCGGCAAGTGGGAGCGCTGAGTCACGATTCGGCACCGCATCACTCGCGAACTCGAGGCTCTCACTGGCGATGACCCACTCACCGCCTACTCGATGACTTGCTCGGGTCATTCGCCGCGCTCGACAGTGCTGGGTGGTGAGAGGACCCTCGCCGACTCCCACCGGGGCGGCAATGCCGGACACCAGCTCATGCTGTGCATGCGAATCACCTTTGGCCGCAATCGATTCGGGAGAATCACCGCCACCTCCCCGCGAATATCGTGATGCCCGAACACGATCGGCCGTTCACCTCGGGGAGGTGGACGGCCGGTCGGGGGTTTCGGGGGTCAGACGTCGGTGGAGAAGCGAATGCCGCCGTCGGGGATGTCGACGCCGGGCCAGATGCGGGCGCCGCGGAGGAGTTCGCAGCGGGCGCCGACGTTCGCGCCGTCGCCGATGACGGCGTCGCGGACCAGGGCGCGCGGGCCGATGCGGGCGCCGAAGCCGATGATCGAACGCTCCACGGTGGCACCGGCTTCCACGCGTGCGCCGTCGAAGAGGATCGCGCCGTCGAGGCGGGCGCCCGCGCCGACCTCGGCGCCGCGGCCGACGACCGTGCCGCCGATGAGCAGGGCGCCGGGGGCGACACCCGCACCCGGATGGACCAGGGATTCGCCGCGCTGGCCCGGCAGGGCCGGGGACGGGGCGATGCCGCGGACCAGGTCGGCCGAGCCGCGGACGAAGTCCTCGGGGGTGCCCATGTCACGCCAGTAGGAGATGTCCACGTGGCCCTGGATGTGCGCGCCCTCGGCGAGCAGGGACGGGAAGGTCTCCCGCTCGACCGAGACCGGACGGCCGGCGGGGATCTTCTCGATGTACTCGCGGCGGAAGACGTAGCAGCCCGCGTTGATCTGATCGGTCGGCGGATCCTGGGTCTTCTCCAGGAACGCGGTGACCCGGCCGTTCTCGTCGGTGGGGACGCAGCCGAAGGCGCGGGGGTCGCTCACCCGCACCAGGTGCAGGGTGACGTCCGCGCCGGAGGTGTAGTGCGTCTCGAGGACGCTGCCGAGGTCGGTGCCGCCGAGTACGTCGCCGTTGAACACCAGGACGGTGTCGGCGCGCAGCTTGGGCAGCACATTGCGGATGCCGCCGCCGGTGCCCAGCGGTTCGGTCTCGGTGACGTATTCGAGCTCGAGGCCGAGGTCGGAGCCGTCACCGAAGTGCTCCTCGAACACCTCCGCCTTGTAGGAGGTGCCGAGCACCACGTGAGTGATGCCGGCATCGGCGATGCGGGCCAGCAGATGCTGCAGGAACGGCAGTCCGGCCGTGGGCAGCATCGGCTTGGGGGCGGACAAGGTCAGCGGACGCAGGCGGGTGCCCTGGCCTCCGACCAGGATCACCGCGTCCGTGGACCCGGCGGTACTACCGCTGTTCGCCATCTTCTCCCCTGTTGTCAGGTTGTCAGGAATGCGCGCCCGCGATGTTAAACAACCTCGTTTCGATCACGTTCACGCAGTGCGGATCGAACCGCAAGCCGGCATCGGATCGCAAGTCCAGCCTTCAGCGCGACTCGCAGCGGAGCCTGCCACCAGTGCGGATGCCGATCGGCCTGGAAACGATAGGCGCTGGCGTGGTGCGCGGGCAGCATGGTCTCCGGATGACGACCCGCGGCATGCCCCTTGGCGTGCGTGACCTCCGCGGACGGCACGAAGACATTGTGCCAGCCTGCTTTGCCCATGCGATCACCGAAGTCGACGTCCTCCATGTACATGAAGTAGCGGGAGTCGAAACCGTCGATGGAGTCGAACGCGGCGCGGCGCACCAGCAGGCACGAGCCCGACAGCCAGCCGACCGAGCGCTCGGAGATCTCCTCGTTGTCCTGGCGGTAGCGCAGGGTCCACGGGTTCTTGGGCCAGATGCTGCCCAGGATGGCGTGGCCGGCGCCGTCGGCGATGCCGGGCACCGAGCGCGCGGACGGATAGGTGCTGCCGTCCGGCTCGAGCACCATCGGGCCCAGGGCGCCGGCGCGCGGCCAGCGGCGGGCCGCCGCCAGCAGCTCGTCGATGGAGTCGGTGCCCCAGCGCACGTCCGGGTTGGCGATGACGATGAATTCGATGTCCGGGTCGATCTCGGCGACCGCGCGGTTGATGGCGCCGCCGTAGCCGATATTGCCGCCGGTGCGCAGCAGGCGCACATGGGCGTTGGCCTCGGCGGCCATTTCCGGGGTGCCGTCCACCGAACCGTTGTCGGCCAGGATGACCTGCGGCTTTTCACCGGTGGCGGTGGTCAGCGTGCTGATGAAGTGTTCCAGGTGCTCGCCGGGCGAGTAGGTCACCGTGACGACGGCCAGCTGCGGTTTTTTCTCCGCGGCGGGGGGTTGTCCGACAGAATCCGAGGGGCTCACGGGGGCCCAGGATAGTCGGAGATGGCGGCCAGTGCGTCGTTCAGTGCCTGCTTCCAGTGACGCAGTGGCGACAGGCCCGCAGCGGCCCACGAATTGCCCGAAAGTACCGAATACGCCGGGCGCGGAGCGGGTCTCGGGAAATTTTCGGTGCCGCAGGGCAGTACGCGTTCCGGGTCCGCGCCGAGGCCGGTGAAGACGGCCCGGGCCAGATCGAACCAACTGGCCTGGCCTGCATTGGTGGCGTGCAGGATTCGAGGTGTAGCGGGATTGCCGGGCCGGCCCGCCAATTCCAGCAGGCCCGCCGCGAGATCGGGCGCGTAGGTGGGCGAGCCGATCTGGTCGCGCACCACGGTGATGGTGTCGCGCTCGCGTTCCAGCCGCCGCATGGTGGCCACGAAGTCGACGCCCGCACCGGTGTAGACCCACGCGGTGCGCACGATGTCCGCGTCGGGCGCGAACTCCAGAACCGCTTGCTCCCCAGCCAGTTTCGACCGCCCGTAAACCGTGGCCGGTCCGGTCGGATCGTCAGGTTCGTACGGGTGCGCGCCGGTGCCGGGGAAGACGTAGTCGGTGGAGACGTGAATCAGGCGCGCGCCGTTCTCGGCGCACACCCGGGCCAGCACGCCCGGCCCGGTGGCGTTCACCGCGAAGGCCGCGTCCACGTCGGTCTCGGCCCGATCGACGGCGGTGTAGGCGGCGCAGTTGATCAGCACGTCACCGGGATTCACCAGCTTGCGCACGGCATCGGCGGCGGTGATGTCGAGATCGGTGTGGGCCACGCCACGCGCACCGGGCGCGAGCGTCATCACCGCGCGCCCGAGCTGACCGCGCGCGCCCGTCACCAGCAGTCGCGCGGAATCCGGGCGCGGTCGGCCGGCGGTCGGGCTCACGTCATGGGCGGTCACGGCTGTCAGTCTGGCACGGACCCTGCACGACTCACGGAGCCGGTGATACGGCAACATCACGGCTACCACCACTAGCCTGACTGGCGGGGGCATTCCCATCGACGTGACCTCGCTCATCGGGGTCCGCTCGGCCGAAGACGCGAAAGGGAGGTCGGGTTGCCGGACCGTACGTGGGCATCCGCGCCGCTACCACCGCGCTCCGGCATGGGAACGCGTGGGCGATGGCTCGGCGGTCCGGGCCGCGTGCTGGCCGCCGTGATCTCGGTGCTGGTGCTGACGGTGACCGGATTGGGCTGGCGCAGCGTGGATCAGCTGGTGTCGGGCATCGAGCGGATCGGCAATCTGGGACTCGGGGGCGACCGGGCCGACGGCGCGACCGACATCCTGGTGGTCGGCATCGACTCCCGCACCGACGCCCACGGAAACCCGCTCACCTCAGGCGAATTGGCCATGCTGCACGCCGGCGACGACGCCGAGGGCGGGCTCAACACCGACACCATCGTGCTCATCCGGGTGCCCAACGACGGCAGCTCGGCGACCGCCATCTCGATCCCCCGCGACTCCTACGTCGATATCCCCGGCCTGGGCATGGGCAAGATCAACTCCGCCTATGGCGTCACCAAGGCGACCACGCAGCAGAAGCTGATCAACAAGGGCACCGATCCCGGCGAGGCCGACCGTCAGTCGACACTGGCCGGGCGGCAGGCGCTGGTCAAGACGGTGGCAAACCTCACCGGCATCACCGTCGACCACTACGCCGAGGTCGGGCTGCTGGGGTTCGTACTGCTCACCGATGCCGTCGGCGGCGTCGAGGTGTGCCTGAAGAATCCGGTGGACGAACCGCTTTCTGGCGCGGATTTCCCCGCCGGGCAGCAGAAGCTCGATGGCGCACAGGCTTTGAGCTTCGTGCGCCAGCGCCACGAGCTGCCGCGCGGCGACCTGGACCGCATCGTGCGCCAGCAGGTGTACATGGCGCAGCTGGTGCACCAGGTGCTCAGCGCCAGGACGCTCACCAGCCCCGGCCGGTTGAAGGAGCTCAGCGATGCCGTCGGCCGCACCATCGTGCTCGACGCCGGCTGGGATGTGATCAGCTTTCTGCACGAGCTGCAGGATCTGTCCGGCGGCCAAGTGAAGTTCGAGACCATCCCGGTCAAGGACCTCAACGGCTGGACCGAGGATGGCGAATCCGTGGTCCGGGTGGATCCGGCGGCGGTGCACCAGTATGTGGCCAGGGCGGTCGGCAACGATGACGCCCGGACCGAGGGCGGGGTGGACCCGTTCACGGTGACCGTCGACGTCTACAACGCCTCGGGCACCGGTGGTCTGGCCGCGCAGGCGGCGCAGGCGCTGGCGGCCAAGGGTTTCCGCACCGGCACGGTGGACAACTGGATCGGCGGCCCGATCCAGAGCAGCCGGGTGCTGGCGTCCTCGGGCGGCGACGCCAAAGCGAGGGCAGTGGCGCAGGCGCTGGGCGGGCTGCCGGTGATGGCGGAATCGGGACTGCCCGAGGGGGCGGTTCGCGTGGTGCTGGCGACTGACTACGCTGGTCCGGGTTCGGCGACCGGCAGCGCCACCTTCGACTTCTCCGGAAGCAGTACGACCGCGACGCCGGTGCCGCCCGCCCCACCCATCGACGCCGGTACGAACGGACCGAAATGCGTGAACTGAACGAGACCCTCACCGAAGCGGTACTCGACCCCATCCTCGCCCGCGATCCTGCGGGCCCGCGCATCACCTACTACGACGACGCCACGGGCGCGCGGATCGAGTTGTCCACGCTGACGCTGGCCAACTGGGCGGCCAAGACCGCCAATATGATTCGCGACGAGTTCGGGCTGTCCTCCGGCGCCCGGGTCGCGGTGCTGCTCCCGGCGCACTGGCAGACCGCGGCCGTACTGCTGGGCTGCTGGTGGGCGGGTGTGGAGGTGGTGCTGCACGCCGATCCCGACGCCGAGCTGGCGCTGGTCACCGCCGACCGCATCGACGAGGCCGACGGGATCGCGGAGGTCGCCGCCCTGTCCCTGGATCCGATGGGCATGCCGGTGCGCGATCTGCCGATCGGCGTCACCGACTACGCCACGTCGGTGCGCGTGCACGGCGACCAGTTTCATCCGCGCGGCATCGGCTGCGCGCTCGACGGCACCTCGGTCTCCGCGGTCCTCGACGAGGCCCGCAAATCCGCTGCCCGCCAAGGCTTCACCGCCGAGGACCGGGTACTGTCGACCGCGGCCTGGGACACCCCGGCCGAACTCGTCGACGGACTCGTCGCGGTGCTGGCCGTAGGCGCCTCGCTGGTCCAGGTCGCCAATCCCGACCCGGCCGCCCAGGAACGCCGCATCACTTCGGAGCGGGTGACCGCCCAGCGCCGCTGAGCACGCCTTTCCCGAGCACGGCCCTCCTACCGCGGTAGGAGGGCCTTTTCCCTCCTCGGGATGTTTCTCGCCCGCGGAGGTTTCCGTACCGTGGAATCATCCGACGACGAGGGAGTCCCGCGATGATGAGTCCGCGATACTGGACCCGATGGCTGGTCGAACACGGTGCCCCGCGGTTGGCGCTGCGACTGCAGGCCCGCCGGGACAACCCGTTCGCGAAACTGATCACCACCTCGGGCGCGCTGCACGACCCGTACCCGCAGATCGAGGAGATTCGCCGCCGCGGGCGCCTGGTGCACAACCCGTACACCTGGGCCACCGCCGACTACGAGCTGACCCGGGCCATCCTGCGTGACAACCGCTTCGGCGCGTTCGGGCCCGATGGCGTGGATATGCCGGCATGGCTGCGCGACCGGCTGAAGCGGGCGCAGACCCCGCCCAATCCGGTCGAACCGCCGTCGATGCTGATGATCGATCCGCCGGATCACACCCGCATCCGCAAGTCGGTGTCGGCGGCGTTCACCCCGCGCGCCATCGGCCGGCTGCGCGACCGGGTGGAGTCGGTGACCGCCGAGCTGCTCGACGCGCTGCCGCCGAACGGCTCCGCCGACCTCATCGCGGCCTTCGCCCAGCAGGTGCCGATCGCGATCATCACCGAGATGCTGGGCTTCCCGCACGCCTCCCGCGACGAGTTCCTCAGCTGGGGTGACGCGGCCAGCCCGCTGCTGGACATCGGCATCTCCTGGCGGTCCTGGCGCGATGCCTACACGGCCATGGGTGTCATGGACAGCTATCTGAACGACCACCTGGCCGAGCTGCGGCGCGCACCCGGCGAGGACATCCTCTCCAGCCTGGTGACGGCCGGGGAACTGAACGAGCGCGAGCTCAAGGCGACCGCGAGCCTGCTGATGGGCGCGGGGTTCGAGACCACCGTCAACCTGATCGGCAACGGCATCGTCCAATTGCTGTCGCATCCCGAGCAATTGGCCATGCTGCGCGCGGACCCGGACCTGTGGCCGCAGGCGGTGGACGAGATCCTGCGCTTCGACCCGCCGGTCACCATGACCGCCCGAATCGCCCTGTGCGACGCAGAGGTCTGTGATTTCCGGCTCGCGGCGGGCACGGTGCTCGTGATGTCGCTGGCGGGCGCGAACCGGGATCCGAACAAGTTCGAGAACCCCAACCGCTTCGACATCACCCGCGCCGACGCCCGCGAGCACCTGACCTTCTCCAGCGGCATCCACACCTGCCTGGGCGCGAGCCTGGCCCGGATGGAGGGCGTGTACGCGCTGCGCGCGCTGTT
This sequence comes from Nocardia sp. NPDC046763, assembly GCF_040645495.1. Classification (NCBI taxonomy): domain Bacteria; kingdom Bacillati; phylum Actinomycetota; class Actinomycetes; order Mycobacteriales; family Nocardiaceae; genus Nocardia; species Nocardia sp. NPDC046763. The sequence goes on along the minus strand of NZ_JBEYYI010000012.1, from coordinate 99,910 downwards.
CGACAACTTCCCCGATCTCACCCTGGCGGGCACGCCCGAACGCCGCCGGCTCTACACCCTGCACGGCTACGCGCACATGCCCGCCCGGCTGGGCCGGCGCGCCACCGCCACCGTGTGACCGATTACGGCCCACCGTGGGATCGGTTGTGGCTCAGTAGAACCCGACCACGTCGTCGCCCCATACGGTATTGCGATCGCGGTCGGGATCGTCGATGACGCGGTCCACATTGTCGATGACCAGGGTGGTGCGGGTCGCGGCACTGTAGGGCGGCCAGTGCTTGGAGCCGTCGATGGCGGCGGGCACGCCGTATTCGGCGAAGGCCAGCCAGCGGCGCATCATGCGGCCCGAGACCTCCTGTGCCGCTTTGCGTCCGCCCAGCCAGAAGGTGGGGTCGTAGTCGAAGGAGCCGAAATTGCCGAAGACATAGGGCAATTCGGTGGCGTGGCCGGCGCCGACCCGAGCGGCCTTGAGCATCGGGGTGGCGTGGTCGAAGCGGTACATCCAGGTCGGCGAGTGCGCCGAATGCGCGTCGGCCACCCAGTGCGAGGGCATGCGGAAGGCGGCGTCGGTGGACATGGTGAGCGCGCCGCGCGGGGTGCTGGACTCGTAGGCGGAGGCGATCTCCGCCAGCCGTTCCGCCGACAGGCCGGGGTGTTCGGCGGCCACCCCGCGCAGCATGGCGTTCACCGCATCCGGGGTGACCGGCATGATGGGCGAGCGGAACAGCCGGAACAGCGAGGCCTCGTCCTTGTTGGTGCCGATGATCAGCGGCACCCGGTGGGAACGGCCCTGCTGGAAGCGCTCGCTCGGGTAGGCGGGCAGCAGGTTGCCGTCGACCACGGGCGCGGCGGCCAGCCGGCCGGGTTCGCGCAGCGGCACCTCGTCGAGCAGGGCGCCGGCCGCGGTCACGATGCGTTCGATGGGCATGGTGAGCAGCTCGGCCGAATGGTCGGGGGTCAGCTCCAGCAGTTCCAGATAACGCTTGGTCACCACGGCGGCGCGCTCGGGCCCGAAAACCGTGGTGGCAGGCGGGGATTGGGCGATGGCACGGTGGAACAGGCCCGCCGACAGCGGTGAGGTGAGCAGCGCGGTGACACAGCCCGCGCCGGAGGATTCGCCGAAGATGGTGACATTGCCCGGATCGCCGCCGAAGGCAGCGGCATTGTCGCGCACCCACTGCAGGGCGGCGATCTGGTCGTGCAAGCCCAGATTCGGGACGAATTCGTCGCCGAGCGAGGACAGGTCGAGGAAGCCCAGCGCGCCGAGCCGGTAGTTGACGGCGACCACGATCACGTCGCCGGTCTCGGCCAGCCGCCGCCCGTCGTAGATGGCCTGGGCGGCGGTGCCCAGGCAGAAGGCGCCTCCGTGCAGCCACACCATGACCGGGCGGAGTTCGTCCGCGTCGGCGGCCGGGGCCCAGACATTGAGCCAGAGGCAGTTCTCACCCATGCGCAGGTTGGCGTCGACGGGTACGAACCCCGGGGTCTGCGGCGCCACGTCACCGAAGCGCACGCATTCGCGGACGCCGGTCCAGGATTGCGTGGGCTGCGGCAATCGGAAGCGATTGGGCCCGGCCGTGCTGGCCCCGTAGGGAATGCCGCGCCACAGCGCCACCGCACCGTCCAGCACACCGGACACCTCGCCGTTCGCGGTCCGCGCAACCGGCGCGCGATCACGTTCCGACAGCGTGTCGAAGAATCGAGTGCTCACACCACACCTCCTCGTACTCCGTAAATCGAGGGTACTGGGTGGTCCCGGGTGCAACTCGGGATCGACGTCAGCGCACCGCCGGTGCGCCCGGGTGTCGTCTACGCTGGGCGGGTGCCGAGCTACGCGTATCGATGCCGCAGCTGCGGCGACACCTTCGAGCTGACCCGTCCCATGGCCGAGGCGTCCGCCCCGGCGACCTGCCCGGTGGGCCATGACGACACCGTCAAACTCCTGACCACCTTCGGGACCGTGACACGTGGCGGCGCCTCGCCCGCGCCCGCGCCGGCACCGTCGAGTGGTGGCGGCTGCTGTGGTGGCGGCTGCTGTAGCTGATCCGGCCTCTGCCGCGGAGTACGCGGGCATCCTCGGATTGGGCAACGGCGGGAATGCGGCGGGCATTATATATGGGCCAAGGCGGCGTCTTCTAGAGTTCAGCGAAACCGCGTAGACTTCCAGCAGGTCGGGACAGCATTTCTGGAGCCCTATCATGACCGAGAGAAAGAGTTCACGCACAAGGTTCGCACGATTGGCGGCCGCCGCCGGCATAGCCGCAATTGCCGCGATTCCGTTCGCCGCAGCCGCGGCAAAAACGCCTCCCGCGCAAGCAACGACGCCCACGTCTGCCACCCAACTCGTCGACAACCCTGGTTGGGGTGGCGGCCACGGTTGGGGTGGCGGTGGCGGTTGGGGTGGCGGTGGCGGCTGGGGTGGCGGCCACGGTTGGGGAAACGGGCCCGGCTGGGGTGGCGGCCACGGCTGGGGTTGGGGAAACGGCTGGGGTTGGGGAAACGGCTGGGGAAACGGCAACGGCTGGGGATGGAATCCCGGCTGGTGGAACCTGCCCGGCTGGGGTGGCTGGGGCAGCTTCTAGCGCCCGTGATCGAGCCCGGACACGCACAGCGTGCCGGGCTCGGCCGCATCGAATACCACTCATGTGGAGCCAGATTCGACCAACTGGGCTGGAGCTGGTAACGAGATGAAGATCGTGTGTGTCGGTGGCGGGCCGGCCGGGTTGTACTTCGCTATTTCGATGAAGCGGCGCGACCCGGCCCATGACATCACGGTGATCGACCGCGATCCTCCCGGGTCCACTTATGGCTGGGGCGTCGTGTATTGGGACGACCTGCTCGACATTCTGTACCGGAATGACCCCGACAGCGCCCAGGCGGTGCGCGCCGGGTCGGTCCTATGGCGTGAACAGGCAATCCACTTGCGCGACAACCAGACCGCACATTTCGGGGGCTACGGGTTCAGCATGGGGCGCGGGGCATTGCTCGACGCACTTTCACGACGGGCGAGCGACCTCGGCGTCGATGTCCAGCACGGGCGAGAGGTCCACGATCTGTCCGGCTTCGACGACATCGATCTCATCGTCGCCTCCGACGGCGCGAACAGCCGGGTACGGCAGCTGGGTGATCACCGTTTCGGCACGTCGGTCAGACTCGGCGAGAATCGATATATCTGGCTCGGTACGGACAAAGTCTTCACCCGATTCACCTTCGCCTTCGAACACACCTCGGCCGGTTGGATCTGGTTCCATGCCTACCCGTCGATTGCCGACAGAATCAGCACCTGCATCGTCGAGTGCCAACCGCAGACTTGGCATGAACTGGGATTCGATTCCCTGGACAACCTGGAGAACCTGCGTGTTCTGGAGAACATATTCTCGCGCCCGCTCGACGGTCACTCGTTGATCAGCAAGACGCGCGGCGAGTTCGCGAGGTGGAGCCGCTTTCCCGAGGTAACCAACACGACCTGGTATCACGACAACGTGGTGTTGCTCGGCGATGCAGCGCACACGACGCACTTCACCATCGGCTCGGGCACCCGGCTGGCAATCGTCGACGCTGTCGTGCTCGCACAGAACCTGTACGAGCACGCCGAGGTCGCCGACGCGCTGGAGAACTACGATGCGCAGCGGCGCGCTGCGCTGCGCCCGATACAGGCCGCCGCCCGTACCAGCATGGTCTGGTTCGAACACGCCGACCGGTATCTCGACAGCGGTGCCGTGCAGTTCGCCTATGCGATGTCGGTTCGGCACGGGCTGCAAATGCCGTGGCGGTATCAGCTACACCTGCTCACACAGGTACCCACGGTGCGCAAGATCCGGCGTGCCATCGACTCCGGACAGCGGTGGCGGCGGGCGGCCCGACGGGGGGAACTCGCGATGGGACTGCCCTCGCCACGACGCCCACCCGAACCGATCCCGACCGATCGACGGTAATGCGGAAGACGCCGCCCTCGCCGGGGATGAGGGCGACCTCGGACAGATCGGTGGCGAAGGTGGTGAGCAACTCCTGAGCCATCCAGCTCGCGCGGAGCAGCCAGCGGCACTGCGTGCAGTATTCGATCGCGACGCGGGGCATGTCCGAGACCCTACCGGGCGGGCCCCGCGCGGCCGTTGGAGCGGGCCCGCTCATGGCCCGGATCTGTCGGTGCCCTCGGATACAACTTTGCTCAACCGAGGAAGGGGGATGGATGACCACCGCTTGGACCGCCGATCACGTCGGCTCACTCGCGCCGGACGCCGCATCGCTGACCGCCGCGCGCAAGCTGCGTGGCAAGTGGAGCGGAACCGGCATTCACGACACCGCGCTGTGGGGGCTGTGCCAGGGCAGCGGCAGCCGACCGTATCAGACCATCGTGGATCTGTCGGGGCCCGCGTACAAATGCACCTGCCCGAGTCGCAAGTTTCCATGCAAACACGCACTGTCCCTACTGTTGTCGTGGAGTGCGGGTGACGTGCCCGCCGCGGACACCGTGGCCGATTTCGCCGCCGACTGGCTGGGTGGCCGGGCCGCCCGCGCCGCCGGGCAGGCCGCGCCCGAGGCCAAACCCGCCCGCGGCGCCGGGGCCACCGCCGATCAGCGCCGCGCCCGGGTCACCGCGGGTCTGGCCGATCTGGACATCTGGCTCATCGACCAGGTGCGCACCGGCCTCGCGCAGTCGGACCGGTCGATCCGGGCCTTCGAGACGGTGGCGGCCCGTATGGTCGATGCGCAGGCTCCCGGAATCGCCGCGACCCTGCGCCAGTTACCGCTCGCCACCACCCATTCCGAATGGCCTCGGCTACTGCTGCGCGAATACGCCCGCCTGCACCTGCTGACCACCGCGCACGCCCGTCTCGACACCCTCTCCCCCGGCCTGCGCGCCAGCGTGCGCACCCACATCGGGTACCCCACGCCGGCCGACACGGTCCGTACCGAACCCGCGGTCCGCGACCGCTGGCTGGTCCTGGGCATCCGAACCACCACCGAGGACGGCCTCTACACCCGCCGAGTCTGGTTGCGCGGCCGCACATCCGGCCGCTGGGCCCTGCTCGTCGACCACCACTACGGCAGCCCCGCCTTCCCGAACGACACCCCGGCCCCCGGCTTCCAGGTGGACGCGAACCTCCACTTCTACCCGAGCGCCACACCCCTGCGCGCCCTCTGGGGCGACCGCCACGAAGACATCCCCGAACCCTTCACCACCATCCCGCTGCACACGGCCGGTTCCCCGGACGACGACGTCGCAGGCGTCCGAGGCGAAGGCAACAACCAGAACGGCACCATTGCCGCTGCTCTCGCCGAGCAGGCGCGGGCGTTGGGGGCCGATCCGTTTCTGCGGTCGTGGCCGGTGTTGCTGGCCGAGGTCGTGCCTGTTCGGGGTGAAAAGGGCTGGTACATCCTGGAATCCGGTGGCGATGCACTGCCGGTGTCGACCGCCGAGGGTGAGCCGTGGCGACTGCTCGGGCTCTCCGGTGGGCATCCGGTCACGGTGATCGGCGAGTGGACGGTGGACGGGTTGGTGCCGGTGGCGGCGCTCGCCGCCGGGGCCATGGTGGATGTCGGTGTGGTGCAGGGGAATCCGATGCCGATACGGGGTGGCGTCGAGGATGCCGGGAGTGCCGAGCTGGTTTCGGCGGCGCTCGTCGGTACGGCGCGACGTCAGGCCGACCTGTCGGGATTGGCGTCGCCGGTCGCCGCCGCGACGACCGCGTTGACCGGGGATCGGGCCGCGGTATTACTGGAATCGATTGCGCTGCAGGACTGTTTCGCACGCGGCGGCGTATCGGCCACCTCGGCGGAGCGCAGCGAGGTCGCGGCCGATGACGACCGGCGGTTGCTGCCGGTCGCGGCGGGTGCGCGGCTGACCCACATGCTGGCCGACAATTCGCCGTTCCTCGACGAGTGGTTCGCGCTGGCCGGGCCGCGGGACTTCCGCGCTCCGGACGGAATGGTCAGCGGCCTGCTGGATCGGGCCAAGGCGCTGGCGTCGCATCGGGAACCGCTGCTGCGGCTGGCGGGTGCGCGGGGTCGCTGGCTGGCCGCGCAGCATCCCGGCTGGAAGTCGCTGGTGCGGGCCGCCGCCGAGGACGAGAGCGTGTGGTCGCACGGCCGGGCGGCGGAGCGGCGCAGCTGGCTGTCGCAGCTGCGGCAGCGGGATGCGGCGGCCGCGCGGGCGGCGCTCGCGGGATCCTGGGGCACCGAGTCCGGGCCGGGCAAGGCGGAACTGCTGGCGGTGCTCGCGGACGGGCTCTCGCTCGACGACGAGGCGCTGCTGGAGACCGCCCTCGACGACCGGCGCGCGGAGGTGCGCCGGCTGGCCGCGGATCTGCTGGGGCGGCTGCCGGATTCGGCCTTCGCGCGGCGGATGGCCGACCGGGCCGCGGCCTGGCTGAGTTTCGGTTCCCGGCCGGTGCGCCCGCAGGTGGTCACCACCGGCCCGGGCGTCCTCGACGAGGCGGCCCGGCGCGACGGTGTCGGAGATTCCTTCGGCTACACCGCCTATCGCGCCGACGGCGCCCCCGATCTGTCCACCGAATGGCTGCACCGGGTGGTGGCCGCCACGCCGCTGCGGCACTGGGAGCGGCTGCTCGGCCCGGCCGAGGAGGCGGTGCGGGTGCCCATGGCCGAGGGCATGCGCGGCCCCATGATCGCGGGATGGTCGGATGCCGCACTGGCACAAAGGAATCCGGAGTGGGCGCGGGCGCTGTTCGGGGCCGTCTCCGGTGCGGATGCCCGCGACTCCGACACCGACAAGCTGCGCGAGCTGTTCGCGCTCCAGCCGGAGGCCGATCAGGTGCGCTACCTGCGTGGCCTGGATTCCAGCTGGCTGGCCGAGATCGAATCCATGCTGCGCGCCATGCCGCATCCGTGGCCCGGCCCGATGGCCGAGCACGTGCTGCGGCTGCTCACCGAGCGCGCCCAGCTGTGCGCCGACCGGCCGGGTGCGCCCAGCCTGGTGCCCGGCTCCTATCGGACGCTGTTCCGCGCGGCGTCCACTCACTTCCCGGTGGCGGTGGCGGGCATGGTGTCCGGTATCGCCCGCCGCTGCGCGGATCCGTACTGGGAGCAGGCCTTCGACCAGCTCGCCCACGACCTCATCGACCGCAAGACAATGCTCGAGGAGCTGCAGTGACCATGACTCAGGAACGGGACGCCCTGCTGCGCCCGCACGCCGAACAGGCCTTCGCCGACGAACTGAAGGCCCTGGCCGCCACCGACGATCGCCCGCGTCCGCCCTCCTGGAAGCTGTCGCCGTGGGCGGTGGTCACCTACCTGCTGGGCGGCACGCTGGCCGACGGCACCGTGATCACCCCCAAGTACGTGGGCCCGCGCCGGCTCATGGAGGTCGCGGTCGCCACCCTCGCCACCGATCGCGCCCTGCTGCTCATCGGCGTGCCCGGCACCGCGAAAACGTGGGTGTCGGAACACCTTTCGGCCGCCGTCGCGGGGCATTCCACGCTGCTGGTGCAGGGCACCTCCGGCACCGCCGAGGAGGCCATCCGCTACGGCTGGAACTACGCCCGGCTGCTGGCCGAGGGTCCGAGCGAAGCCGCGCTGGTGCCCTCGCCCATCATGACCGCCATGCGCGCCGGCTCCATCGCGCGGCTCGAGGAGCTCACCCGCATCCCCTCGGACGTGCAGGACGCGCTGATCACGGTGCTGTCGGAGAAGACGCTGCCGGTACCGGAACTGGGCATGGAGGTGCAGGCGGCCAAGGGCTTCAATGTGATCGCCACCGCCAATGACCGCGACCGCGGCGTCAACGAACTCTCCTCCGCGCTGCGCCGCCGGTTCAATACCGTGGTGCTGCCGCTGCCGGCCGGCGAGGACGAGGAGGTCTCCATCGTGACCCGCCGCGTCGAACAGCTCGGCGCCGCACTGGAATTGCCCGCCGTCCCCGCGGCGGCCGAGGAGATCCGGCGGGTGGTGCGGGTCTTCCGCGAACTGCGCTCGGGCATGACCGAGGACGGGCGCACCAAACTCAAGTCGCCGACGGGCACGCTGTCGACGGCCGAGGCGATCTCGGTGATCACCAATGGCATAGCGCTGGCCGCGCACTTCGGCGACGGCGTGCTGCGGCCCGCCGATATCGCGGGCGCAGTGCTGGGCGCGGTGGTCAAGGATCCGGTCGCCGATCAGGTGGTGTGGACGGAGTATCTGGAGGCCGTGGTGCGCCAGCGCCCCGACTGGGCCGACTTCTACCGGGCCTGCCGCGAGGTGCACCAATGACGACCGCCATCGCGGTGTCGACCGAGGCCGGAGTATCGACCGAGACGCGGGTGTTCGGCATCCGCCACCACGGGCCGGGTTCGGCGCGCTCGCTGGCACTGGCGCTGGCACGGTTCCGACCGGACGCCATCCTCATCGAGGGGCCGTCCGACGCCGATCCGCTCATCGGTTACCTTGCGGCCGAGGGGATGTCGCCGCCGGTGGCGCTGCTCGCCTATCAGCCCGACAGCCCGGCCGAGGCCGCGTTCTGGCCCTTCGCGACCTTCTCGCCGGAGTGGGTGGCGCTGCGGTACGCGGTGGACAACGGTGTGGCCGTGGGCTTCTGCGATCTGCCCGCGACTGTCGCGCTCGCGGTGGCGGACGAGCCCGGCGACCGGACCGATCCGCTGGCCGTCCTGGCGGCCGCCGCCGGGTACGACGACGCCGAACGCTGGTGGGACGCCATCGTCGAATCCGCCTCGGACGCCGACATCTTCGCTGCCGTCAACGAGGCCATGGGCGCCCTGCGGGAGCACGCCGACCATCTGGACGGTGCGCCCGCCGACCGGGAATCCGATTCCGCTGTCCCGGTCGAGGATTCCGGGACAGCGGAGGAGGGCGAACCGCTCCCGGAGGACGAGCCGGTATCGATCGAATCGGTGCGGATCACGGTGGACGCGCACACGTTGCGGCGTGAGGCGCACATGCGGCAGATCATGCGAAAGGCCTTGAAGGACGGCGCACAGCGGCTGGCCGTGGTGTGCGGCGCATGGCACGCGCCGGCCCTGGAGGGCAAACTGGGCCCGGCGGCGGCCGATGCCCGGGTCCTCAAGGGCATGCCGAAGAGCAAGGCCACGCTGACCTGGGTGCCGTGGACGCATTCGCGGCTGGCGAGCTCGTCCGGCTACGGCGCGGGCATCACCTCACCGGGCTGGTACCACCACCTGTTCACCGAGACCGAGCAGCCCATCGCCCGGTGGCTGACCAAGGTGGCGGGCACGCTGCGGGCCCACGATCTGCCGGTGTCCAGCGCGCACATCATCGAATCCGTCCGACTGGCCGACACTCTCGCGATCCTGCGGGGGCGACCGCTGGCCGGGCTGTCGGAGGTCACCGAGGCCACCCGATCGGTGCTGTGCGACGGCGACGAGACGCTGTTGCGGCTGGTCAGCACCGAACTGGTGGTGGGCGAGGCGCTGGGGACGGTCCCGGACGGGACGCCGACGGTGCCGCTGGAGGCGGATCTGCGGGCCCAGATCAGGACGCTGCGGCTGAAGCAGCAGGCCCTGGAACGCACGGTGGATCTGGATCTGCGCACCGATGGCGGGCTGGCGAGATCGCGCCTGCTGCACCGGCTTCGGCTGCTGGGCATCGGGTGGGGCAAGCTGACCGACAGCCAGGTGCGCAATACCGGCACCTTCCGGGAGACATGGACGCTGCGGTGGCGGCCCGAGCTGGCGATCTCGATCGTCGAGGCGTCGCGCTGGGGTACCACGCTGCAGTCGGCGGCCGAGGCGAAAATCCTTGATACGGCGCAGGATCCGGACACGACGGTCGGGCGGGTGGCGTCCGCGCTGGAGGAGGCGCTGCTGGCCGATCTCGGCGGGGCCACCGATGGGCTCATCGCGAGGCTGGAATCGGTTGCGGCGCTGGATCACGACGTCACCCATCTGATGTCCGCGCTGCCCGGATTGCTGCGGATCGTGCGCTACGGCGATGTGCGCGGCACGGACAGCGCGGCGCTGACCCGGGTGGCGGACAGTCTGCTGGTTCGCAGTTGCGCGGGTCTGCCGGGCGCGGTGACCGGGCTGGATGCCGACGCGTCCGCCGCGCTGCGGACTCAGATCGATGCGGTGCATCTGGCGCTGTCGGCTCGCGACAACGAATGGGCCACCGGGACTTGGCTGTCCACGCTGGAGACCCTCGCCGACCGCGATGACGTCAACGGCGGGATCGTCGGGCGCGCGGTCCGCCTGCTCTGCGATGCCGAGCGCATCGACGGCGCGGAATCCGGACGCCGACTATCCGCAGCGCTGTCGGTCGGGCGCACCGCTCCCGACAAGGCGGCCTGGATCGACGGCTTCCTGGGCGGACGCGGGCTGCTCCTGGTCCACGACCGAAACCTGTTGTCGCTCATCGACGATTGGCTGTGCGGGCTCGACGAGGCGCAATTCGTCGCTACCCTGCCTCTGCTGCGCCGGACCTTCGGAGCGTTCGAATCCGGCGAGCGGCAGGCCATCGGCCAGGCCGTACGACACGGCGCGCCAACGGCTTCGGCCAGCGGCGGCACCGACTACGACACCGGTCGCGGCGAGCTCGCCATGCGCGGGGCGGCCGAGATCCTCGGAGTGGCGGGATGACTGCACATCGAAACCGGGGCGTTGCCGAAGGTTCCCACCCCGACCGGAAGCGCGGTCCGGGCACGGGCGCCGCTCACGAGGGCGAATCGCCTGGGACGCGATGGTCTTCGCGGCGGGCACATCGATACGAGTTGAACAGTTCGAGGGGATTGTCATGAACGAGATCGACGAGGCGCAGGGGCGGCGATGGCGGCTGGTGCTCGGCAGCGCCGGTGAGGCCGGGCTCGGGGGCGGCGGGCTGGGCAATGCCGACGATCAGGCGATGGATCGGGCGCTGGGGGCGCTCTACGATTCCGGCGGGCAAGGCGGGAGCGGGCGGCGCTCGGGCGGGCTCGGAGGTTCCGCGCCGCAGGTGTCGCGGTGGCTGGGCGATATCCGCCGGTACTTCCCGTCGACGGTGGTGGAGGTGATGCAGCGGGACGCGGTGGATCGGCTCAACCTCACCGAATTGCTGCTCGAGCCCGAGCTTTTGGAGGCGGTCGAGCCGGATGTGCATCTGGTGGGGACGCTGCTGAGCCTGAACCGGGTGATGCCGGAGACCACCAAGGCCACCGCCCGCATGGTGGTGGAGAAGGTGGTGAAGGAGATCGAGCGGCGGATCGCGGCGGCGACCGTGGCCGCCGTGGGCGGGGCGCTGAACCGGGCGGCGCGCGTGTCGCGGCCGAAGCTGCGGGATATCGACTGGGACCGGACCATTCGCAAGAACCTGGCGAACTATCTGCCCGAGCATCGGACCGTGGTGCCCGAACGGCTGGTCGGGTACGGGCGCAAGGCGCAGGCGGTCAAGCGGGATGTGGTGCTGGCCATCGACCAGTCGGGATCCATGGCGTCGAGCGTGGTGTACGCCTCGGTGTTCGGCGCGGTGCTGGCGTCCATGCGGTCGCTACGCACCTCGCTGGTGGTCTTCGATACCGCCGTCGTGGATCTCACCGAGAAGCTGGCGGATCCGGTGGAGGTGCTGTTCGGCACGCAGCTCGGCGGCGGCACCGATATCAATCGCGCCATCGCCTACTCGCAATCGCTCATCACCCGGCCGGCCGACACTCTGTTCGTGCTGATCTCCGACCTGTACGAGGGCGGTGTCCGCGCGGAGATGCTGCGGCGCATTCGTGCCATGAAGGAGGCCGGGGTGCAGGTGGTGGTGCTGCTGGCGCTCTCCGACGAGGGCGCTCCGGCCTACGACCGTGACAATGCGGCAGCGCTCACCGCCCTGGGTGTGCCCGCTTTCGCCTGCACTCCGGACCGCTTCCCCGACCTGCTCGCGGTGGCCCTGGATCGCGGTGATGTTGGGGCGTGGGCACACAAGGCTCTGCACTGCCAGACATAATGGGCACGCACCACGTGGTGACCCAGCCATGAGATGCACTGGATGATGGAAAGCCCAAGAAGATTCGGAGGGCTGATTTGCGCTCTGGTGATGTGTTCGCCGGTTACGTCATCGAACGCGAGCTCGGTCGCGGCGGCATGGGCTCGGTGTATCTGGCCAAGCATCCACGGCTGCCGCGTATGACGGCGCTGAAGCTGCTGAATCAGGAGATGTTCGCCGACGACGAGATTCGCGCCCGCTTCATCCGCGAGGCGGATCTGGTCGCCCGGCTGGACCACCCGAATATCGTCACCGTGTACGACCGCGGTGACGAGGGCGAACAGCTGTGGATCTCCATGCAGTACATCGACGGGATCAACGCCTCCTCGATCACCCCCGGCACGCTGCCGCCGCTGCGCGCGGCCCAGATCATCGGCGAGACCGCCAAGGCGCTCGACTACGCGCACGGCCTGGGCGTCCTGCACCGCGATGTGAAGCCGGCCAATATCCTGCTGGCCCGCTCGTCGTCCAAGACCGGCTCCGGCGAACGCGTCTACCTGACCGACTTCGGCATCGCCCGCCTGCGCGACGACACCGGCCACCTCACCCAGACCGGCACGGTCACCGCCACGCTCGCCTACGCCTCGCCCGAGCAGTTGACCGGCGCGTCCCTCGACGGCCGCTCCGACCAGTACTCCCTGGCCTGCACGCTGTTCCAACTCCTCACCGGCACAGTCCCGTTCGAGGGCACCAGCCCCGCCGCGGTCATCCGCGGCCACCTCCAGCAGCCGCCGCCGCCCGCGAGCCCGCTCCGCCAAGCCCTCCCGCGCACCATCGACGCGGTCCTCACCAAGGCGCTCTCCAAGCGTCCGGCCGACCGGTACCGCTCGTGCGTCGAATTCGCCACCGCCGCCGAACGCGCCCTCCAGGCGCCCCGCCCCGCCGCGCCCCCGCGCCCGCCGACCCCCGCGCATCCGCAGCCCGTCGTCGCCCCGCGCCCACCGACCCCCGTCCGGCCGCAGCCGATCATCCAGCAGGGACCCACCCCGACTCCGTCGACTCCGCGCCCACTCGTGGGCCCGGGCCCGGCGTACACGAACCAGGGCCCGGCTCCGTCCTACCCCAACCCGTCCCCGGCATACCCGGCCCCGCCCACGTCGAACCCGTCCTTCCCCAACCAGCCGGTTCCGAATCAGCCGCCATCCACCCCGGCCTACCCGAATCAGCCCGCCCCCCAAAGCTTCTCGAACCCGGCGGTCGCATCGGCTCCCACGTACAATCCGCCGTCCTACACACCACGAACCACCCCACCCCCCACCTACGCTCCCCCGCAACGCAATTCGAATACGACGGCCTGGCTGATCGCCGCCATCGTCACGGTCCTGGTCATCGTCATCATCGTGATCGCCGTGATCATCAAGGGCAGCAAGTCCAAGGCCGATGCCCCCCAGCCCCCGGACACCATCGTCACCCTCGCCTTCGCAGACGCCCTGACCCCCGACAACACCCTGGGCGACAAGCCCTTCCGCATCACCCTCTGAACCGGCCCTGCCGGTCGACCGAGTTCCGCCACAGGCAGGGACCGCCCGCCCGACGCGACGTCGACCTGCCATCGGCCGAGCAGCGGCCGACACCGGTTGGTGTCGCAACGGCCGGCTTCGATGACGCAGTCAGAAATTCTGTGGTCAGGTGCGCGATCGCGTGGTCAGACTGCAGCGGTGGCGACGACGGAAAGGGTTGGGCGGGCTCCGATCCGGGTCCAGGCGACCGGGTGGGCTCTGACCTCATGGGTACTGTTCGCGAGTTCCGGGCCGGTGGCCAAGGCGGTGATGGTGACGGGCTGGTCCCCGGCGGCGGTGACGTCGGTTCGGATCACATTGGCCGCAGCACTGCTCGTCCCGGTGGTTGCCGTGTTGCGGCCGCGGGCGCTGAGGTTCCGCCGCGCCGATCTGTGGTTGCTGCTCGGCTATGGGGTGCTCGGTGTCGCCGGGGTGCAATTGTTGTTCTTCGTTGCGGTGGCCCGGGTTCCAGTTGCGGTAGCGATGGTGCTGGTCAACCTCGCACCCGTGCTGGTCGCGCTGTGGGTGCAGACAGCACGGCACATTCGGCTGCCCGCGCCGGTTTGGCTGGGCATCGGATTGGCGCTGACCGGCTTGGCCTTGATCGCACAGCTCTGGCAGAGCTCTCACCTGGACATACTCGGTATTGCCGCAGGTCTGGGCTCGGCAATCTGCTCGGCCGGATACTTCCTGCTCGGCGAACACGGTGCCGGCAAGCACGACCCGGCCGGGCTGACTGCCCTGGGGTTGACCATCGGCGCGGTAGTGGTGGCAGCGTTCACCCCGCCGTGGACGCTGCCGCCCACCTGCTCACGGCCCCCGCCGCATTGGGCCGTCTGCAAGCCCCGGTGTGGCTGGTATTGCTGGCTCTGTCCGTGGCCGGCACCGCGCTGCCCTACCTGGCCGGACTTCGAGCCCTCCGCGACCTGCCCCCGGCCCCGGCGAGCATGCTGGCCGTGGCGGAACCGCTGGTCGCCGCCGTGCTGGCCTGGCTACTGCTCGGCCAGTCGCTCGGGCCGGCGCAAATAGCCGGGGCGGCGATCATGCTGATCGGCGCAATATTCGTGCAGCTGAACACGCTGAGGTAGGACGTGAAATAACGAATTCTCGTGATGTGGTGGGGTGGGCTTCAGCGGAAGTATTCATGTCATGAGCAGCACAGAGATTCGCAACTCCCGCCCGACCGTTCTCGTCACCGGAGCGACCGGAAGCGTCGGTCGTCACCTTGTTTCCACCCTCCTCGCTCGCGGCATCGCGGTCCGCGCGCTGACCCGTAAGCCCGAGGACGCGAACCTGCCCGAAGGGGTCGAGGTCGTCGCGGGTGATCTCGCTGACGCCTCGACCCTCGGATCGCAGGTATTCCACGGCGTTGACAGCGCCTTCGTGTTCCCGGCGCGGGGCATCGATGTATTCATGGACGCGGCCGTCGCCGCTGGAGTGCACCGCTTCACGGTCTTGTCCTCGCTGGCCGCGGCGACGGAATTCCCCCGCGACCACGGCTCGGCCAGCCAGCTGCACCACAGCGCTGTCGAAGCCGCCGTCACCGAGCGCACCGACGGGTGGACGATCCTGCGCCCCGGCACCTTTGCCAACAACCTGCTCGAATGGCGGTGGCAGATCAGCTCGGGTGCGCCGATCCGGGCACCGTACCTGGCGTCCGCTCAGGCCCCGGTCCACGAATTCGACGTCGCCGAGGCCGCGGCCGAGACGCTGCTGTCCGACGACCACATCGGCCAGATCATCCCGATCACCGGCCCCCAGGCGCTCACCCGCACCGAGCAGGTCGCCACGCTCAGTGCCGCGCTCGGCCGACAGATCCCGCTGATCGAAATCACCGCCGACGAATTCCGCGCCGAGACAGCGCAATTCATCCCCGAGCCGATCATGAAGATGCTGCTCGACTACTGGAGCGACACCCTCACCACCCCCGACCGGGCGCGTCCCGCCACCACCGTGACCGGCAAGCCCGGACGCACCCTCGCCGAATGGGCCGAAGACCACCGCGCCGACTTCGGCGCTTGACCACCCCACCGACGGTGCGGCCCGGCCATCCAGACCAGGCCGCACCGTCGTACGGTCATAGGGCCGGTTGCCCGGCAGCGGAGACGATCTGGGCCCCTCAGGATCGAAATCCTGAGGGGCCCAGATCGGTCCGGAGTGCTTACAGGTCGGCGATGGCGGCCAGCGGGGGTGTGCGGGCGGCTCGCACGGCGGGCCAGAGGGCGGCGAGGACGCCGACCACACCGGAGGCGAGGAGCATGAGCACGATTTGGGTCCAGGGCACGGCGATGGTGGCAATGCCCAGGTCGGCAAGGGTTTTGAGGAAGCCCACACCGAGGGCTAGGCCCAGGATGACGCCTACCACCGCGCCGAAGACGGCGATGAGCATGGATTCGAGGTAGATGCTGCGGCGGACCTGGGCCCGCTGCATGCCCACCGCGCGGAGCATGCCGATTTCGCGGCGGCGCTCCACCACCGACAGGGCCAGCGTGTTGACGATGCCGAGGATGGCGATGACCACCGCCAGGGCCAGCAGGCCGTAGAGGATGGCCAGCAGGGTGTCGATCTGTTTGCCCTCGGCGCCCTTGAAGTCGTTGCGGTCCTG
The DNA here is from genome assembly GCF_040645495.1 of Nocardia sp. NPDC046763. Taxonomy (NCBI): domain Bacteria; kingdom Bacillati; phylum Actinomycetota; class Actinomycetes; order Mycobacteriales; family Nocardiaceae; genus Nocardia; species Nocardia sp. NPDC046763. Next base: position 83,890 of record NZ_JBEYYI010000012.1, on the reverse strand, counting down.
GACCTGGACGATGACGTACTGCTCGGTGGCCTTCTCCAGGTTCTTCCGCATGGCGGGGAGGTCGGCGCCGGGCTGGGCGGCGACCAGGACCAGGAAGCTGGACTGGTAGCTGACCGGGACCGTCTTCTGGTACAGGGCCATGGGGGTGACCATGTTCTGCAGCAGCTGGGTGTCCTTGTAGATGCCCGCGACGGTGACCTTGAACTTCTTGTAGTCCATGCTGGAGATCTCGACGCTCTCGCCGAGCTTCCAATCATGGTCGGAGGCATAGGTTTCCGACACCATGATGTCGTCGTCGCCGATCTGGTCGGTGCCCTGCTCCATGGTGTAGTTGAGCACCTTGGCCATCGGCCCCTCGGGCGCGGTGCCGAGCACCTGCTTGCCGTCGACCCTCAGGGCGACACCATGGAAGGCCACCACGTCCTTGACCTGCGGCACCTGTTCGACGGTGGCGGTGGCGGCCAGCGGGACGCCGATGATGCCACCGGGCGGCCCGGCCAGGATGTAGTCGGCCTTCACGCCCTTGTCGACCAGGTCGCTCACACTGGCCTTGGCCGAGGAGCCGAGCATGCCGATGGCGGACACCAGCATCAGGCCCAGGGTCAGTGCGAAAGCCGTTGCGGCGGTCCGGCGCGGATTACGAATCGCGTTGTTGCGCGCCATCCTTCCGACCGGACCGAACGGCCGCACCAGCACACCCAGTCCGGTCACCACCGGCCGCGACAGCGCCGGGGAGGCGAACAGCACCGCGAGAATCAGTGCGGCAGCGCCGATTCCGACCACCGTGGCCGCACTGCCGCCGGTGCCGCGCGCACCCAGCACCACCAGCACCGCACCGGCCACCGCCAGCACCGCGCCGATAATGGTGCGCAGCCGCAACGACTCTCCGGCCGAGTTGGACTCCGAGCGCATCGCCTCCACCGGCGGCACCTTGGCCGCCCGCCGCGCCGGCGCGTACGCGCTGAGCACCGTCACCACGGTGCCGACACCGAGGGCCACCAGCACCGTGCGCGGCTCCAGCGACATGGTGCCGGTGGGCAGCCCCAGCTTGAAGGCATTCAGCAGGCCGGACAGGCCGAACGCCAGGCCGACGCCCGCCGCCAGACCCAGTGCGCTGCCGAGCAATCCGACGATCAGCGACTCCCCCACCACCGATCGCGAGATCTGCCCGCGGCTCGCGCCGACCGCGCGCAACAGCGCCAGCTCGCGCAGCCGCTGCGCCACCAGCATGGAGAAGGTGTTGTAGATGATGAACGTGCCCACCAGCAATGCGATGGAACCGAACGCCAGCAGGAAGTAATTGATGAACTTCAGCGCATTGCCGAGCTGCGCCTTGAAGTCGTCGCGCACCTGCTGGGCGTTCTGCACCTTGTAGTCGGGCAGCGCCGCCTTGATCCGATCGCGCAGATCATCGGCCTTCACCCCGGGCTGGGCCGCGATGTCCACGTACGCCACGTGCAGGCCGTCGGTGAACAGCTGGCGGGCCTGCGCATCCTCGAACTGCAGCGAGATGAACCCGCCGGTATTGGAGGCCTCGATGTCGTAGATGCCCGAGATGGTGACATCGATATTGCCCTTGGACGGCACCAGCACCGTGCTGTGGTCGCCGACCTTCAGCCCGCCCCGCTCCGCACCACCCTTGTTGATGGCGACCTGACCCGGCTCGGCGGGCGGCACGCCGTCGATGAACTTGTCCGGCTCGGCCACCGACCTGCCCGGCGGCAGATACGACTGTCCGAAACTCGGTGCGCCACCGGTCTGTACGGCGTGCCCGTCCTTCAGCAGCACCACCGGGCCGTTGACACCGGGCGCGACGGTTTTGACGCCGTCCAGGTGGGAGAGCTTGTCCACCACGTCGTTCGGCACACCGAGCGACTGCTGCTCCTTGGGCTGCACCCGCACGTCCACGCCCTTGGCCTGGGAGGCGAAGATGCCGTCGAAGGTGCTCTGCAGCGTGTCGGTGAAGATGAAAGACCCTGAGATGAAAGCGGTTCCGAGTACCACCGACAGTACGGTCAGCACCAGGCGCACCTTGTGCGCGGCGAGATTGCGCAAGGCGACCTTGCGCATCGGGGAGGCAGCCATCAGCGCTCCGCCTCCCCGCGCTTCGTCTCCAGCGACTTCATCTTGTCAAGCACGGAATCGGCCGTGGGCTCCCGCAATTCGTCCACGATCTGGCCGTCGGCGAGGAAGACCACCCGGTCGGCGTAGGAGGCCGCGCGCGGATCGTGGGTCACGATCACCACCGTCTGCCCGAACTCGTTGACCGCCGCGCGCAGGATGTTGAGCACCTCACCGGAGGAGTGTGAGTCCAGGTTGCCGGTCGGCTCGTCACCGAAGATGATGTCCGGCTTGCCCGCCAGCGCGCGAGCACAGGCCACGCGCTGCTGCTGACCGCCCGACAGCTCGGCGGGCCGGTGGGTGAGCCGGTCGCCCAGGCCCAGCCGCTTGACCACCGTCGACAGCCACTCCTCGTCGATCTTGCGGTTCGCGATGTCCAGCGGCAGCGTGATGTTCTCCAGCGCGGTCAGCGTGGGGACCAGATTGAACGCCTGGAAGACGAAGCCGATGCGGTCGCGGCGCAGCGTGGTCATCTGCTTGTCCGAGAGCTTGGTCAGATCGGTGTCACCGATGTGGACCGCGCCCCCGGTGGCGGCATCGAGACCGGCCAGGCAGTGCATGAGGGTCGACTTGCCCGAGCCCGAGGGCCCCATGATGGCGGTGAACTCACCCTTCGCGAACTCGGCCGTCACCCCGTCCAGCGCACGAACCTGTGTGTCGCCCGATCCGTAGATCTTCACAAGATCGGTCGCTCGGGCGGCGACCGCGGCCGTGCCCTGCTCGAGCGTGGCGGATTCCGAGACGTTCGAAGTCATGATGTCCAGTGTGTCTAGGTTCTGGGATGGACGCCATCCGGGATGTCCCCGATGACGATGTCCTCACAGACTCCACACAAACACGCGCGTCGAACAGCCCTCAATTGATGGGGGCGGACCGCCACCAATCCAGCAGCTGGTCGTCGGTGGCGAGGAAACCGGTGCTGTACATGAGGTAGGCGTACTTTCCATCCTGCGAGTGGAACTCCGTCACCAGCCGCGGGCGCAGCAGGGCGCTGCCGCTGATCTGGTAATTCGTGTACAGGTTGCCGTGCACCTTGATGTCGGTCTTGGTGTAGCCGGTCAGCGCGTTGAGCGCGTCCTCGGCGTCGGTGGCCGAGCGGTACATGACGAACCGGTAGGTCGGGTGGCCGATGCCGGTGCAGTTCCACGCGATTTCCCACTTGCCCAGATCCGGATCGCCGGACCCGGAGTCGGGCGGGGGCGAGGCGGGCTCATAGGTCGAGCAGGCGGTCCCCTGGTAGCCGGTGCCGGAGTTGGCGTCGGCGGTGGGATCGGCCTGGGGCAGCATCTGTGGGAAGCGCTGGCTGAGCACCTGGGCGTCGGTGCCCGAATGCTCCGGAAGGGCGGCGGGTCCGGTGGTTTCGGTCGGCGAGGCCGCGTCGTCGGTGGTCGGGACGTGCTCCTCGGACGTGGTCGCCGAGCTGTTCGAGGTCGCTTTCTCATCGAGCACGGAAACGATGGCCGCGACCGCCGCCAGCGGCAGCACCACGACAGCCGCCGCGCCCAGCAGACAGCCCCGCAGCTTCGAGCGCTTCTTCCGCGGCGACGCCGGGCGCGGCGGCGGGACAGGCGTCGGTGCCTGGGCGGTGTAGCGCGCCGTCGCGGGCGGCTGCTGTCCGGGAACGGGATTCGCGTCGACGCCGTACCGGGTCGTCGGCGCGGGACCGAATTGCCCTGGCGCCGCCGGTGATCCGCCCTGCGGGAGGAACGGCGAGTGCGCCACCACGGTGGCCCCGGCCGGATTCTCCAGCGCCTGCTGGGCCGCCACGGCGAACTCACCGCACGAATCGAATCGTCCCTCAGGGTGTTTGGCGAGTGCGCGGGCCAGCACGGCGTCCAGCGCCTGCGGCAGTCCGGCCCGCAGCGTGCTGACCGGCGGCGGCGCCTGGTTGAGGTGACCGTGGATGATGCCCACCGGATGCTCGGCGGCGAACGGCACGTCCCCGGTCAGCAACCGGAACAGCGTGCAGGCCAGCGAATACTGATCCGAGCGTGGATCCAGCGGCTGACCCGAGAGCTGTTCCGGGGAGGCGTAGGTCAGCGTCGCGGTGAACGAGCCGGTCTGGGTCAGCTTGGTGGCGTCATCGCGCAAGCGGGCAATGCCGAAGTCCGCCAGGAAGACTCGCTCCTCGCCGTCCAGCCGTTCGAGCAGGATGTTGGCGGGCTTCACATCCCGGTGCAGCACGCCGCGGCGATGCGCGAAATCCAGGGCCCGCGCGGTCTCGGCGATGATCCGGATTGCCTGGCGCGGCGGCAGATTCGCGGCCTCCAGCTGGGACGCGTCGGGACCGTCGATGTAGCGCATGGCGATCCACGGCTGCGCGTCGTCGATGCCGCGGTCGTAGACCGGCACGATATTGGGATGATCCAGCCGCGCGACGAGATCGCCCTCACGCTCGAACCGCCGCCGGATCTCGATATCGCCGAACACGTCCCGGCTCAACAGCTTCAATGCGATCAGCCGAGGTAGACGGGGGTGCCGGGCCAGATACACCGACCCCATACCGCCGCGGCCGAGTTCGCGTTCGATCTCGTAACCCGCGAACACTTCCCCAGCGCGCAGCACAACGTCCCTTTCTGTATCTATTTGCCCTCCGCTTCGCTCCGGGCGGGTTCGCGGCCCTGGAGGTCTCGTTCTTCCCTCCTCCGCTCCTCCGCTTCGCTCCCGCTCCAAGGCGGAGGTCTATTCCAGCCGCAGTCCAGAACGAGCGCTCCATCGACCAGCGCTTGGGCCGCGAACCAGATACTGCGCCGACCCTAGCCTGATCGAGCCGGGGTTTCGAATACCGCAGCTCAGTTGATGGGTGCGTTCTTCCACCACTTCAGGACCGGATCGAGGCTGCCGGTGAGGCCGTCGGTGTACATGAGGTACTGGGTGCGGTTGTTGTCGCCGGTGAAGGCGGTCACCAGGCGCGGGTGGCTGTCATCGGTGAGCTGGTAGTTGGTGTAGGTCTTGCCGCCGTTCGCGTCCTGCGACTTGGTGTCCGGGGTCAGGCCGCTCAGGACGGTCTGCACGGTGGCGGCCGAGTCGTAGGCGAAGATGCGGTAGAAGGGGTCGTTGTTGTTGCTGCCGCCGTAGCAGCGCCACTGCACCTTCCAGTCGCCGAAGTCCGGGGTGCCGTCGGTGGCATCGGAGGAGACCGGCGAGTCGGCGACCCAGCAGGTCGCGCCGTTGTAACCCTTGCCGCCGGTCTTGACGGCGGGCAGCAGCTTCGGGAACTGCTTGGCCGCGACCGACCAGTCGATCTGCTGGGCGCCCCCGGGCGCCGCGCCCGCCGAGGTGTTCACGACACTGCCCGGCGCGCCACCGCCCTTGGTGCCGCCGGCCTTGCTGCCCGCCGCCACGATCACCGCGACCACGACGATGAGCAGCACCACCACCGCCAGCACGATGCCGATGATGAGCCCGGTATTCGACTTCGCCGGCGCCGGCGGCCGATGCGCCCCCACCGGCGCGACCGGCGGACGCTGTGGCTGGGCCGGGCTCGGATAGGTATAGGACGGCGGCTGGGTGTACTGATTGGTCCCGCGCCCGGTGTAGTTACCGGTGACCGGCTTGGGCGGGGACGGATTGACCTGTGTCGGAGCCGGATACGGCACCGCCGGGGACGGCGGTGCGGTCTGCGGCCGCGGGCCCGCGGCCGGCATGGGCGCACCGGTCATCGGCACACCGGCCGGGTACGAGCCTCCGGTCACCGGATTGCCCGTCGGCATGGCACCACCCGTATACATGGGCATACCGGTCGGCATGCCGCCCCCGGTCAGGGGTGGCGCCACCGGGTTCGGCCCGCCGGTGTGCGGCATGACCGGCATCGGCGGCGACGTGCGCTGCACCAGCGGCATGGCAGGCGCGCTCGGATTGGCCAGGGCGCGGCGGGCGGCGGCCGCGAATTCGGTGCAGCTCGGGAAGCGATCCTCGGGACGCTTGGCCATGGCTTTGGCGATCACCATGTCCAGGCTCGGCGGCAGCCCGCCGCGCGCGCTGCCCAGCGGCGGCGGCGGATTCTGCAGATGCCCCTGGATGACGGCCGCCGGATTGGTGGCCGAGAACGGGCCGGACCCGGTGAACAGCCAGAACAGCGTGCAGGCCAGCGAATACTGGTCGGAGCGGCCGTCCAGCGCGGAGCCGGTCAGCTGCTCGGGCGAGGCGTAGGCCAGGGTCGCGGTGAAAGTCCCGGTCTGGGTCAGATGACCGCTGTCGTCGCGCAGCCGCGCGATGCCGAAGTCGGTCAGGTACACCCGTTCGCCCTTACCGCCGGTGGAGCGGGCCAGCAGGATATTGGCGGGCTTCACATCGCGGTGCAGCACCTCGTTGCGGTGCGCGTAATCCAGGGCGTCGGCCATCTCGGCGACGATCTGCACGGCCCGCTCGGGCGGCAGCGTCTGCGGATTCACGCTGGCGGCGTCGATGCCGTCGATGTACTGCATGGAGATCCACAGCTGGCCGTCCTCGAGCCCGCGGTCGTAGACGGTGACAATATTGTGGTGGTCCAGTTGCGCGACCAGGTCGGCCTCGCGCTCGAAGCGGGCCCGGACCTCCTTGTCGAAGACCATTTCCCGATTCAGCAGCTTGAGCGCCGTCATCCGCGGCAGCCGCGGATGCTTGGCCAGGTACACCGAACCCATGCCACCTCGGCCGAGTTGCCGTTCGATGACATACCCAGCAAAAACGTCACCGTTGGACAGCATGACGATCTCCCACTTCCCATTCCACGTGCCGGGACCCACCAGCGCGCGAGGTACCACAGACGATCGGCGTGATCGTTCGGGCCGATCCGAAAACACCGAAACTGTAGCCGATTCGCGGCCTATCGAACTATCTACGCGCAGGCCGCTAACGCAACACTCAACGTTTGCTTGTCGCTGCTGGTGACCCCGTCTGCGGTGTCAGGGGTCGGAGATACGCTGGCCGCATGCGCATTGGAGCTCACGTCCGAATGGACAGCGACCCGATCGGCTTCGGCGAGAAGCTCGGGGCCGACGTCATCCAGATGTTCGTGGTGGATCCGCAGAGCTGGGACAAGCCCCAACCCCACCCGCGGGCCGAGGAGATCAAGGCCAGCGACATCGACCTGGTGGTGCACTCCTCCTATCAGATCAATGTGGCCAGCCTGAACAACCGGCTGCGCATGCCCTCGCGCAACGCGGTGGCGCAGCAGGCCAAGGCCGCCGCCGAGCTGGGCGCCTTCGGGCTGGTCGTGCACGGCGGCCACGTGCGCTCCGACGAGGAGATGGCCGAGGGATTCGTCAACTGGCGCAAGCTGTTCGAGCGGCAGCAGGACAAGGGCGGATTCCCGGTGCCCATCCTCATCGAGAACACCGCCGGCGGAAACCACGCCATGGCACGGTATTTCGACGATATCGGGCGGCTGTGGGACGCGGTCGGCGACTTCGGGGCCGGGTTCTGCCTCGACACCTGCCACGCCTGGGCGGGCGGTGAGGAACTGGTCGGGATCGTGGAGCGGATCAAGGGGATCACCGGGCGCATCGACCTGGTCCACCTGAACTCCTCGCGGGACGCCTTCGATTCGGGTGCGGACCGGCACGCCAACTTCGCCGACGGGACCATCGACCCGCAGTTGCTGGCCGAGGTGTGCCGCACCGCCGGAGCGCCGGTCATCCTGGAGACCCCCGCCGACGGCGTCGCCGACGACCTGGCCTACCTCCGCGAACACCTCGGATAGTTCTCCGCGAACACCTCGGGTAGCGCCGGGCGTTCGCTCACGAGCCTTTCGATCCGGCTGATCCTGAACCTGTTTCACCGGACGCCCCGATGGTGTGCTGGTCACGGCTCGAATCCGGGCCGGACTCCATCGGGCGAAAGGCATTGCATGTCCGTCGATTACGCAACATCCAACCTCACTGTCGTGCAGCTGGGCAGCAAGATCGGCGCGCGCATCGACGGCGTGCGGCTGGGCGGCGATCTGGATTCGGTGACCGTGCAGGCCATCCAGGACGCGCTGCACAAGCACAAGGTCATCTTCTTCCGCGGCCAGGAGCACCTGACCGAGGACGGGCAGTACGAGTTCGCGCAGCTGTTGGGCGCGCCGACCACCCCGCACCCGACCGTCACCACCAAGGGCGTCAAGACGCTGCCCATCGACTCCGAGTACGGCCGCGCCAACAGCTGGCACACCGACGTCACCTTCGTGGACCGGATTCCGAAGGCGTCCATCCTGCGCGCGGTGCACCTGCCGTCCTACGGCGGCTCCACCACCTGGGCCTCGACGGTGGCGGCCTACGACTCGCTGCCCGCGCCGCTCGAGGCGCTCGTCGAGAACCTGCGGGCCCGCCACACCAACGCCTACGACTACGCCGCCGACCGCACCGAGGTCGCGCGCGGCGAGAACGCGCAGGTGACGGCCAATATCAAGGCCTACCGCGAGGAATTCGAGTCCACCTACTACGAGACCGAGCACCCGGTGGTGCGGGTGCACCCCGTCACCGGCGAACGAGCGCTGCTGCTCGGGCATTTCGTGAAGAACTTCGTCGGCTTCTCCGCCGCCGAATCGCAGGCCCTGTTCCAGCTGTTGCAGAACCGCGTCACCCGGTTGGAGAACACCACTCGCTGGAACTGGCAGCTCGGCGACGTAGCGATCTGGGACAACCGCGCCACCCAGCACTACGCCATCGACGACTACGACGGCCAGCCCCGCCGCCTCACCCGCATCACCCTGGCCGGCGACGTCCCGGTCGCCGTGAACGGAGAAACCAGCACCATCATCACCGGTAATGCCGAGCACTACTCGATCATCGAGGAGGTCGCACCCCGCGCTGTTTGATTTGCCCTCCGCTTCGCTCCGGGCGGGTTCGCGGCCCTGAAGGTCTCGTTCTTCCCTCCTCCGCTCCTCCGCTTCGCTCCCCCGCTCCAAGGCGGAGGTCTATTCCAGCCGCAGTCCAGAACGAGACGGGCCGCGAACCGACAGCGTCTGAACTTTCGTGGAGTCGTTATAGGTTCCGCGATCGGCACGCCGGTGCAACTGTCCTGTCGACCGTCGCACCGGCTTCGCCGTTTTCGGTGTACGCCCATCGTGCAGACTGTGGGCATGGAGATTCGGCCGCTCGACGGCGTTCGGGTTCTGGAACTGGGCAACTATGTGGCCGCGCCGACGGCCGGGCGGATCCTCGGGGACTTCGGTGCCGAGGTGATCAAGGTGGAGCGGCCGAAAACCGGTGATGAGCTGCGAAATTGGCGGCTCTACGGCGGTGACACCTCGATGCTGTACCGGACGGTCAACCGGAACAAGAAGTCCATCACGCTGGATCTGCGCACCGAGGCCGGACGCAAGATCGTGCTGGATCTGATCGAACAGTGCGATGTGCTGCTGGAGAACTTCCGGCCCGGGATGCTCGAGAAGTGGGGGCTCGGGCCCGAGGTGCTCAACGAGGCCAATCCGAATCTGATCATCACCCGCATCTCCGCGTACGGCCAGACCGGTCCGCTCGCACAGCGGCCGGGCTTCGCGGCGGTGGCCGAGGCGGTCGGCGGGTTGCGCGAACTCGTGGGCGATCCGGACCGGCCGCCGGTGCGGGTCGGCGTGTCCATCGGCGATTCCATTGCCGGGATCTACGCCGCGTTCGGCACCGTGATGGCGCTGTTCCAGCGTGAGCGGGTACAGCGGGTTCCCTTGGAGCAGCGCGTCATCGACGTGGCGCTCAACGAATCCATCCTGTCTGTCATGGAATCCCTGGTGCCCGACTATCTGGCCTACGGCATCAATCGCGAACGGGTCGGCGGGCGCATGGAGGGCATCGCGCCCAGCAACGCCTATCCGTGCAGCGACGGCACCAGCATCATCATCGGCGGCAATGGCGACGCCATCTTCCAGCGGTACATGCAGGTCATCGATCGTCCGGACCTCGCCGCCGATCCGGAGCTGCAGGACAATGCCGGACGCTGGCGGAACCGCGAGCGGCTGGACGCCTCGATCGCCGAGTGGACGCGGGTGCGCACCCGCGAGGAGGCGCTGCGGGTGCTGGAGGCGGCCGCTATTCCGTGCGGGCCCATCTACACTGCCGCCGACATCGTCTCCGACGAGCAGTACCGGGCGCGCAATATGATCCAGCCCTTCCGGGTGGACGTGGGCGAGCCCGAGCCCAAGGAGGTCGGCTTCCCGGGCATCGTCCCGGTGATCGGCGGCCGATCGCTGCCCATCCGCAATGTCGGCCCGGACCTCGGCGAGCACACCCGCGAGGTACTCACCGGCCTGCTCGGTCTGACCGACGCCGATATCGATGCCCTGGAGGCGAACTCATGACCCTACGTGATGTCACGCTGCGCGACGGCCTGCAGCTCACCGGGAAGGTGCTGCCCACCGAGCGCAAGGTCCAGATCGCGCGGCAGCTGCTGGCGCTGGGCGTGCCCGAGCTGGAGATCGGATCCATGGCGCGGCCGGATCTGGTGCCGCCCATGGCCAATACCCTCGACCTGGTCGCCCGGCTCACGCCCGCGGAACTCGAACGCTGCTGGGTCTGGGTCGCCACACCCCGGCACGTCGCACGGGCCGCGGAGGCCGGCGTGCGCAACTTCCAGTACTGCTTCTCGGTGTCGGACACCCACAACAAGGCCAATATCGGGCGCGCCACCGAGGACAGCCTGGCCGCCATGCCGGAGGCGGTGCGCCTCGCGGCGGAGGCGGGCGGGCGCATTCAGCTCTGCCTGGCAACGGCTTTCACCTGCCCGTTCGACGGGCCCGTGGATCCCGCGCGGGTCCTGGCCATCGCCACCGATCCGCGCACCGAGGGGTCGGCGGACATCGTGGTGGCCGATACCCTCGGCCAGGCGCATCCGGGTCAGGTCGGCGCGCTCATCGGGGCGGTGGCCGCGACCGGGCACTGGGGAACGCCGCAGCGCCGCATCGTCTTCCACGGTCACGACACCTGGGGCATGGGCGTCGCGAATTCCTTGGCGGCCCTGGCCGCGGGCGCGGCCGTGGTGGACGGTTCGCTGGGTGGGCTGGGCGGCTGCCCGTTCGCGCCGGGCGCCTCCGGCAACACCTCGAGCGAGGATCTGCTGTTCGCTACCCGTCCGGAATGGTTTACCCCGTCCGTATTGTCGGATCTGGCAGGGATTTCCGAAGAGTTGCTGACAGAACTCGGCGAGCCCAATCGATCTCGGACGATCGAGGGCGCGCAATCCAAAGCCGAAGCATTCGAGTGGGTAATTGCCGCAAATGGCTAATTCGCGACGAATTAGCCAGCGTGTGCGTCAGCTCGAAGTTTGAGCAACACCAAACCCGCGGTGCAGGCGAGAATCAGTCCGGCGACGGTGATTTCGACGCGTAGCCCGGCAATGCCGAGTACCGCGCCGGTGAGCCCGCCCAGGAAGATCAGCCAGGCGACGACGCGGGCCAGGATTGCCGACATCCGCAGCCCAGGGACCGCGGGTTCTCCTGCACGCACCGACGCGCGCAGTGGAGATGCCGAAAATGCACCCATCATCCACTCCTCGATGACGCCCGCCGGGTCTCGCGATTCTTCGGCGCGCCCCTCGGCAAATTTCGAGCGTCTCACGTGTAACTTTGGACACACATTACGGCTCTGCAACGGAAAGTCCATACGACACGAACGCAAAACGCGCCGACTTTACTAATTCGATATCTGAATCATGGCTGTTTGAGATATTTCCGAGGCCTACGGAATCGCCTGCGCCGCCCGGTGATCGAACCGACCACCCGCCTGGCCCCGCCTCGCGGCCTCCGTTAGGGTGAGCCCACTCGACACGAATCAGGAGTGCCACCAATGGACGGCAGCAACGCCGGCGCGGACGAGCGCGGCCTCACCCCGCTGCGTCACCTGCCCAAGCCTGTGGCGGGCGCCGCCGCGGCGGTCGGCGTGGTGTCAGCCGGGCTCATTCTCCTGGGCGCCTGCGGCATTGGGCACAACGACATCTACGTCGCGCCGCCGCCGCTGAACGCCGATCTGCAAGCGGCGCCGGTGACTTCGACGAACAGCAGCGCGAGTACCACGCCCGCCATCGTCATCCCGCCGTCTCCCACCTGGCGGGTGGCCGCCGACCAGCCCTCCCGTCATGCACCGATCTCCACCATCACCGGCGCCCCGGACGACCCCGCCGCGGACCCGAATGCGAGCACCCGCTCCACCCCGTCGTACCCCAGCACCACGCGCCCGGCCACCACCGAGAGCCCTCGCGCCACAACCGAACTCCCGGTCACCACGGTCCCGCCGACCGCCCTGCCGACCACGGATCACCCGGCCTCGGACAACTCCGACGGGTAGCGCGGCCGGTCCACCACCGAGTTCACCAGTCGCCGTCTTCGACCGGAGAGCCCTTCTGATCGCCGAGCTGGTGTATCTGGCCCGGGGCCGGCGGCTGCCACTGTTCGTGGTCGTCGCCCAGCCAGTCACCGACCGGGGCCACGGTGGAGAGCGGGTCTGCGGGGGCCAGATCGGTTGCGTCCGAATCGAAGTAGTGGAACCAGGGTAGACCCGCGGCGGTGTATGCCCTGCGGTCGACCGGGGACGGCGGTGCGGCCTCGCCGGTGATCCGCTGCCAGTCGGGCGGGGTCACCAGGTGGACGAAGATGCGGCCGGAGGGATCCGTGGCCCAATCCGTCAGGGCGCGTTCGTCTTTGTAGATCTCCTGCCGCATGGTGCCGCCGACCCCGAGACCCAGGGCGGTGGCCTGCCTGCGCGGTGCGGCGCGCGCGAACAGCCTGCGTTCGCCGCTGCCCGGTGCGGGCGGCGGAGCTCCGAACCCAGGCGGCGGGCCACCGGCCGGAGCGGGCATGCCCGACGGCATGGACAGGGGCAGGGGTGGGCCGTCCCCGTACGAGATCGCCCGCACCCGTTCACGATCGGCTTCCATCGTCTTGCGCCAGCGTGCGAGCTCGACCTCGTTCAACGCGAAGTTCTGGAGCTGGATGCCGCCGTGGGTCTCCTCGCCGGTGACCTGGCCCTCGACGGTCGCGCCCAATCCCAGTGGCACCGCGACGAATTGACGGATGGTGCCGGTGCCGGAGTTGATGCCGTCCAGCCAAGGCTGTTTGGGCAGCACCACATAGTTCTGCGGATCCCGGGCCAGCCGCTCGCTCCAGGGCTTGCCGGAGACCGCGCACACCTTGCCCACGCCGATCTGCAGTGCGGCGGGCTCTTTCGCGGAGAACGACAGCCACATCGCCTCCCGCAGATACATGGGCAGCATGACACCGCCCCGCCTACTCCACTCCGCGGGCACCGAATCCGCATAGTCCGCCACCCGCCGCACCGGAAACTCCCCCAGCCCCGGCGGCAACGGATGCGTCCCCTGCTCGGGCAGTCTCAGCGTGCGAATGAACCGCACCCCCACCCCACCGGGCAACACCACGGTGTTCCCGTCCAGCCGTACCGCTTCTCCTCCCATACCCCGAACCCTACGCCCGCCCCACCCGCCCCCGACACCGAAATTCCAGCTTCGCACCCTCCCCACCACCGCGAGCAGGAGAACGAGCAGGCGCACGCCGAGAACCACTGTGCACCACGGAATTCCGCGTCGGTCAACGCCGCCGGAGCCGCCCCCGAAGCTCGGCCCGGCCCCGCAGTCCCGACCTCCGGTGCCACAGCCCCGCAATCCCGAACACCGGTGCACGGCCCCGCAACCCCCATCTCCGGTGTGCGGCCCCGCAACCCCCATCTCCGCTGTGCTGCTGCGCAACCCCCATCTCCGCTGTGCTGCTGCGCAATTCCCATCTGCGCTGTGCGGCTGCGCAATCCACGTGCGATTGCGGCCTGCCACAACACCGCTACCGCGAGCGCAGCGCTGCCGAACGGGACGGGCCGGTCCGAGCCCCCGGAAACAAGCCCGCGTCCCCGCTCCGGGTGGAGCGGGGCGCGGGCTCGATGGTGCGGGTCAGAACTCCACGAGGGTGTAGTCGCCCACGCGGTCGGTGAGAACGCGCAGGTGTTCCAGGTCGCCGCCCAGGGTGCGGGCAATGGCGGTGAGGCGGGCCACGTAGTGACTGACCGGGTATTCGGTCGTGATGCCGATACCGCCGTGCATCTGGACGGACTCCTGGCCGATGTGGCGGGCGGAGCGGCCGACCTGCAGACGGGCGCGCGACGCCGCCACCCGGTCGGCGGAGCCGTCGGCGACGGCGGCGGTGGCGTACAGGCTCATGCTGCGCGCGAGTTCCAGGGACACGTACATATTGGCGGCACGCTGGGTCAGGGTCTGGAACTTGGACAGCGTGACGCCGAACTGCTTGCGCGTCTTCAGGTATTCGGCGGTCAGCCGCAGGGCCTCCTCCATCGCGCCGAGGGATTCGGCACACAGGCTCGCCTGCGCCGCCACCTCCACCGCATCCACCACGGGCTGCGCGTCACCGCCGTCGCCGAGGAGTTCTGCTGCGGCGGAGGCGAATTCGACTTGCGCACCGCGGCGCTCGTCGAAGGTGCGGTAGGGGGTCCGGGTGACGCCCTCGGCGTCGGCCGCAATCAGGAACAGGCCGATGCCGCCGGGAAGGGCGGCGCTGACCACCAGCTGATCGGCGCAGTCCCCGTGCGGGACGGGGTTCTTGACACCGGTGATCCGATAGCTGTCACCGTCGCGGACCGCGGTGGTGGCCGGTTCGGTTGTGGGCCACCGGGTGCCGGGCTCCTCGTGCGCGAAGGCCAGCAGGGTCTCGCCGCCGACGAGCGCGGGCAGCACGCGCTGCCGCTGATCGGCGGTGCCTGCGCGGGCCACCAGCCCGCCGGGGACGAGCACGGCGTCGAGGAAGGGTTCGGGCGCATTGCGGCGGCCGATCTCCTCCATGACCACCATGGTCTCGACCGGCCCGGCGCCCACACCGCCGTCCTCCTCGTCGAAAGCCAGTCCGAGGACGCCCAATTCGGCGAGCTGCCGCCAGACGTCGCGGTTCCAGCCGAGGTCTGTGTCGGTGACCTTCAGGCGGGTCTCCGGGTCGTAGGCGCGGCCCAGCAGATCCCGGACCGTGTCACGCAGCATGACCTGTTCATCGGTGAGTTCGAAATCCATGGCGGCGGCTCACAATCCGAGAATGGTGGAGGCGATGATGGTGCGCTGCACCTCGCTGGAGCCTCCGTAGATGGTGGTCTTGCGGAAGTTGAGATAGCCGGGACCGCTGCGCTGCGCCCAGCCGGGTGAGGCGATGTCCCCGGCGTTCACCGGCAGCGCGTCCGGCCCGGCGACGTCCAGCAGCAGCTCGGTGGCGGCCTGCTGCAGCTCCGAACCGCGCAGCTTCAGCACCGAGGAGGCCGGATTCGGCTTGCCCTCACTGGAATTGGAGACCACGCGCATGAGCGTGAGCTCCAGCGCCAGCAGCTCGTTCTCGATCTCGGCCACGCGTGCGGCGAACACGGGGTCCTCGAGCAGCGTGCCACTGCCCGAACGGATCTGCGCCGCATACTCTTTCGCGACTCCCAGCTTCACCTTGGTACGGCCCACACCGGTGATGCCGGTGCGCTCGTTGCCGAGCAGGAACTTGGCGTAGGTCCAGCCCATGTTCTCCTCGCCGACCAATTGGTCGGCGGGCACCCGGACGTTCTCGAAGAAGACCTCGTTGACCTCGTGGTGGCCGTCGATGAGCTTGATCGGCCGGATGGTCACGCCGGGGGTCTTGACGTCGAAGAGCAGCATCGAGATACCGGCCTGCTTCTTGACGGTCGGGTCGGTGCGCACCAGGCAGAAGATCCAGTCGGCGCACTGGGCCAGGGTGGTCCAGATCTTCTGGCCGTTGACGATGTAGGAGTCGCCGTCGCGCACCGCGGTGGTGCGCACCGCGGCCAGGTCCGAGCCCGCGTCGGGCTCGGAAAAGCCCTGGCACCACCAGATGTCGAGATTGGCGGTGGCCGGCAGGAAGCGCTGCTTGAGCTCCTCGGAGCCGAACTGGGCGATGACCGGGCCGATCATCTGGGCGTTGAAGGTGAGCGGCTCCGGTACGGAGGCCAGCTGCATCTCGTCCTCCCAGATGTGCAGCTGCATGGGCGACCAGTCGCGGCCGCCCCACTGCACCGGCCACTTGGGCACGGCCAGGCCGTTCTCGTTGAGGATGCGGTGGCTGGTGACGATGTCATCGCGAGAGAGCTCGAGGCCGTATTTCACGCGGTCACGGATCTCCGCCGGGATCTTGGTCCGGTAGACCTCGCGCAGGTCGTCCCGGAATTTCACCTCATCGGATGATAGGGCCAGCTTCATTGCTTCTCCCGAGAGTCGCTGTGATGTCGCCATCAAACTTACCCCCCGGTAA
Source organism: Nocardia sp. NPDC046763 (assembly GCF_040645495.1). Taxonomy (NCBI): domain Bacteria; kingdom Bacillati; phylum Actinomycetota; class Actinomycetes; order Mycobacteriales; family Nocardiaceae; genus Nocardia; species Nocardia sp. NPDC046763. Next base: position 67,566 of record NZ_JBEYYI010000012.1, on the reverse strand, counting down.
TGGTCGGATTGTCACCCGGATCACACCGACCCGACCGCCCGGGGTGCTCGGCTCACGGCGACTCGACATCCCGGCTCTCGAGCTGAGCTGGTACGTTGCCCAGAAATCCGATACCCGAATTCCGGGACGTCGGGCTGTTGTGGCTCGGCGAGAATATCGACGCAGGAGCAGCACGAGTGAACGGTTGGACTCTGTCCCGGCGCGCCCTGGCGGTCGCCGCCCTCACGGCCGCGGCGACGGTCGGCGCAACCAGCGCGGCCACCGCCGACCAGCCGAAGACGCCCGCCGAGACCGGCATCGACCAGCTCACCCAGGCCGTCGGCGACAATGCCGCCGGCCGGGACGCGGTCGCCGACATCGCCGAATCGGCCCAGCTGATCGCCGCCGCGAAGCTGGAAAACGTTCAGTTCACGCCGTTCTCGTATCTGGCGCCCACCCTCGGCTGCGGCTTCAACATGCCGTTCAGCCTGACCTCGGCGATGGCCGTCACCGGCGTCACCGGCGCCAACGCCTCGGTGTCGCTGCCGCCGGGCAATGTCAGCTTCCAGGTCATGGTGCAGCAGAACGGTTTTCCGACCGCCTCCGGCCTGAGCGTGGCCTGGCTCAATGTGAACAACGGCCGCAGCGGCATCACCGCCCTCGACGACCAGACCGAGTACAACCTGCCCTCGCTGTCGAAGACCGTGGACGCCGGCGCGGGCACCGTCGTCGCCTCGCTGTGGGGCACCATCGACTACCCGGGCGCACGCTGCGTGGTGCTGCCGACCGTCGGCCTGTTCACCGTGTCCGACACCCCGCCCGCCCAGCCTGCCACCCCGGACTCCTCGGCCCCGGCCACCCCGGCCGCGCCGACCACCCCAGCGCAGGCCCCCGACGCCACCCCCGGCACGGGCACGCCCGGCACCAACTGACCCGCCGCGCCCTCGAAAACGCAACGCCCGCATCCGTTTCGGATGCGGGCGTTGGTCGTTTCGAGCGGCGGGCTCAGAACCGCGGCTTGCGCCGGATGTCCGGACGCTTGCCCTCGCGGCGCGGGGCGCGGCTCATGGAGCGGCTTCCGGGCGGGCCCTGGTCCAGCTGCAGATCGATGAGCTGACCGCTGATCCGGGTGCGGCTCAGCGCATTCAAGGTCTCCGTGGACAGGTCGGCGGGCAGCTCCACGAGGGAGTGGTCGGGCCGGATGCTGATGTGCCCGAAGTCACTGCGCCGCAGGCCGCCCTCATTGGCGATGGCGCCCACGATCGCGCCCGGCGCGACCTTGTGCCGCTTGCCCACCGAGATCCGGTAGGTCACCAGCTCCGCACCGGTCTGGCGGTGCCGAGACGGCTCGCGGCGCTCGCGCGGACCACGCTCGTCGACGGAGCGTGGCGCCCGTTCCCGATCCCGGTCCCGGCGCGGGCGCTCGACCGGCTCCGGGTCGGGCTCCATGAAGAAGTTGTCACCGTCGTGACCGCCCACCGCCAGCGCAGCGGCGATGTCCACCAGCGGGATATTGTGCTCGCGCTCGTAGTCCTCGATCAGCTTGCGGAACAACGGCAGATTGGCCGAGGTCAGATTCTCGGTGATGGTGTCGCCGAACTTCTGCACGCGCTGGGCGTTCACGTCCTCGACGCTCGGCAGCTGCATCTCGGTGACCTGCTGGCGGGTGGCGCGCTCGATGGCGTCGAGCAGCCGGCGCTCGCGCGGGGCCACGAACAGCAGCGCCTCACCGGAGCGGCCCGCGCGGCCGGTGCGGCCGATGCGGTGCACGTAGGACTCGGTGTCGTGCGGGATGTCGTAGTTGACGACGTGCGAGATGCGTTCCACGTCCAGGCCGCGCGCGGCCACGTCGGTGGCGACCAGGATGTCGAGCACACCGGACTTGAGCTGGCCGATGGTGCGCTCACGCTGCGCCTGCGCGATGTCGCCGTTGATGGCGGCCGCGGAATACCCACGCGCGCGCAGCTTTTCGGCCAGCTCCTCGGTGGCCTGCTTGGTGCGCACGAAAATGATCATGGCCTCGAAGGATTCGACCTCGAGGATGCGGGTCAGCGCGTCCAGCTTGCGCTGATACGACACCAGCACCCAGCGCTGGGTGATGTTGGTGTTCGTCGAGGTCTTCGCCTTGACGGTGATCTCGACCGGGTGCTTCAGGTACTGCTTGGAGATCTTGCGGATGGCCGACGGCATGGTCGCGGAGAACAGCGCGACCTGCTTCTCGTCGGGCGTGTCGGCAAGGATGCGCTCGACATCGTCCTGGAAGCCCATCTTGAGCATCTCGTCGGCCTCGTCGAGCACCAGGTACTGCAGCTGCGACAGGTCCAGGGTGCCGCGCTCGAGGTGGTCGATGACGCGGCCCGGCGTACCGACGACCACCTGCGCACCGCGCTTGAGACCCGACAGCTGCACCGCGTAGTTCTGACCGCCGTAGATGGGCAGCACATGCAGGCCGGGCATGTGCACCGCGTAGCGGCCGAACGCCTCGGCGACCTGGATGGCCAGTTCCCGGGTCGGGGCCAGCACCAGCGCCTTCGGCGCCTTGCCGGTCATCTCGATGCCCATGAGGATCGGGATGGCGAAGGCCGCGGTCTTGCCGGTACCGGTCTGGGCCAGGCCCACCACGTCCGCGCCGTCGAGCAATGGCGGAATCGTCGCCGCCTGGATGGGCGACGGCGATTCGTAGCCGACATCGGCGATGGCCCGCAGAATGCGGTCATCGATACCCAAATCAGCGAAGGACGGGCCGGAAACGTCCCTCTCGTCGTCAGTGGGAACGCTGCCGGCCGGTGAGGTACTCATTGCCAGGGATTTTACTGCCTGCTAGCTGCGGGCTTGACCATCGGGTGAATACCCTGGGAGCCGTGCAACCGGACAACCCGCCCGCGCCCGCCGTCCCGACGCCCTCTCGTTCCGTTTCCGAACTCGGAAATACCGAACCCGCTCCCGTCCGCAACTACGTCACCGGAACCCTGGCCACCGCCGATGCGGGCAGCTCGGGAGCAATGGGGACGGCCGTGCACGAAGCGGCCGCCGCGGCGGAGCGGCCCGCCGGGACCGAACCGGCCGGGTCGGTGGATGTGGCGGTGGTGCAGTTCGATCCGTACACCGACACCGTGGCCAATCTCACCGCCCTGCGCGCGGAGGTCGCGGCGGCCAGCGAACTCGGAGCGAAGGTGGTGGTAGCGCCGGAGTATTCGATGTTCGCCACCAAGCGCCTCGACGATCAGGTGCTGGCCGCCGCGGAACCTCTCACCGGACCGTTCGTCACCGGATTGCGTGGTATCGCAGCCGAATTCGGCGTGCACGTGGTTGCGGGCGTGGTCGAGTCCGGCGGCCCGGACCAGCCCGCCGGGCACATCTACAACACCCTCGTCGCGGCCTCCCCCGACGCCGAGTTCGCGGCCGTCTACCGCAAGGTCCATCTGTACGACGCTTTCGGGTCGCGCGAATCCGATCTGCTCATCCCCGGCCCCCTGGACCAGTCCCAGACCTTCACCGTGGGCGGCGTGGTGTTCGGGCTGCAGACCTGCTTCGATCTGCGCTTCCCCGAAGGCGTTCGCCGGCTGGCCGCCGCGGGCGCGCACGTGCTGCTGCTGCCCGCCCAGTGGATCCCTGGTCCCGGCAAGGTCGATCAGTGGACCACGCTGCTGCGCGCCCGGGCCATCGAGAACACCATGTACGTCGCCGCCGCCGACCAGGCAGCGCCGCGCGGGTCCGGCGCCTCCATGATCGTCTCCCCCACCGGCGCGGTGCTGGCCGAGCTCGGCGACCAGCCGGGCATCGCCACCGCCCACATCGACCTGCACCACCTCGCCGAGGTCCGCACCACGAATCCGAGCCTGGCTCTCCGCCGCTACACGATCCGCGGAGAGTAGAGACATCCAGAGGTTCGCGGCCGAGCGCGGGGAGGCGGAGCGCTCGATTCTGGACCGACCGAAGCACGGAGCGAAGCGGAGGAGCGTAGGGCGGGAAGAATCGAGACGGCCGCGAACCCTGCCCCGGAGTGGAGCGGAGGGGCAAAATAAACAGAGCGATGATCTATCCGGATCGGGTGGCCGCAGGGCGCGCGCTGGGTGGGGTGCTGGGGCACCTGCGCGTGGCGGATCCGCTGGTGCTGGGGCTGCCCCGGGGCGGGGTGCCGGTGGCCGTGGCGGTGCGCGACGTCATCGGCGGCGACCTCGATGTGCTGCTGGTGCGCAAGCTCGGGGTGCCGTGGCAGCCGGAACTGGCCATGGGGGCCATCGGGGAGGACGACGTCCGGGTGCTGAATTACGACGTGGTGCGGCATACCGGGGTGACGCCCGATCAACTGGCGGACATCGAGGTCGTCGAGCGGGCCGAGCTGGAGCGCCGCCGCCGGATACTGCGGGCCGGGCCGCCGATCGACCTGAAGGACCGGACCGTGGTGATCGTGGACGACGGCATGGCGACCGGCGCGACCGTCGCCGCCGCCTGCGAGATCGCAGGGCTGCACGAGCCACGCCGGGTGGTGGTGGCGGTGCCGGTGTCGTCGGTCGAAGCGCTGCACCGGATCCGGGAGATCGCCGACGAGGTGGTGTGCCCGCTGGTGCCGCGGGCCCTCGGCGGGGTGGGCGGGGCCTACCGGGACTTCCATCAGCTCACCGATGCGGAAGTGGTGAAGCTGTTGCGCCCCACCGCTTCCCGGGATGCGGATCAGTGAATCTCGGTGATGCCCGTGCGGTGTCGCTGCGCGAGGTCGGCGTAGAAGCTCGGATTGGTCTTGACCCACAATTCGGCCGGGGTGCCGGCGAGCGGCTTCTTGACCTGGGCGGGTGAGCCGGCGGCCAGCACGCCGTCGGGAATCTCCTGCCCCGGGCCGACCAGCGAGTGCGCGGCGATCATGACGCCACTGCCGATCTTGGCCATGTCCAGGACCGTACTGCCGTTGCCCACAATCGATTCCGCGCCCAGCGTCGCGCCGTGGAACACCACCGAGTGCGCGATCGTCGAACCCGCGCCGATCTCCACGGTGACATCCTGCGGCACGTGGATCACGGCGTTGTCCTGCACATTCGCGCGTTCCCGAATGATGATGGGCGCCAGGTCCGCACGCAGCACCGCGCCGTACCAGACCGAGGCGCCGGCCTCGACGCGCACATCGCCGATCAGGGTCGCGGTGGGCGCGACGAACGCGGTCGGATCGACCGTCGGGCGCTTGCCTTCGAATTCGTAGAGGGGCACGCCCTCACCGTAATCCTTCGGACCAGCGCGAATCCTTCAGACCAGCGAGCGAGCGTGCACGAATTCGACGATCTCCGCGGTGACCTCGGCGTGCGCGGGCTCGTGCAGCAGGTCGTGGCCGGCATTGGGGTAGGTGTGGAAATGCGCGCCGACCTGGGCCGACCACTCCCGCACCGGTTCCACCGGCGCCCGGCGATCGTCCGCGCCGTGCACGATCAGCACCGGCAGGCCCTCGGGCAGCCGCGGTCCCGGCCAGTCCGAGTCCTGCTCGGTCGCCAGTGCGGCACGCGAGCGGGAACCGCCCTGGGCACGAGCATGATTCGCAGATTCGGCGCCGCGGGCGGACTTCGGGGACCTGCCCTCCAGCACCGCCTTGGGCGTCCCGCACAGCACCAGTCCGGCGAAGTCGCCCGGCTGCGCGTCGCGCAGCACGGCCAGCGTGGTGGCCGCGCCCAAGGAGTGACCCATCAGGAACGGGGTGGAATTCGCGTGCGCGTGCACCTGATCCAGGAACAGCCGGGCGTCGGCCGCCAGCTCGTGGATCGTGCCCGGCCTTTCGGGATCTCCTTCGCTGAGACCGTGCCCGGAGGTGTCCAGCGCCCAGAGTTCGATGCCGCGGGCGGCCAGCGCCCGGGCGAATCGGTGGTAGTGCGCGCTGTGCTGCCCGATTCCGGGTAAAAACGCCAGGACCGCCGGTGCATCATCGAGCTGCCAACGGCGGTAGTGGAGGCGGCCGCGAGCGCCCGCGAGGTAGAGCATCGGCAGATTCTGACAGACGCGGACGGGTTGCGGGGCCGCTCGAAACAAGCGACTGGCGAGTAACGAGCGAACTTGCCGGACAGCGACACGCCGCCCGGCGGTTCGCCGGGGCGACACGCCGGAATGGCAATGCGATTTCTGGCGTCCGACCGGGCATCGAGCCGCGGTCGGCGGCTGCGGCCCGCGCGAGTCGCGTTGTCTCCCAACATCGCCCGCAAACGCGTGCTGACATGGGCGGGGTCATGGCGGGTCCGGACCGGTGCGCGGGCCGCACCTGGCAGCACATCACACCGCCCGCAGTCATTACGCTATGCCCGACTCGGCCATGTGACGACGACCCCGGCCGAGTGCGGGTGTCGGCGGAGGACAGGCACAGGAGGGCCGCGATTGATGCTGTTCGGTGATCGTGTCGTGTGCAGCACCGGAGACCTGGTGGCGGCGGCGCGTTGTGAGTTCGCGCTGTTGCGCGCGCTCGACGCCGAACTGGGACTGGTGACGCCGGTCGAGTTCCCATCGCCCGGCACGCTCACGTGCACCCCCGACCCGGCCGTCGAACACCGCCTCGCCGACCTACGCGACCGGTACGGGCCCGGCGTCACCCGCATCCGCCCATCCGGGCCCGCGGCAGACGCCCTCGCCACGACCGCACTCGTCTCCGAGGACCTGCGCGAGCGGGCGCTGGCCGGACTGCGGGACGCGCACGACCGGACGCTGACCGCACTGCGCGCGGACGCCGAGGCGGTCGCGGGCGGCGTGGTGTTCGACGGGGACTTCGTGGCGCGCTGCGAATTCCTGGTGCGCGATCACGCCCCCGAGGGACACGACTACATGGTGGCGGGGGTGGCGGACCGGCGCGGCGGGATCGCGACGCTGATGGGACTGGCCGCCGCGGCGGAGGCCCTGCGGCGCAACGGTTTCCGATCCGCGCCGCAGGCGCGGATATGGGAGGACGGCATCCCGGTCACGTACACGCTCGCAGACATCGCGGTCGTCTACCAGGCGCGGCGGGCGCGGCTGAACATCATCGTCGACACCAAGCTCGGCGAGCTGCTCCCCGTGCAGTGGGGTGACCGGCGCTTCCTGGCCTGCGGCCACTGCCCCACCTGCACGACCGAACTCGAGACCCGCCGGGACCTGCTGCTGGTGGCGGGAATGCGCCCGGCCACCCGCGCCCACCTGCGCGACGCGGGGATCACCACCGTGGACCGGCTGGCCGTCGCCGACGCCGCCGTCACCGGCATCCCGTCCGCCACCCTGACTACCCTGCGCCGCCAGGCCGAGGTCCAGATCCTGCGCGAGCGCACCGGCCGTCCGGTGCACGCCCTCATCGATCCGTCCGCGCTGGCCGCCCTGCCCGCGCCGACCCGTGGCGACCTGTTCGTCAGCGTCACCCCGGTCGATCCCCCCGATGCCGTCGGCCTCCCGCGCGCGGGGTCCGGAATCACCCGCACCGCAGGCGATGTGATCGTGCAGATCAGCACCCTCGAGCCGGCCGACCAGGCGCCGGCGTACCACCCGGCAGCGCAGGCCCTGCGCTCGGCCGAAACTTCCTCCGCGCCGGCGATATTCGTCCAGGAACCGGCGGAATCGGCCGACGGTGAGCAATTCGCCGAACAGCGCGGTAGCGCCGCGATCGCGACCTTCGAGCAGGGGCCCGGGGTGAGCACGGTCGCGCTGGGATTCGTGCCCGCGCCCGCGGTGCCGAAACCGGAGCGCACCTTCGTCATTCGAGCCGACGGCCCGGACGCCCTCGGTCACAGGAGCCGCCGGCGCGACGACGCGGACGCGCTGCTGGAGTTCCTGATCGAGCGCCAGCGCGAATACCCGGATCTGCGGATCCACCACTATCGCGGCGGTCTGCGCTGTCTGCTGCACACCATTGGCGAACGCGATTCCGAGGGTGAGGATGTGGTGGCGGAGCTGCTACCCGCCCTGGTCGACCTGTACCCGGTGGTGCGGGCGGCGCTGGTGGTCGGCGAGCGCGCCTACGACCTGCACCAGCTGCCGCCCAATCAGGAGGAGAGCGGCGGCGGCGCTGAAGCCGTACTGCGACTGCGAGATTGGCTGCTCGACCTGGCCGCCGGGCACGAGGTGCGGCCCAGCCGACGGTGGTCCTACGACTACGCGGAGACCGGGCCCGACGAAATCGAGGCGGCCCTGCGGGAATTCGCGGAGAGCGACGGCGAGCAGCGCGGCCCGGCGCAGGAGGCGGCCGGGCTCGCGGCGGCGGCGCTGGGCTACCACCGGCGCGAGCGGCGGCCGCTGCGCTGGGCGCACGACGACCGGCTCGACCATCCGGTGGCCGAATGGGCCGACACCGCAGGGGTTCTCGTCGCCGACTCCGGTTCGGTGGACACCGACTGGCACGGCACCGGGCAGCAGCCCATGCGGCGCTACCTGACCCTCACCGGACGGCTGGGCACCGGCAATGCGCCGCCACCGGGCACGGCGGTGCTCACCCTCTACGATCGCCCCGTTCCCGGCATGACGGTCACCCCGGGCCGGCGCGCGACGGCGCACGCCACCGTCCTCGGCTGTGCGCTGGACACCAGTTTCGAGGACGTGGTGCGGGTGGTGGAGATGCTGCCCGAGGGCTGCGAACCCTACGACGAACTGCCCTCGGCCATCGCGCCCTGCCCGCCCGGCCACGACATCCACCTCGCGGAAGCCTTGGAGGACACCGCACATCAGCTGCTGGTGACCCTTCCCCAGGTGCCCGAGACCGCCGTCTTCGACATCCTGTGCCGCCGCCCGCCGCGGCTGCGCGCGGGCACGGCGCTGCCGGAGGTCTTCGGCGATCACGCCGCCGCCGTCACAGCCGCCGTCCTGGATCTCGACAATTCGTATGTGGCCGTGCAGGGCCCGCCCGGCACCGGCAAGACCGATACCATCGCGCGCGCCGTGGAACGGCTCGTCACCCGCTACCGGTGGCGGGTCGGCGTGGTGGCGCGCTCGCACCAGGTGGTCGAGCACGTGCTCGACGCCGTGGTGCAGGTGGGCGTGCTGCCGGAGCTGGTCGCCAAGGCCGACAGCCGGGCGGTGGCGCCGGAATGGCTGCCCATCGAGGCCTCGCGCTATCCGCGCTTCCTCGACAATGCCGTGAACGGCTGTGTGGTGGGCGGACTCTCGAACGACTTCACCGATCCCGAGCGCATCGCGCGCGACAGCCTGGACCTGCTCGTCATCGTGGACGCCGGGAAGTTCCCGCTGGCCGAGGCGGTGGCCGTGGCCGTGTCCGCCCGCAATCTGCTGCTGGTCGGCGACCCCGCGCCGCCGACGGGACGCGGCGCGCATCCCGAGCCCATCGCCGAATCCGTGCTGGGCCGGCTGCTCGGCGCGCACCGCACCCTGCCCGCCGCCTACGGCTACTTCCTGGACCGCACTTGGCGCATGCACCCGCGTATGTGCGGCCCGGTATCGCGGCTGCGCTACGACAATCGGCTGCGCTCCAATGAAACGGTCACCCTCGCACGGGAGCTCGATGGCATCCCGCCCGGCGTCCGCACCGTGACGGTGGAACACCACGGCAACAGCACCGAATCCGCCGAGGAGGCACGGGAAGTCGTGCGTCAGGTACGCACACTGCTCGGATTGCCCTGGCACACCGGCGCACTCACCCGCCGCCTGCACCCGCACGACATCCTGGTGGTGGCCCCCTACCACGCCCAGGTGGCGCGCATCCGGACCCTGCTGTCGCGGGCCCGCATCGAGGACGTCCTGGTCGGCACGCCCGACCACTTCCAGGGCCGCGAGGCCGCGGTGGTGCTGGTCTCCATGACCACCTCCGCGCCCGCGGACGCCCCGCACGGGATCGGCGCGCTGCTGTCGCGGCACTGGCTGACCAGCGCGATCTCGCGAGCCATGTGGTCGGCGATCATCCTGCGCTCGCCGCTGCTGACCGAATACCTCCCGGCCACCACCGCCGAGCTGTCCGACCTGGCCGCGGTGCTGCAGCTCGACCGGGTCTAGCCCGGGCCCCGCTTCCTCGGCTCAGCCGAAGCAGTGCCCCTCACCGCGGTAGGTGGGCACCGTGGTGCGGCTGCCGTCCCCGTCGATCAGATGCACCTCGTTGAAGCGCTCGCACAGTTCGCCCGCCTTGGCGTGCCGGAACCAGACCCGGTCGCCGATCTCCAGGCCGTCGGCGCCCGTGAGCGGGGTCTGCACCTCGCCCGCGCCTTCTGTCCCGATAAGCTTCAATCCCAAGGGCCACACCGGTTTCGGCACTCGCGAGGCCCCGGTGGGCCCGGAAGCGATGTAGCCACCGGAGAAGACGGTGGCGATGCCCGGCGCCGGCCGGCGCAGCACCGGCGTGGCGAAGTACATGGACGGCCGCGGCGCCAGATTGCGGTAGCCGTCGAACAGGGTCGGCAGGTACAGGCCCGAACCCGCGGTAACCTCGGTGACGCCCGGGTCGGTAATGCTGACCTCGATGGACCCGGTGCCGCCGGAGTTGACCAGCTCGAGCCGGCCGACCGTCGACCGCACCGCCTCCAGCACCTCGCGGCGGCGCTTCCCGATCTCCGCCGCGGACGCCCACTTCACCAGGCGCACAGCGAGATTGGTGTCCGGCAGTCCCGCGATCTGAGCCTCGTAGGTCATCGCGCCGACGACCCGGAAACCGCGGGAACGGGTTTCGGCGGCCAGCCGGGCGGCCTGCTCGGGGGTGCGGATGGGCGAACGGCGCACACCGAGGTGCAGCGGGCCCAGGCGCAGCGAGGCGTCCACGTCCAGACACACACGGGGAGCGACCTTTTCGCTGCCGACGGCGTCGCGAATCAGGTCCAGCTGGGCGGTGTCGTCGACCATGAGGGTGATGGAGTCGAGCAGCAGCTGGTCGGAGGCGAGTTCCGCCAGGGCGTGCCGGTCGGCGGTGGGATAGCCGAGCAGTACATCGCGCGCGCCCTCCCGGACCAGCCAGATGGCTTCGCGCAGTGAGTAACCCATGATGCCCGCGAAGCCGCCGGAGGCGGTGAGCTTGGGTCCCAGCACTTCTTCGAGAACCGCGCGGCAGCGGACGGATTTACTGGCCACCCGGATCGGGACGCCGCGGGCGCGGCGCACCAGATCGGCGGCATTGGCGCGTAGGGCGGCCATATCGACCGCGGCGAGCGGAGGTTCGAGGTCTGCGGTGGCCGCGTGCAGCCCGCTGATCGGCGACGAATCGGTCACCAGATCATTCGACCACGAACCTGGTCATGCGTCCAGCATTAAGTTTCGGGGCAGGTCCTGTGCGTCAGGGCAGGTCGACGGCCTTGGTCGACAGGTACGAGACCAGGTCGTCCAACACCACCAGCGAGATCTCGTCGTCACAGTCGGCCAGCCAGCGCAGCACCATGCCCTGGATGACGGCCAGCAGATAGGCGGCGATGGCATCCACCGGCTCCAGCCACTGAGTGCCCGAACGGCGGGCGCAATGGTCCAGGAAGGACGTCACGTCGGCGTCCAACTCTCGGAACATGGCCGAGGCGACCGGGTCCGGGACACAGGTGGCCTGGTTCTCCCAACGCCGCCGCAGCACCGCCAGGGTGGACTCGTAGGCACGGATCTGCCGGTCCGGGGAAGATTTCAAGATCGGCCACAGCGTGCTGAGTCCCGCGTGCAGCAGGATGCGCAGGGCACGATTACCCCTGAAATCGAGCGACCCGGCCGTGGTCTCGATGGCCTCGGTCATGGCCGGACGAACTCCGACCTGGGTGATTTCTCCACTTGCGCTCAACGACGACTCCCTTTGGCGAAAGAACTCGCGCACCTCGCCTGCGCGGCTCGCTCAACGGGTGTTGTAGATCGACAGTGATCTCCGGCTTGTACGCCGACGTACCCGTTCAACGGGTATCGATGTTACGTCTTTTTCTGGCCCGGCAACCAGCTTTGATAGCCCATTCCATACCTCAGGAATGTTTTGTTACCTAATCGGAACAGGCCCGCGACCGGATAGGAATGATCAAATTGAACGATCGCCCGGTAAAGCCGTTGTTGGGACTGGACGGTATTTTATCGGCGGGTGTGCGATGAAACATAGCGGGTGTGCGCGAACCCACAGCGCTCAACTGTTCGACACTCTGGCGTCACCCGCCCACCGATAGCCTGAGCGGGTGACTTCTGCGCGCCACGACCAATTCCTGATCTCCGGCACCTTCAATTTCCGCGATCTCGGCGGCGCCCGCACCGCGGGCGGTTCCACCGTGCGGGACGGAGTGCTACTGCGGTCCGCCCAGCTCAGCCGACTCGACGACACCGGCCTGACCACCCTCGGCAAGCTGGGCGTCACCGACGTCCACGACCTGCGCGGGTTCGCCGAGATCGACCATATCGGCCACGACGTCGTCCCGGACGGCGTGCGCTTGAAGGTCACCCCCTTCGACCCCCGCATGGGCGAGACACCGCCGCACGAAGCGCGCCGCCACAGCAGCGCCTCCGGGCACATGCTCGAGGTCTACCGGCTCTTCCCGGCCCTGCCCGAGGCGCACGTCGCCATCAGGTCACTCGCCGACTCCGTGCTCAGCGGCACCGCGCTGGTGCACTGCGCCGCGGGCAAGGACCGCACCGGCTGGGCCGTGGCCACGCTGCTGCGTGCGGTCGATGTCATCGAAGAGGACATCTACGCCGACTACCTGCTCAGCAATGACGCTGTCCCCACCTTGCGCGCTTTGATGACCGCGGGCACCGACGAGGAACTCTCCGACGATCTGCTCGGCGTCCGCCCCGAGTACCTGGAGTCGGGAACCAGCTCCATGCACGCCATGTACGGCGGCCTCGACGGCTATCTCACCGAGATCGGCATCACCCAGGAGCTGCGCGACGCGCTGCGCGCCCGGTTGCTCGTCTGACCTCTGCGGCGAGCCGCTTGTCCGACCTCTGCGGCGAGCCGCTTGTCCGACATCTGCGGCGGAGCCGCTTGTCCGACCTCCGCGACGGAGCCGCTCATCCGACATCTGCGGCAGAGCGTGATCAGTCCCCGTCCGACCGGCGGACCAGGCCGTTCCGGTCGATGCTGACCTGGTTTCCGGTGTGGAACCAGGAGCCGGTGAAGCGGGACTCGGTGGTCTGCGGGTCGTTCCAGTAGCGGGGACTGACATTCGGCCCGCGGCAGAGCAGCTCGCCGTGGCCGACCGCCGCGAGCGGGCCCCACAGCGCGAGTTCGGTTCCGCCGAAGGCGAATCCGAGCGCGTCCCGGCCCGGGGCGGTGTCGTCCCGGGCCAGCCCGATGCCGGAGGTCTCGGTCGCCCCCCACACCGACCACTGACGGGCCTCCGGGAAGACCGCGCGCAGGGAGTTGGCGACGGATTCGGAGGTGGCGGGATCGGCCGCGGCCAGTTCGGCGCGATGCCCGGCACTGCAGATCTGCCGCACCCGCTCCACCCGCAGTCCGGCCAGCCCGGGCAGCAGGCCGGCGAAGATGCGCGGGGTCGCCGCGACCATGTCGATGCGTTCGGCGACAAGGGCTTCCGGCACCGCGGACCGGTCGGGCGTGAGCACCACGGTGCCGCCGACGGCGAAGGTGGGCAGCAACTGGTCGACGCAGCCGCTGGCGTGCGCGAGCGGCAGCAGCACCAGATTGCGAAGGCCGTCGGTGGGCAGATCCAGCGCGCCGACCACGGAACGGACCGCGGAGAGCAGGTTCTCGTTGGTCAGTTCCACCCCGCGCGGGCCCGCCTGGGAGCAGGGGCTGGTGTAGCTGAGAAGTGCCAGTTCACCGAGGGACGCGCCGTCGTCGATGAAGGCCGCACCGTCGGGCAGCGCGTCGCGGAAGCCTGCCGCGCGGCCGCCGCCGTCGAGCACGAAGTCGGCGCAGGCGTCGTGAATCACGCGGTCCGCCACGGCCTCCGGCAGCCCGTCGTGGACCAGTACCGGCACCGCCCCGCAGAGCAGCGCGCCCAGGAACGCCTGCACCCAGCGGGCGCCGACCGGCATGCGGACCGCGACCCGGTCGCCGTAGCCGATGCCGTGCTCCTGCAGGCCGCCGGCGATGCGGGAAGCCGAGTACCAGAGTTCGCGGTAGGTGAGCCGGGGTCCGCCGATCTCGACCACGGCCTCGCGGGCGGCGAAGGTGTGGACCTGGATGTCGAGGAGTTCGGTGAGCGCGGGCGTGAGGTTGCCGTAGCGCAGGATGCCGTCGGCGGCGCGGGCAAGCGGGTTGTCGCACCAGCCGTTTCGCGTCTGCGGATATTCCACGAGTAACTGCGACATCGTCGTCCCTCCGGGTACCTCGAAGCCCTGCAGGCAAGAGTGACTATATGATGCAGATCACAACGATGGGCGGATTGTCGGCAAACGGATGTCAGGCTTTGACACCACAGAAACAGATCGCCGCCCGGTCAACCCCCCCATTCCCCCAACCGAGCCTGCGGAAGCATCGAATTTGCGGTGTTTTCGCGACAGTCGCATCGGGATTTCCGCCGGGCGGGCTCGTGTCACCCTCAATCCCACACCAGTGCAGGTAGCGGGCTTGACACGCCCGGGCGGCAGCCGACACGCCCGGACGCGCACAGTCGATCGGCCGCGGCACGGCCGGTCGATGCCTACTGGCCTGTGTACGTGGCCTGTCCGGGACCGACCTCCAGGAAGCTGCGCACCGCACCGCGCAGATCCGCGGTGCCGAAAAGTTGCCCGGACACCTCCGGAGTCACCGAATCCGCGTGCGCCACACCGCCGGAGCGCCAGGCCTCGATGATCGCCTTGGTGGCGGTGTGCGCGCGGGTCGGGCCCTCGGCCAGCCGGGCCAGCAGCGCCCGGGCCGCGGTGTCGACATCCTCGTGCACCGCATTGACCACACCCCACTCGGCCATGGTGGCGGCGTCGTAGGTGTCACCGGTCATGACGAACTCGCGGGCGCGGCCCGAACCGGCGCGCTCGGCCAGCCGCTGCGGGCCGCCCATCGACGGGGTCAGGCCGACCACCGTCTCCACCAGACCGAACTTGGCCTTGGGCGCGGCCAGGATGATGTCGCAGGCCAGCGACATCTCGAAAGCCGCGGTCAGGGTCAGCGAGTGCGCGGCGAAGATGACCGGGCAGGGCAGCGCCTCGAGCGGGTGGATGATGCGCGCGAACAGGGTCCGCCACAGCTGCGCGCCCTCCTGCTCCGACAGGCCGTCGAAGACGTGCACGTCGACGCCGCCAGAGACCAGCTTGCCGTCGGCGCGGATCAGCAGCGCGCGGGGCGGATTCGCCGACAGCTCCTCGAGATCCGCGGCCAGCGTGTCCATCAGGGCCTTGTCGAAGAGGTTCAGCGGCGGATTGTCGATGGTGAGGATCGCCGCGTCCGCGCCGCCGTCGGTGACGATGCGCTCCAGGCGAGTGGGCTTCGAGTCAGTCATGACCCCGAATGTATGCGGACGCTTACTTTTGCAAAAGGGTGACCACGAAATCGGCCATGACGGCCGAGTAGATCATCTGTGGTTCGCGGCCGTCTCGATTCTGGACTGCGGCTGGATAGACCTCCGCCTTGGAGCGGGGGAGCGAAGCGGAGGAGGGAAGAATCGAGACCCCGGGGCCGCGAACCCGGCCCGTAGCGAAGCGGAGGGGCAAAATGAACACAGTGACCTCGAAATCCGAGCCGGGGACCTACGTCGAACCGGGCGAATTCAAGCGGGATACGAACTACATCGAGACGCGGATCACCATCGACGGAAGGGACGGGTATCCGGTCGAGCCCGGCCGTTATCGGCTGGTGGCGGCGCGGGCTTGTCCGTGGGCCAATCGCACGCTGATCGTGCGGCGTCTGCTCGGGCTGGAGACGGTGCTATCGCTGGGACTGTGCGGGCCCACCCACGACAGGCGCAGCTGGACCTTCGATCTGGATCCGGGCGAGGTGGATCCCGTGCTGGGTATCCACTTCCTGCAGGACGCCTACTTCAAGCGGTTCCCCGACTATCCGCGCGGCATCACCGTGCCCGCCATCGTGGACGAGCGCACCGGCGCGGTCGTGACCAACGACTACGCGCAGATGACCCTCGACTTCTCCACCGAGTGGGCGGAGTACCACCGGCCCGACGCACCACGGCTGTATCCGGAAGACCTTCGCGCGGAGATAGATTCGGTGAACCGCCGCGTCTACACCGAGGTCAACAACGGCGTGTACCGGTGCGGATTCGCGGGCGGGCAGGATGCCTACGACGCCGCCTACGACCGGCTCTTCACCGCACTCGACTGGCTGTCCGAGCGACTGGCGACGCAGCGGTACCTGGTGGGCGACACCATCACCGAGGCCGACGTGCGGCTGTTCACGACGCTGGCCCGGTTCGATCCGGTCTATCACGGCCACTTCAAATGCAATCGGCAGAAGCTCACCGAGATGCCGGTGCTGTGGGCCTACGCCCGCGACCTGTACCAGACCCCCGGGTTCGGCGACACGATCGACTTCGTGCAGATCAAGCAGCACTACTACATCGTGCACACCGACATCAACCCGACACGGGTGGTGCCCAAGGGGCCCGAGCTCGGCAATTGGCTGACCCCGCACGGCCGGGAAGCCTTGGGCGGCAGGCCCTTCGGGGACGGTACCCCGCCGCCCCCGCCGGTCGAGGCCGAGCGCGTGCCCGCGGGACACGCCCCGGGCTATTCGCCGGCCGCGCCCCGGTAGGTGCCGAAGCTCCAGTAGACGCCTTCGGGATCGCGGCAGGTGAAACCCCGTGACTCGTAATCGGTTTCATCGCGCAGCTGGCGGGTGATGGTGGCGCCCGCGGCCTGCGCCCGGGCGTACAGTGCGTCCGCGTCGTCGATGGCGATGTACACCGATCCGACGCCGGGCGGTTGGCAGTCCAGCGCCATGCCCTCGCGGACGCCGCCGAGCATGATGGCGCCGCCGCCCGGCCAGGCGAGTTCGGCGTGCGCGACGGTGCCGCCCTCGTCGTAGCGGGCGGTGGTCTCGAAGCCGAAGGCCCGCTCCAGGAATGCGATGGCGGCCGGGGCGTCGCGGTAGACCAGGGTCGGCCAGACGACGGTGCCGGTCTTGATGGGGGTTGTCGTTTCGCTCATGGGACTAGCGTCCGACCTCGGCGGCCTACTGGTCTTGGACGAATGGGAACTCCTCGCGTTCCCGCCACACCGATGGCGGCATACCTGCCAGTTCCCGCCACTCGCGAGCCATGTGCGCCTGGTCGTAGTACCCGGCGGCGGCCGCCACCGCGGCGAGCGCGGGCGGGATCGGGTCGCGCAGCAGGCGGTGCGAGCGTTCGAAGCGGGCCACCCGGGCGGCGTCCTTGGGGGTGATGCCGAATTCGGCGCTGAAGCGGCTGCCGAGATGTCTTCGGCTCCAGCCGATCTCGTCGGCCACGGCGGCCACCCGCACCGCCGGGTCGGGGCCCGACAACAGGGTCCAGGCGTGGGTCAGCTCGGCGTCCCAGTGCACCGGATCCACCTGGCGCAGCAGGATTTCATCGATGACAGCGAAGCGCCGCGGCCACGAGGGCGCCGACGACAGCCGCTCCCGCAACTCCGCCGCGCGCGGCCCGAGCACGTCGGCCAGATCCACGATCCACGACCCGAGCGCCGCCGCGGGCATCGCGAACAGCGCCCGGCAGCCCAGCGGCGTCAGGTTCAGCTGCACCCCGTGCTGGAACCCGTTGTGCGCGACCACCGCCGGCCGCACCGTGAGCCCGCTGGCCAGCATGTCCCAGTGACCGCCCGCCTGCTCCGGATGCGAGGACACCGGCACGTGGATGGGCTCATCGATGGTGATGATCACGGTCAGCGCCGACGCGGGCATCCCGACATGCGTACCCGGCGCGAAGCCGTGCAGCAGATAGCCCTCGTACCCGAGGACGTACGCGCGCAACCGCGGGTCGGGCACCCCCGACGCGCCTTCGGACACGCCTGCCACTCGTCCACCGTAGACCGATCACGGACCCGCGTGCAGTGGCGACGTCGAATGCTTCGCGGCCGTCTCGATTCCGGACCGCGGCTGGATAGACCTCCGCCTTGGAGCGGGGAGCGAAGCGGAGCAGGGAAGAGAAGCGGAGCAGGGAAGAATCGAGACCTCGGGGCCGAGAAGCCGCTCGGAGCGGAGCGGAGGGCATATTGGATACAGGTGCCATAGAGTTTCGGTCTGGAGGACCGCACGGAGAAGGGGTTGTCGTCGATGTTCAAGGCCGGGCTCGAAAACGCGGTCGTCTCGCTGCTCGACAACGGGTCCCAGGTACAGGCCCCGGCTGTCACGAAATACGTGGGCAAGCTGCGGGATGCGCATCCGGGTGAGACGCCCGGGCAGATCATCGCGCGCATCGAGAAGCTCTACCTCAATACCGTGACCACCTCCGGCACGGCGGTCGGCGCGACCGCGGCGGTGCCGGGCGTCGGGACGGTGGCGTCGCTGGCGGCCATGAGCGCGGAGACCGCCTTCTTCCTGGAGGCGTCCGCGGTGTTCACCCTGGCGGTGGCGGCCGTGCACGGAGTCGCGCCCGATGACAAGGAGCGCCGCCGCGCCCTGGTGCTGGCCGTGGTGCTCGGCGAGAGCGGCATGGAGATCGTGCAGAAGAGCGTCGGGCACTCGGCCAAGAACTGGGGCGGGCTGCTGGCGGGCAAGATCCCGGGCCTGAGCGCCATGAACGATTCGCTGCTCAAACGGTTCATGATCCAGTTCATCGCCAAACGCGGCGCGCTCATGGTCGGCAAGGTGATTCCGGCCGGAATCGGCGCGGCCATCGGCGGATTCGGCAACCGGGCGATCGGGCGCGGCGTGGTCGACAATGCCCGCAAGGCGTTCGGCGCGCCGCCGCTGACCTGGCCGCAGCCCCTGGTCATCGACGCCGATCCGCTGCCCGCGGTGGAGGCGCCGACCCGGAACCCGCAGCCGTGAGCGCGCGGCCGCTCGCCTTCGCCGCCGGGGGCCTGACCAAGACCTTCGAGAGCGTCACCGCGGTCGAGGATGTGAGCTTCGTGGTGCCCGCCGGCAAGGTGGCCGCCCTGGTGGGCCCGCACGGCGCGGGCAAGTCCACGGTGCTGCGCATGCTGCTCGGGTTGCTCACCCCCACCTCCGGCACCGCCAGCGTGGGCGGACCCGGCTCCGGCGCCCGGGCCGGACGCCAGGTGGTGGGCGCCATGCTGAACCCGCGCGGCCTGCACCCGGCCCGCCGGGTGTTCGCCCAGCTGCGCGTCTACGCCTCCGCCGCAGGCATTTCCGATGCCCGGGCGGCGGAACTGCTGGCGCTGGTGCGGCTCACCGAGGCCGCCGACCAGCGCATCGGCGGCCTGCCGGAGGGCATGCGGACCCGGCTGGCGCTGGCCGTCGCACTGCTCGGCGACCCGCCGCTGCTGGTGCTCGACGATCCGGCCGCCGGGCTCGATGTCGGGGAGACCGCCTGGCTCAACGACTATCTGCGCGGCCACGCCCGCCGCGGCGGTACCGTGCTGCTCACCTCCCGCACGCTCAGCACCGTGCTGCCCATCGCCGACGAGCTCCTCGTGCTGGACCGCGGGCGCATCGCCTACCAGGGCAGCCCGGCCCGGCTACGCCGCAGCCACCCCGACCGGCTGCTGGTGAAGGCCTCCAGCCCGATCGCGCTGGCCACCACCCTGGCCGCGCAGGGCTTCACGGACGCGGTCATGCGGCCCGACGGCCGCCTCGCCATTGCGGAAGCCTCGCTCTCGCAACTGGAATCGGCCGCCTCCACGGCCCGCGTCCAGCTCACCGAGATCACCCCCGAACACATTCATCCCGATCAGGTCCTGGCCGCCCTCACCCACAGCGGGCCTCCGGCCCCCGCGTACCCGGGCCCGGCCACCTACCGGAGCTACCGATGAAGTCGTTGCGCCACAACGATATCCGCGCCATCGCCGGAGACGCGGGCCGGCGGCGGCCCGCCCGCCCGATCGGGGCCGCATGCCTGCGCGAGGTCGATGACCTCCCACGAAAGGATATTCGATGATCCTCACTGTGCCGCCGGTGGTCGCCCGGGCCGCGAATTCCGAAGTGCGGAAGGTGACTTCGGTGCGGTTGAACTGGCTGATCGGCGGCGGGGTCATCGCGGCGGGTGTGATCGCGTTCGTGGCGCTGGGCACCGGCTTCCAGCCCGGCGACGAGCATGCGCAGGGCTTCAGCTCCGGATCCGGCTGGGCGGCACTGCTGACCACCTGGGTACTGGTGCTCACGGTCGCGGCGGCGGCCGCCTTCGGGGCGCTCGGCGCGGGCACCGATTTCCAGGCCGGATCGCTGGCGATGAGCTCGCTGTACACCCCTGACCGCACCCTGCTGCTCGGCGCGAAACTCGCGGTGGCGGGGGCGTTCTCGCTCGGCACCGTGCTGCTGATGGAGGTGCTGGGCGGGGCCGCCATGCGGCTGGCCGGCGGCTCCCGGGTGCCCCTGGACGGCGGCTTCTTCGGCGTGCTGGTCGGGGTGGCGCTGGCAGCGGTGTGCTGGGCGGTGATCGGCACCGCGATCGGTATCGTGCTGCGCTCGCCCACCCGAGCGCTGGCCGCCGTGCTGGGCTGGGCCGTGCTGGAGCCGCTGATCTGGATCACCGCGCGCGCCATCGGATTCGGCGGGCTGGCGGCCATCCTGCCGGTGTCCTCGACGGTCGGGGCGATCAGCGGCGGCCGCTATGCCAAGAGCGCGCTCTTCGCGCCGACCCCGGCCGCCATGGCGCTGCTGGTGCTGTGGAGCGCCGCGTCGGGCGCGGCGGCCTGGTGGATGCTCACCCGCCGCGACCTCTGATCAGGCGCGGCCGGAGAACAACCGCCGCCACACCTCGTGATCGGTGCGCGGGCCGCCGGGAGTGTCCGCACCGTACTTCGCAATGAGACCGGGCAGGTCCAGCGGGAGGCTCGGAGCGGTCATGGCAGCCAGCTCCGCTTCCACCGCGGAGTCGGGAACCAGCCAGCAGACCTCGAATTCGATACCGTCGGGGTCGGCGGCGTAGAGGGCCTTGGTGGAGGCGTGGTCGGAGGCCCCGGTGAGCGCGCCCGCCGCGACCAGGGCGTCGCGCACCCGCTGCAGTTCGCTCAGCGTGTCCACCTCCCAGGCCAGGTGGTAGAGGCCGACGCGGCCGGTGCGGTGCGGGACCGCCGGGTCCGGCGACTGGAACAGGCCCAGGTCGTGGTCGTTGGCCGACCCGGCCGCCTGCAGGAACGCCCCGCCCGGGAAACCGCCGGGCAGGCGACGAAAGCCCAGCACCTCGCTGTAGAAGGCGACCGACCGCTCCACGTCGGAGACGAACAGGACGGCGTGATTGAGACGCTGAATCGGCATGGGGGCGACTCCATTTCGAAGGACCGTGACCGATCCAGCCGACCATGGCGCGCCGCGCCGCACAAGCCACCGTCCCGGCACACTGGACGGGGCGGCACGACGACGGGAACAAAGTGGGGGTGGGGAGACAGTTGTTCTCCGGGATGACTTCGAAGGATGTGGATACCGGGCGCGGCTGGCTGCGCAGGTTGTGGGAACGGTGCGCCGGGCACCCGTGGATGCTGTCCGGGCTGGGGCTGGCCATCGCGCTCGGCGCGGTCGTGGAGGTGACCGGGCCGCTGCTGGCCAAGCGCGCCCTCGACGGCGCGACCGCCGGGAACACCGGCATCATCGCGGCCGTGGCCGTGGCGCTGGGTGTGCTCGCGGTCGGCCGATTCCTCGCCTCCTTCGGGCGGCGCATGCTCGCGGGGCGGCTCGCCCTCGACGTCCAGCACGAACTGCGCGTGGATCTGCTGTCCGCGCTGCAACGGCTGGACGGGCCCGGACAGGACGGGCTGCGCACCGGGCAGGTGATCTCGCGCTCGATCAGCGACCTGACCCTCGTGCAGGGCCTGCTGGCCATGGGTCCCTGGTCCGCGGTGGCGGCACTGCAATTCGTGCTGGCCGCGGGCGTCATGCTGTGGCTCTCGCCGCCGCTGGCCCTGGCCGCGCTGCTGGTGGTGCCGGTGCTGGCGCTGGTGGTCTACCGGGTACGGCCGCGGCTGTACGCGGCCACCTGGTCCGCGCAGCAGCGCGCCGCCGACCTGGCCCAGCACGTCGAGGAGACCGTCACCGGCGTGCGCGTGGTGAAGGGCTTCGGGCAGGAGGCCCGTATGGTCGACGTGCTCGAGCAGCACGGCCGCACGTTGTACGCCGAGCGCATGCGCGCCGCCCATATCGACGCCCGCTTCAGCCCGACCCTGGGATCGATTCCGCAGGCCGGTCTGGTCGCGGTGATCGCGGCGGGCGGGCTGCTCGCCTTCCACGGCAGCATCGGGCTCGGCACCTTCCTGGCCTTCGTCGCGTATGTGTCGACGATGACCAACTCCACCCGGATCGTGTCGTATGTGGTGGTCATGGCGCAGCTGACACGCGCGGCGGCCGAACGCGTGAACCAGGTCATCGACAGCGCGCCCGAACGCATCGATCCGGAGCACCCGGTGGAGGTGCCCGAAGGATCGCTCGGCATCGAAATAGATGATCTCACCTTCGGTTTCGAGCCCGGCCGGCCCGTGCTGCGCGACTTCACGCTGAACATCGCACCCGGCGAGACGGTGGCCGTCATCGGCCCGGCGGGCTCGGGCAAATCCACCCTGAGCCTGCTGCTGCCCCGCTTCTACTCCCCCGGCTCCGGCCGGATCACCCTGTACGGCAAGGACTCCCGCGCCGACATCGCCGACCTGCGCGCCGCCGACCTGCGCTCGGCGGTCGGCGTGGTCTTCGACGAGGCCTTCCTGCTCTCGGACACCATCGCCGCCAATATCGCCCTCGGCCGACCCGAGTCCACCGAGGCGGAGATCCATGCCGCAGCCAAACAGGCTGCGGCCGACGACTTCATCAATGCCCTGCCCGACGGCTACGAGACCGTGGTCGGCGAACGCGGCCTGACCCTCTCCGGCGGTCAGCGCCAGCGCATCGCACTGGCCCGCGCCCTGCTCGCCGACCCGCGCATCCTCGTCCTCGACGACGCCACCTCCGCGGTGGACGCCGTTACCGAGGCCGCCATCTTCGCGTCCCTTCCCACCGATTCCGGACGCACCACCCTCATCCTGGCCCACCGCGAATCCACCCTCTCCCACGCCGACCGCGTGATCCGGCTGCCCGCACCGGAATCCGGCGACGAGCAGGTATCGGTGACCACGGACGCGCGGGACGTGACCGCGGAAACGGCTGCCGGAAGCCAGAATTCGGTCGATCGGGACACACCGGCGGAGGTGCGGCGGGTGCTGGGGAAGCTGCCGCCAGCCACCGAGCGGCCGGGGCTGGACGCGGCCGAGCTGCGCGAGCCCGACCCGGGCTTCCGGCTGAGCCATGCGCTGCGGCTGGTGAAGTGGCTGGTCGCCGGCACCATGGTGCTGCTCGCGCTGAACGCGGTGGTGGGCGTCGGCTTCCCGTCCGTGGTGCGGTACGCGGTGGACTCGGGCGTCGGCAAGCACGACGGCTGGGCGCTGGTGCAGGCCACCGCGATCGGGGCCGTGCTGGTCGGGCTGGGCTGGCTGGTCGCCTCGGCCTCACTGCTGTGGAGCAACCGGGCCGGGGAGCGCGTGCTCTTCGGGCTGCGGGTCCGCAGCTACGCCCACCTGCAGCGACTCGGGCTCGACTTCTACGAGCGAGAGCTGTCCGGCCGCATCATGACCCGGATGACCACCGACATCGACGCCCTGTCCACCTTCATGCAGACCGGTCTGCCGGACGCGCTCGTCGCGCTGCTGACGGTGGCCGGCATCGCGGTGGCACTGCTGGTGATCGACTTCCAGCTGGCGCTGGTCGTGTTCGTGACACTGCCGCCGCTGCTCCTCGCCACCTGGTGGTTCCGCAAGGTCTCCGACTCGGCCTACAGTGCCGCACGCGAGCATTCGGCGACCGTGAACGCCGACTTCGCCGAGAATGTCGCGGGACTTCGGGTGGTGCAGGCCAATCGGCACGAGGCCAGCTCCGCACGCCGGTTCGCCGGGTACTCCGACAATTTCCGGGTCAGCCGGATGCGAGCGCAGCGGGCCATCGCCACCTTCTTCGCCTTCGTCGGCATGTGGGCGGATCTGGCGCTGGCGTCGGTGGTCTTCACCGGGGCGTGGGCGGTCGCGCACGGGTCCACCACGCCGGGCACGCTGGTGGCGTTCGTGCTCTACCTGCAGCTGCTGTTCGGGCCGATCATGCAGCTCTCGCAGCTGTTCGACGGGTATCAGCAGGCACGAGTCGGGTTGCAGCGGATCGGGGAACTGCTGCGCACGCGGTCCTCCATCGCCGCGGATCCCGCGGACGCGGCGCCCATCGACGGGCGGCTGCGCGGGGAGGTCGTCTTCGACAATGTCCGCTTCCAGTACCCGGGCGCGGTGCGGCCCGCGCTCGAGGGCGTCAGCCTGACCATCCCGGCGGGCGGCAGCCTGGCGCTGGTCGGCGAGACCGGCGCGGGCAAGTCGACCATCGTGAAGCTGCTCGCCCGGCTCTACGACATGCCCCGGACAACGGGCGACAACATGCCCAGGACGGCGGGTGAGGGGAATCACGAACTTTCCGCCAGTGTTACGCCGTTCTCCATAGCGGAAATGCATGACAGTGGTCATAATCCGGACAGCTCCGGCACAATTCGCGTGGACGGCGTGGACATTCGCGACTATCGGCTCGCCGAGTTCCGCTCGCGGCTCGGCGTGGTCCCTCAGGAAGCTCACCTGTTCACCGGCGACATCGCCAGCAACATTGCATTTGGCAAACCATTTGCGAGTCCCGAGGAAATCGAGGCGGCCGCCGCCGCGGTCGGGGCGCTGGACACCATCACCGCCCTGCCCCAGGGCATGCGGCAACCGGTCGGGGAACGCGGACGCGGGCTCTCGGCCGGGCAGCGGCAGCTCATCGCCCTGGCCCGCGCCGAACTGGTCCGCCCCGATCTGCTGCTGCTCGACGAGGCCACGGCGGTGCTGGATCCGACCGCCGAGGCATCGGTGCTGGTCGCGAGCGAATCGGTAACCCGCGGCCGCACCTCGGTCATCGTCGCGCACCGGCTGGCGACCGCCGCCCAGGCCGATCGGATCGCCGTCGTGCAGCACGGCCGGATCAGCGAAATCGGCACCCACGACGAACTCCTCGCGGCAACCGGCCCGTACTCCCGCCTGTGGGCTGCGGCGCAGGCGACGGAAGGAATATTCTCGGGCGCGGACGAGTCGTCATCAGAGAATGTGTCCGCTCGGTGGTAGCCATGCCCGACGGCGAACAGGGGTGGGCATATCCTCAGTGGGGGCGCATCGGCGCGCATCCGCCGATTACCCGTGCCGGGCACGTCACAAACGTCGCAGCGCGAAGAACGAAATGAGGCGAACACCTGCTGTGAGCAGCTCAACAGACCAGTTCGGACAGAACCAGTGGCTTGTCGACGAGATGTACCAGAAGTACAAGCAAGACCCCTCGTCCGTCGATGAGAGCTGGCACGAGTTCCTGGCGGATTACACGCCAGAGAACACTGCCGAGATTGGTAACAACAGCCAGGCGGCCGCCGCCGTCGCTCCGGCACCCGCCGCAGTGCCTACTGCCCCCGGACAGAGCGCCCCCGCCGTCAATTCCACCCCTGTCGCCACCCCCGCCCCGGCCGCCCCCGCCCCGGCTCCGGCCCCCGCCCAGGTGCGCACCCCCCAGACCACTCCCGCCCCCAGCTCCAACGCGGCCCCGACCTCGGGCGGCCCCAAGCCCGCCGCCGAGGAC
Source organism: Nocardia sp. NPDC046763 (assembly GCF_040645495.1). Lineage (NCBI taxonomy): Bacteria > Bacillati > Actinomycetota > Actinomycetes > Mycobacteriales > Nocardiaceae > Nocardia > Nocardia sp. NPDC046763. The sequence goes on along the minus strand of NZ_JBEYYI010000012.1, from coordinate 42,053 downwards.
GAGACCAAGGTGCTCCGCGGGCCCGCCGCGGCCGTCGTCAAGAACATGTCGGCGTCGCTGGCCGTCCCCACCGCGACCTCGGTGCGTGCCATCCCGGCCAAGCTGATGATCGACAACCGTCTGGTCATCAACAACCACCTGGCCCGTACCCGCGGTGGCAAGATCTCCTTCACCCACCTGCTGGGTTACGCCATCGTGCAGGCCATCAAGGCCTTCCCGAACATGAACCGGCACTTCGCCGAGGTCGACGGGAAGCCGAACGCGGTCACCCCGGCGCACACCAATCTCGGTCTGGCCATCGACCTTCCGGGTAAGGACGGCAACCGTGCGCTGGCGGTCGCGGCCATCAAGAACTCCGAGGGCCTGACCTTCGCGCAGTTCCACAACGCGTACGAGGACGTCGTGCGCCGCGCCCGCGACGGCAAGCTCACCAACGACGACTTTTCCGGCGTCACCATCTCGCTGACCAACCCCGGCACCATCGGCACCAACCACTCGGTGCCGCGCCTCATGCAGGGGCAGGGCGCGATCATCGGCGCCGGCGCCATGGAGTACCCGGCCGAGTTCCAGGGCATGGGCGATCAGCAGCTGGCCGAAATGGGTATCGGCAAGCTGATGACGCTGACCTCCACCTACGACCACCGCATCATCCAGGGCGCGGAGTCCGGTGACTTCCTGCGCACCATCCACAACCTGCTGATCTCGGACGAGTTCTACGACGAGATCTTCCACGGCATGGGTGTCCCCTACGAGCCGGTGCGCTGGCGCAAGGACATTCAGGAACGCGGTATCGACAAGTCGACCCGCGTGCAGGAGATGATCAACGCCTACCGCAGCCGCGGCCACCTGATGGCCGACACCGACCCGCTGCGGCTGGTGAAGGACAAGTTCCGCTCGCACCCCGACCTGGACGTCACCCAGCACGGCCTGACCCTGTGGGACCTGGACCGCGAATTCAATGTCGCGGGCTTCCACGGCCAGGAGCGCATGAAGCTGCGCGACGTGCTGTCCATCCTGCGCGACGCCTACGCCCGCCACGTGGGTGTGGAGTACACCCACATCCTGGATCCCGAGCAGCTCAAGTGGATTCAGGAGCGCGTGGAGCAGAAGCACGCGAAACCCACTGTGGCCGAGCAGAAGTACATCATGTCCAGGCTCAATGCGGCCGAGGCGTTCGAGACCTTCCTGCAGACCAAGTACGTGGGCCAGAAGCGCTTCTCGCTGGAAGGCGCCGAGTCGGTCATCCCGATGATGGACGCCGTCATCGACCAGTGCGCCGAGTACGCCCTCGACGAGGTCATCATCGGCATGCCGCACCGCGGCCGCCTGAACGTGCTGGCCAATATCGTCGGCAAGCCCTACTCGAAGATCTTCACCGAGTTCGAGGGCAACATGAACCCGGCCGCCACCCACGGCTCCGGCGACGTGAAGTACCACCTCGGCGCGCGCGGCACCTACCTGCAGATGTTCGGCGACAACGAGATCGAGGTCTCGCTGACGGCCAACCCCTCGCACCTCGAGGCCGTCGACCCGGTGCTGGAGGGTCTGGTCCGCGCCAAGCAGGACCTGCTCACCAAGGAAGACATCGTCACCAAGGGTGAAGAGGCGCGGTCGTTCTCGGTCGTGCCGCTCATGCTGCACGGTGACGCGGCCTTCGCCGGCCAGGGCGTGGTGGCCGAGACCCTGAACCTGTCGGGTCTGCGCGGCTACCGCACCGGCGGCACCGTGCACATCGTGGTGAACAACCAGATCGGCTTCACCACCGCGCCGGAGTACTCGCGCTCCACCGAATACTCCACCGACATCGCGAAGTTCATCGGCGCCCCGATCTTCCACGTGAACGGCGACGACCCGGAAGCCTGTGTGTGGGTGGCCAATCTGGCCGTCGACTACCGGCAGAAGTTCAACCGCGACGTGGTCATCGACATGATCTGCTACCGCCGTCGCGGCCACAACGAGGGCGACGACCCGTCGATGACCCAGCCGGGCATGTACGACGTGATCGACACCAAGCGCTCGGTCCGCAAGGCGTACACCGAGAGCCTGATCGGCCGTGGCGACATCTCCATGAAGGAAGCCGAAGACGCCCTGCGTGACTACCAGGGTCAGCTGGAGCGGATCTTCAACGAGGTGCGCGAGCTGGAGAAGTTCCCGCCGGAGCCGTCGGAGTCGGTCGAGGACGAGCAGCAGCTGCCGCCGAACCTGGTGACCTCCGTGGACAAGACGGTGCTGCAGCGCATCGGCGACGCGTTCGTGAACGTGCCCGAGGGCTTCAGCGTGCACCCGCGCGTCAGGCCGGTGCTGGAGAAGCGTCGCGAGATGGCCTACGAGGGCAAGGTCGACTGGGCCATGGCCGAGCTGCTGGCCTTCGGCACGCTCATCGACGAGGGCAAGGCCGTTCGCCTGACCGGTCAGGACTCCCGTCGCGGCACCTTCTCGCAGCGGCACTCGGTGATCATCGACCGCAAGAACGGTGACGAGTACACCCCGCTGCACAACATCGGGTCGAAGAACCCGGGCTGGTTCGCGGTGCACGACTCGGCGCTGTCCGAGTACGCCGCTGTCGGTTTCGAGTACGGCTACTCGCTGGGCAACCCGGACGCACTGGTCCTTTGGGAGGCGCAGTTCGGTGACTTCGTCAACGGCGCGCAGTCCATCATCGACGAGTTCATCTCCTCCGGTGAGGCCAAGTGGGGTCAGCTCTCCGAGGTCGTGCTGATGCTGCCGCACGGTCACGAGGGCCAGGGCCCGGACCACACCTCGGGTCGTATCGAGCGCTTCCTGCAGCTGTGTGCCGAGGGGTCGATGACGGTGGCCGTCCCGTCCACCCCGTCGAACTACTTCCACCTGCTGCGCCGCCACGCCCTGGACGGCATCCGCCGCCCGCTGGTGGTCTTCACCCCGAAGTCCATGCTGCGCAACAAGGCCGTGATCTCCGAGGTCGAGGACTTCACGGACAACAAGTTCCGCAGCGTGCTCGAGGAGCCCACCTACGAGTCGGGCGACGGCGACCGCGCCAAGGTCAAGCGCGTACTGCTCACCTCCGGCAAGATCTACTACGAGCTGGTGGCCGAGAAGAACAAGCACAACCGCGACGACGTCGCCATCGTGCGCGTCGAGCAGCTGTACCCGATTCCGAAGTTCCGCCTGAACGAGGCGCTGGAGCAGTACCCCAACGCCGGCGATCTGGCGTGGGTCCAGGAGGAGCCGGCCAACCAGGGCGCGTGGCCGTTCTTCGGCCTGAACCTGCCGGAGATCCTGCCGGCCCGCTTCGGCAAGCTGCGCCGCATCTCGCGTCGCGCCATGTCGGCCCCGTCCTCGGGTTCGTCCAAGGTGCACGCGGTGGAGCAGCAGGAGATCATCGACGAGGCGTTCTCCCCGACCGCATAATTCGGCCGGATTGCGGTGAAACGGAGCCGCCCGCTGGATCTTTCGATCCGACGGGCGGCTTTTCCATTGCGGGAGTGCGGGATTACTTGTCCTGCACGTCGCCTTCGGCCTTCGCGTCGTCCGAGCCCTTGAGGTCCCAGACCGCCATCATGGCGGCGATGCCCTCAGCGGCGGCGGTGTCCTGGGTCGATTCCTGATCGGACATTGCGTGTACCTCTTTCTGCGACTTCCGTAACGAAAGTTGATGCTACCGGCCCGAATTACTTGCGGCCCGTCGGGAAATGGCCTGCGGCAAGGCATTTCGCCAGAGTCGTGATTGCCATCACAGCGAGGGGCGCGCGGCCGGTCGGGGTTGCCCCAACTTGTTCCGCATCGTATATTCCACGTGGAATATTTGGTACGGAGGATGTCGGTGACCGGCGCTAGCGTCGAGCGGTCACGAGAACGGAGGCCCGGGTGACGAAACAGCAGGCGATACCAGCGTTGACGCCCTTGGCGATCGCGGTGCTCGCGCTGCTCGAAGAACGGCCCATGCACCCGTACGAGATGTATCAGCTCCTGATCAGCCGCCACGAGGACGAGCTGGTGAAGATCAAGCCCGGGTCGCTGTACCACACCGTGGCCCGGCTGGCCGAGCAGGAACTGGTCCTGGCCGAGGGCACCGATCGCGCCGGTAACCGGCCCGAACGGACCACCTACCGAATCCGCACGGCCGGGCGCGCGGCACTGCGGGCCCGCATCTCGGAATTACTGCGGCAACCGGTGAAGGAGTATCCGATCTTCCCGGTCGCGCTGGCCGAAGCACACAATCTGCCCGCTGGCGAAGTCGCCGCCGTACTGCGCGAACGTATCGCTTGGATCGAGAGCCGGATCACCGAACTCGAGGCGCTGCGCGAGTGGGTGAGCAACCGCCAGGTCCCCAGGCGGTACTGGGTGGCCATCGACTATGTCCACGACCTGTCCGTGGCCGAGGCCCGCTGGCTGCGCGGCTTCATCGACGACCTGGACCGCGGCGCGCTGGAGTGGGAGCCCTTCGATGCCGAAGGCGAACGCCGCGCCATCCCCGAGGAAAACAAGGGCCATGACTGGGGCGCGGGCCTCACCGCCGAGGACCTGGCCGCCGTCCGCACCCACCACCCGAGATAGGAATCCGAATCCCATGTCCACTCAACGCAATCCGTGGCTGGCGCTATACGCGCTGGTCGTCGGGTTCTTCATGATCCTGCTGGACATGACCATCGTCGCGGTGGCAAATCCGGCGATCATGAAGGACCTGCAGGCCGATGTCTCCCAGGTCATCTGGGTCACCTCCGCCTACCTGCTGGCCTACGCGGTGCCGCTGCTGGTCACCGGCCGACTCGGAGATCGCTTCGGCCCCAAGAACATCTACCTCGGCGGCCTGGCTGTGTTCACCCTGGCCTCGCTGTGGTGTGCCGAGTCGACCAGCATCAACATGCTGATCGCGGCCCGGGCCGTGCAGGGCCTGGGCGCGGCGCTCATGACGCCGCAGACCATGGCCGTCATCATGCGCACCTTCCCGCCGGACAAGCGCGGCGCGGCCATGGGCCTGTGGGGCGGCGTGGCCGGTCTGGCCACTCTGGTCGGCCCGATTCTGGGCGGCGTGCTGGTGGACTGGCAGGGCTGGCAGTGGATCTTCTACGTGAACGTGCCGATCGGCATCATCGCCTTCGCGCTGGCGTTCTGGCTGGTGCCGTCGCTGCCCACGCACGAGCACAAGTTCGATCTGGTCGGTGTGGCGCTCTCGGGGATCGGCATGTTCCTGCTGGTGTTCGGCATCCAGGAGGGCAATACCCACGACTGGAACGCCTGGATCTGGGCCATGATCATTGCCGGTCTGGTGGTGCTGGCGCTGTTCGTGGTCAATCAGGCGCGCAATACCGGTGAGCCGCTGGTACCGCTGAGTCTGTTCAAGGACCGCAACTTCGCGCTGGGCAACGTTGCCATCGCGTCCATGGGCGCGGCGGTGACGGGTGTGTTCGTACCCGCCTACTTCTACCTGCAGCAGGTGCACGACCTGACGCCCACCCGCTCTGCCCTGGTATTCGCGCCGATGGCCATCCTGACCGGTGTGTTCGCGCCGATCATCGGCAAGATCTCGGACAAGACGCCGCCCCGCATCATCCCGACCATCGGCTTCGCGCTGTTCTCGGCGACCCTGTTCGGGTTCGCGGTGCTCATGAAGCCGGACGGCTCGATCCCGCTGTTCATGCTCGTCGGCGGCCTCTCGGGTATCGCCAATGCCTGCATCTGGGCCCCGCTGGGCACCACCGCCACCCACAACCTGCCGGTGCAGCAGGCCGGTGCGGGCGCGGGTGTCTACAACACCACCCGTCAGGTCGGTTCGGTGCTGGGTTCGGCCGCGATCAGCGCGCTGCTGACGGCCCGTATTGCGGCACAGGGTCTTCCGAGCGGACCCATCGGTGAAGGCGGCGGCGGTAACGGCGGCCTGAGCCACATCCAGGACCCGCACCTCAAGGCCGCCCTGCTGGACAAGATCAGCACCGCGCTGGGTCAGTCCATGTACCTGCCCGCTCTGATCCTGCTGATCGGCGTCGTCGCCTCGGCCCTGTTCATCGGGTACGGCAAGGCGGCGAGTGGTCGGAGCGACGATCTGGCGAAGGCCGATATCGGCGCGCACTGAGCGGACGATGGTCGAAAAGCGCTGTCTGCCAGAGGTTTCCGGCGGGCAGCGCTTTGTGGCCGGGTCGGTGCGGCAGGCCCTCGAGGCGGGTCCAGTCGAGGGCCGTCTCGATGGGAAAGTCCATCAGCGTCTCGCCGCCGGGGCGCGAGCGGCCGGTGCGTCTCGCCGGAGCGGGGCGTACTCAGCCGATTCGCACTGTGAGCGAGGGATATCCGGTCGCGCCGTCCGGGACGACGTCCTGCTCCTTGTCGGTCTGGGTCTCCCCGGTGCCATCGGTCGCGCGCGCCCACACCGTGTGTACGCCGGTGCTGCCGGTGGCGTCCCAGTCGTAGGCCCACTGCACCCAGGTGTCGATGGACGGGGCCACCGCCAGCCGGGCGGGCCGCCAATCCCCCTGGTCGATACGGACTTCCACGCCGCGAATGCCGCGATGCTGCGCCCACGCCACGCCCGCGATGGTGACCTTGCCCGGGGCGATGGTGCCGCGGCCTCGGGGGGTGTCGATGCGGCATTCGGTCTTGATCGGGCCCTTGGCCGACCAGCCCCGCTTGGTCCAGAACGCCTCGGCGCGATCGAATCTGGTGATCTCCAGTTCGGTCACCCACTTGGTGGCCGACACGTAGCCGTACAGGCCGGGCACCACCAGCCGTGCGGGATAGCCGTGCGCGGTGGGCAGCGGTTCGCCGTTCATGCCGACGGCCAGCATGGCGTCGCGGCCGTCCATCAGCACGGCGAGCGGGCTGCCCGCGGTGAAGCCGTCGATGCTGTGCGAGAGCACCATGTCCGCGTCGGGATGCGGTCCGGCGGCGGTGATCAGCTCGTCGAGCCGATAGCCGAGCCAGCGGGCATTGCTGATCAAATTGCCGCCGACCGGATTGGACACACACGCCAGCGTGACCAGCCGTTCGATGGGGGTCTTGGCGGCGAGATCGGCGTAGGTCAAACGGATCTCGCGATCGACCATGCCGTGGATGCGCAGCGACCAGTCGTCCTTGCTGACCTGCGGCACGGTGAGAGCGGTGTCGATGCGATAGAAGTCGGCGTTCGAGGTGAGATACGGCGTCAGACCGGGGATCTGGAGATCCGCGCCCGGCTCGATCGAAGGCTCCGCGCCGGTGGGCGTGGGCAACTGCACATCCGCGCGCTCGGCCGACACATCTCGCGACCGCAGCCCGATGATCCGTCCCGCGATGCCGCCGACCGCCGCGGCCACGCCCGTGATGACGATCCCGCGCACCACCAGCCGCCGCTCCACCGCCAGCTCGGCGGGTGAAAGCCGTTGCGGCTCGGATGTTTCCGCGTCGGCGGCAGTCGCGGCGAGTTCGCCGAAGCGGGTGATCCGGCTGATCAGGCTGCGTAACACCAGGATTCCGGAGATCATGCCGAGAATCGAAGGGAAGGCCCAGGTCCAGGCCGCATTGGGGCGACCGAGCGCGGCCATGGTGGACAGCAACCCGAAGACGGCGAACAGGATGGACCCGAAGGGCCGCCGCTCCCGCTCCACGGTCCCGGCTACCGCGGCCAGCACCACCGCGACCACACCCATGGTCACGAACAGCAGCAGCTTGTCATTGGTGCCGACCAGGCCGATGATCCACTCCCGGAACCCGTCCGGCGTGTGGTCGATGATCCATGCCCCGACCGCCTGCAGGGGCGTGCTGTCGGGGCTGACCAGCACGGACACCAGCTCCGCCACACCCAGGGTGACGCCGCCGGCGACAATTCCACCGGCCGTCCGTAATCCGCTACCCGCCACGAAACCGACCCTACTGCGCGGGTCGGCTCGTGGAACGGCTCGAAGGATTACGGAAGCGTGACGCCGTCCTCAATGAGCCCGGGTCCGCAGCGCCGCGGCGGCGATCACGGCCATGACCAGCAGGCTGCCGCCCGCCACCGCGAAGGCGTGGTGCAGGCCGGTCACGCTCAGGGCCGGTCCCGAATAGGCCAGCGCGCCCAGGACCGCGACCCCGAGCACCTGCCCCAGCTGCCGCAGCGCATTGTGCACCGAGGAGGCCATGCCCGCGCGGTGCGGATGCACGGCGGCCAGCACGGTCGCGGTCATCGGGGTCAGGCACAGCCCGATGCCGAAGCCGCCCACCGCCAGCAGCCACCAGATCGAGCCGATGCCGGTGTCGCGCTGCACGGTCAGCAGGCCCGCGACGGCCAGACCGCCGAGCGTCAGTCCGGTCACCATCGGAATCCGGGGACCGAAGCGGCCGACCAGTCGTCCGGACAGCGGCGTCGCCAGCGCGAACGCGACCCCGATGGCGCACACATCGAGCCCGGCCCGGACCGCCGAATGCCCCTGCACCTGCTGGAAATACGCGCTCAGGTACACGATCAGCCCGACGAAGGCGAAGAACGCCACCGCACCGGCCAGATTCGCGGCGGCGAAGCCGCGGTGGCCGAACAGCGTGAGATCCACCAGCGGATCGGCGTGCCGCCGCTCCCAGTGCACGAACGCCACCGCGGCGACGGCGGCCAGCCCGAACGCGGCCAGAATCGGCGCGGAGGCCCAGCCCTGCCCGCGGCCCTCGATCAATCCGAACGAGAGCGCCGCGATGGCCGTCGTGGTCAGGAGCGCGCCCTGCCAATCGAACCGGCCGGTGGCCGGCGTGCGGGGCAGGCGCGGCACGACCAACGCCGCGACCGTCGCGAACACGGCGACCAGCGGCACGTTCAGCAGCAGCACCCAGCGCCAGCCCAATCCGGTCACAACGACACCGCCCAGAATCGGGCCCACCGCCAGCGCCAGGCCGGACGAGGTCGACCAGGCCCCGATCGCGACCGCCCGCTCCCGCTCGTCCGGGAAGGCGGCGCGGACGACGGCGAGGCTGGTGGGCACCAGCAGGGCAGGGCCGATGCCCTGAATCACGCGGCCCGCCAACAGCATCGGGACATTCGGCGCCAGGCCCGCGATCAGTGCGCCGAGCGCGAAGGTCAGCATGCCAAGGAGGAAGACGCCCTTGCGGCCGAATCGGTCGCCGAGTCCACCGCTGAGCATCAGCAGGCTGGCGTAGACCAGAACGTAGGCATTGACGATCCACTCGGTCGCAGTGCCATCCGCGTGCAGGTCGCGGCCGATCGTCGGCAGCGCCACGCTCATGACGGTGGTGGACAGGACGGCCAGGAACTGACCGCCGGTGACGGCCACCAGCGTGATCCAGGGATTGGCTGCGGCCGTGGGAGCTTCGGGGCGGGCGGGAACGTGCAGTGCGGTCATATTTGAACCGTAAGGTCGACGGCTCATAGCTTCCACGACCAAAAGTGCTATACGCCAATGCCTCTAGAGTTATAAGTATGGATCTACTGCAGCTGCGTTACTTCCGGATGGTGGCCCGCACCGAGAACATCACCCGGGTGGCGGAGGAACTCCGGGTGGCCCAGCCCTCGCTGAGCCGGACCATCACCCGGCTCGAAAACGAGCTGGGCGTACCGCTTTTCGACCGGCAGGGACGGCGGCTGCGGCTGAACCGCTTCGGCGCGGCCTTCCTCACGCGGGTGGATCGCGCCCTGGACGAACTCGACGGTGCCCGCCGGGAGCTCGATGATCTGGCCGGGCTGGAGCGGGGTGCGATCACGATCGGGGCGGAGAATCTGCGAGTCGTCCAGAACGTGATCGCGGACTTCCTGCAGGCGTATCCCGGTGTACGCGTCCAGCTTTTCTCGGGCACCGCCGCACAGGTGTCGGCCCGGCTGGCGGCCGGCAACCTCGACCTCGGGGTGGTTTCGCTGACGCCGGACACACCCGGCCTGGCCGGGCAGGAATTGCTGGACGAGGAAGTGCTACTGGCTGTTTCGCCCACACATCGGCTCGCCGGCCGGGATCGGGTCACGGTCGCCGAGCTGGCGACCGAACCCTTCATCACGACCTCACCCGACTACTGGCAACGCACCGTGCTGGATCGCGTATTCGCCCGCGCCGGGCTGCGCCCCACGATCGTCTGCGAGGGCGACGAGCCCTCCGCGATCCGCGGCCTGATCGCCACCGGCTTCGGCATCGGCCTGCTCCCGGCCATGGCGCGCGACTACTCCGGCCCGGCGGTGGCCTGGCTGCACCTCGACGACGTCTACTGCCGCCGCACCCTGCACCTCGTCTGGCGCACGGATGCCTATCTGCCGCTGGCCGCCAGGCGTTTTCGCGAACTCGCGGCCGAACGCTTCGCGGAGGACCGGCCCGGCGGGCCGGAGTGAATCACATCAGCGCGCTACCGGTGTAGTTGATCATCCACGGCACCGAGAACTTGTCGGTGACCATGGCGAACGCCTCGGCCCACTGGACCCGGCCCAGCGGCATGGAAACGGATCCACCCGGCGCGAGCTCGTTGAACAGCCGCTCGGCCTCGGCGGCCGACTCGACCTCGACCTGCACGGTGAAACCCGGCTTGGAGTTGTCGATCTCGCTGCCGGGCGGGCAGTCGGAGACCATGAGGATATTGGTCTCGCTCAGCGGCAGCTGTGCATTGGCGACCCGGTTCAGCACGTCCTCGGGCATCTCCGGCGGGGTCTCACCCATGTCGCGGAAACGGACGATGGTCGCCTCGCCGCCGAAGACAGACTGGTAGAAGGTGATGGCCTCTTCGGCATTGCCGTTGAAGAGCAGGTACGGGTTCAGAGCGGGCACGGGTTCCTCCTCGATCGTTTTCGGGCAGGTGCGGCGGCACCCGGAAGGTAGGACGCGGGGGCCACGCCGAAATCATCGGCCCCCGCCCGGAAAATTCGGGTGAACCGGCGAGGAATTCGGCGAATCAGTCGGTGGCCCGGTGGCGCTGGTAGTAGCGGGCGACCCGGACCCGGTTGCCGCACCGCTCGGGCGAGCACCACTGGCGGCGCGGATGCGCGGGCAGGAAGAGCATGACGCAGTCCTCCGCACCACACCGGCGCAGGCGATCGATGGCCGGATCGGTGAGCAGGGTCGCGGCGGCATCGGCCAGGTGCGCGGCCAGCCGGGCGCCCGGATCGCCGAGACGCGCCACGGTTTCGGTGACGGCATCGCCGTTCCAGTCCAGGCGGCGGATGGCGGGCGCGGCCGATTGCGCCTCGGCGAGGCCACGCAGTGCGGCGGCCGGCGGGCGGCGGCCGTGCAGCATCGCGTCCAGCGCCACGGCGGTGTGGTCGCGCACCGCGTGAACGGCGGCCAGGTCGGCGCCGGTGAGGCGCTGCGGCGGCGGCTCGGGTAGGCGATCGGCCTCCAGGCGCAGCCAATCCGCCAGCTGCGCAGGGGTTTCCAGCAGGTCGGCACCGGTGGGCCGGGTGTTCACCAGGTCCAGTGCGAGGGGTTCACCGATCAACGGTTCGAGATCAGCCACGTCGCTAATGCTACCTCGAGCCGTTGACACATTAGCCGGAATCGGCGTAGAACTAATGCAACATCGCCGACAGAAAGCATGTGAAGCCGTGAGCGCACTCTCCCGGGTCCTGCACCCGCTCCCCACCGTCCGGCACGGCCGCCTCGAGGTCGATGGCGTCGAGGTCTTCTACCGGGAGTCGGCGCCCGCCCGCGCGGACGCCCCGGTCCTGTTGCTACTGCACGGTTTTCCCACCGCGTCCCATCAGTTCCGCCGCCTCATCGACGCCCTGGGCGACCGCTACCGCCTCATCGCCCCCGACTATCCCGGCTTCGGAAACACCGTCGCCCCCGCGGATTTCGACTACAGCTTCGACCACCTGGCCGACATCACCGAGGGTTTCGTTCAGCAGCTGGGCCTGACCAGTTTCGCCATGTACATCTTCGACTTCGGGGCGCCCATCGGCCTGCGCCTGGCCACCCGGCATCCGGAGTGGATCACCGGTCTCATCGTTCAGAACGGCAATGCCTACGAAGCCGGTTTGTCCGAGGCCGCACAGGGTTTCGTCGCCCTGCGCCCCGACCACGAGGGCGACGAGGAGGTCATCCGCGGCCTGCTCACCCTCGAGGGCACCCGCGGCCAATACGAAACCGGCGTCGCCGACCCGGCCCTGCTCGACCCTGATGCCTGGACCCTGGACCAGCACTACCTCGATCTCCCCGGCCGCAAGGAAGCCCAGGTGGCCCTGGCCTTCGACTACAAGTCGAACGTGGCCCGCTACCCCGAATGGCAGTCCTGGCTCCGCACCTACACTCCCCCCACCCTCATCACCTGGGGCGCGAACGACCCCTTCTTCCCCGCCCTGGGCGCGCGTGCCTATCTGGCCGACCTCCCCGATGCCGAACTCCACCTGTTCGATACGGGGCATTTCGCCCTGGAAACCCACGTCGCCGAAATCGCCGGGCTCATCGCCGATTTCCTCGACCGCCTACCCACACCCGCACGGTGACGCGCGGGACCCCACCCTGCCACGACGACAGGCCCCGCGCGGGCGGGGCCTGTCGAATGATGTTCGCGGCGTGGATCAGTGGGCCTCGCGGGCCGCGTGCGGAAGCAGGAAGGCCAGGCAGAAGGCCATGATGCCGAGCCCGATGCCGACGAGCGTGACGTGCTCCATACCGATCAGGGCATTGCCGCGCGGGGCGCCGCCGAGGTGGGTGAAGCGGTTGAAGAACACGGTGCCCAGCACCGCGACGCCGAGCGCGCCCGCCAGCTGCTGCACCGATTCCAGCAGGCCCGAGGCCGAGCCGACCTCGTCGTCCTCGATCTCGCCGATGATGATGCTGAACATCGGGACGAACACCATGCCCATACCGAATCCGACGACCAGCAGCGGACCCGCCAGCTCCCAGGCGTTGAGACCGGTGCCGACCAGGTGCAGCACCGCGTACAGGCCGGCCAGCCCGGCGGTCATGATGCCGACGCCCAGGTGCAGCACCTTGCGGCCCAGCTTCGGGGCCTCCGCGCCGATGGCGGAACCGAAGAAGGAGCCGAGCGCCCAGGCCGCCATGGCGATGCTCGCGCCGATCGGGCTGTAACCGAAGCCGAGCTGCAGCATCAGGCCCAGGCCGAGCGAGAAACCGATGATGCCGATGAAGAACACGGTCTCGAAAAGCACTCCGGCACTGTAGGAACGGCGGCCGAACACGCTCAGCCGCACCAGCGGGGTCCGGCCGGCGGCGGTCCGGAACCGCTGCTGCGCAACGAAGATCCCGAGCACCGCGACACCGATCACCGGCATGATCAGGCTCCAGGCCGGCCAGCCGTGCTCACGACCCTGCATGAGCGGGTAGATCAGCAGCCCGACACCCGAACCGGCCAGGACGACGCCGAGCAGATCGAGGCCGCCGGTGCGGTCCCCGCCGCGCCGGGGGAGCGCCGCGATACCCCCGATCAGGGCGAAGAGCCCGAGCGGCACATTGATCCAGAAGATCGACCGCCAGCCGGTGCCGAGCAGATCCACCTTGATGAGCAGGCCGGCGACAATCGGCCCGAGAATGCTCGCGACGCCGAGGGTGGTGCCGAACGCCGCCCACGCCCTGGGCTGATCCGCGGTGTCCGGGAACAGATCTCGGATCATCCCGAGGCACTGCGGCACCATCAGCGCGGCCGCCGCGGCCTGCGCGACCCGCCCACCGATCAGCGCCTCCGGCGACGCGGCCAGCGAGCAGGCCACCGAGGCGAGCACGAATCCGATTGTGCCGCCGAGGAACATCCGCCGGCGCCCGAACAGGTCGCCGAGCCGCCCACCGGTCAGCAGCCCGACCGCCAGCACCAGCGTGTAGGCCGCAGCGATCCACTGCATCGCGGCGTAGGTGCCGCCCAGATCACGCCGGATCATCGGCAGCGCGACGTTCACGACATTGGTGTCGAGCATGTTCATCAGCGTCGCGCCGATGATCGCGGACAGCCCCAGCCACCGGTGGGCGGGTGCGGCGAGTGGAGTGGACACGGCAGTGACGGGCGGCGTGAGGGCGGTGGCGGTGGACATTGCGGGCTCCTTTCGACGGAGCAATAGTATCCATAACACTAGTTTCAAAGCAACTAGTTTCGAGGATATGCCGGAGCGCGACCCCGGACCGGCAGCAGGACGCCGGACCCGCGAGCCGGGATCACGAGGCGGTGGGGCCGATCCCGTTGTCGCTCATGGCATCGATGCTTCCGGTAAACACCGGACCGCCACATCACGAGGATTCGTTATTCACCGATGCGCCCGGGGCTGTTACCCGCGAACGCGAAGGGGCCCGCGGAAATCCGCGGGCCCCTTGCCTTTCCGGATGTCTCCGGAGCCGATCAGGAGTTGTAGATCGCGTCCACGTCGGCCGCGTACTGCTTCATGACGACGGCGCGCTTGAGCGACAGCTTCGGGGTGAGCTCGCCGCCCTCCTGGGTCCAGTCGACCGGGAGAATGCGGACCTTCTTGATCGCCTCGGCGTGCGACACCAGCTTGTTGGTGGCCGCGACCGCGTCATTGATCTCGCCGACCAGGGCCGGGTTCTCGATGACGTGTTCGATCGGGGTGTCGGCGGGAATCCCGTTGCGCGCCTTCCACGCCGGCAGGGCTTCGGGGTCGAGGGTGACGAGCGCGCCGATGAAGGGCTGGCCGTCGCCGACCACCATGACCTGGCTGATCAGCGCGTTCTGGCGCAGCGAGTCCTCGAGCATGGCCGGGGAGACGTTCTTGCCGCCGGCGGTGACCAGGATTTCCTTCTTGCGGCCGGTGATCGCGATGAAGCCCTGCTCGTCGATGGCGCCGAGGTCGCCGGTCTTGAACCAGCCGTCGGCGTCGAAGGCGTCGGCGCTGGCCTCGGGGTTGTTCCAGTAGCCACCGAACACGACCGGGCCGCGGATGAGCAGCTCGCCGTCCTCGGCGACCTTGGCGCCGTGGCCGGGCAGCGGGCGGCCGACCGAACCGACCTTGATGAACTTGGGGGTGTTCACGCTGACGGCGGCGGTGGACTCGGTGAGGCCGTAGCCCTCGTAGATGGTGACGCCGGCGCCGCGGAAGTAGTGGCCCAGGCGCGCGCCCAGCGGGCCGCCGCCGGAGACGGCGGACTCGCACTGACCGCCCATGGCCTCGCGCAGCTTGGAGAAGACCAGCTTGTCGAACAGCATGTGCTGCAGCTTGAGCACGATGTTCGGGCCGCCGCTCTGCAGCGACTGGCTGTACTGGATGGCGATCTCGGTGGCGTAGTCGAAGATCTTGCCCTTGCCGCCGTCGTGCGCCTTCTGCTTGGCGCCGTTGAACACCTTCTCGAATACGCGCGGCACCGAGAGGATGAAGTTCGGCTTGTACTCCCCGAACTGCTCGACCAGGGTGGACCAGTCGGCGGTATGGGCCACGGTGACACCGGCGTCGAAGGCGGCCAGCGCGACCGCGCGGGCGAAGACGTGGGCCAGCGGCAGGAACAGCAGCGACTTGCGGCCGGGCTGCAGGAACTCGCTCATGGCGGAGCGGTCGGCGGCCGACTCGGCGTACAGGTTGGCGTGCGAGAGCATGACGCCCTTGGGCCGGCCGGTGGTGCCGGAGGTGTAGATGAGGGTCGCCGGGGAGGCGGCCTTCACCTGGGCGCGCCGCTCGTGCACGACGGCGTCGTCGAGGTCGGCGCCACGGGCGACGAGGTCGGCGATGGCGCCCTTGTCGATCTGCAGGACTTCCCGCAGACTGTCCAGTCCGCCTTCGATTTCCGCGATGGTGGTGCGGTGCTTGTCGTTCTGGACGACGGTGAGCTTGGTGGCCGAGTCCTCGAGGATCCAGCGCGCCTGCTCGGCGGAGGAGGAGTCGTAGATGGCGACGGTGCAGCCGCCGGCCGCCCAGATGGCGAAGTCGAGCACGACCCACTCGTAGCTGGTCTGGGCCATGATGGCGACGCGGTCACCGAGCTCGACGCCGGAGGCGACCAGCCCCTTGGCCACCTCGGTCACGGTCTTCGCGAACGTCGCCGCCGTGACGTCGTTCCAGCCGCCCTTGCCATCCGGGGTGTTGAAGACGACCAGGTTGGGGGTCTTCTCCGCATGCCGGAACGCGCCGTCCGACATATTGGCGTTCTCCGGAATGGTGTAGGTAGCCGGGACTTCGAACTCTCGCATCGCTGCCCTTCCACAGTGGGTTTACTGGCGGGTAATTTACGCCACGCTCACGGGTAACTCCCGGCGGACCGCCCGAACCGATGCTCGGACGGTCCCGCGTTATGTCTTCTCCCTATCCTATTGACCGGCTCTGCGCTGGTCGAAGGGCGTGCCGCAGGAACTGTCCGAGCTCGGCGGTCACGGCCGCGGCGGGGACCACGAGACTCGCCTGCAACTGGGCCACGTGCCACAGTCCGCGGGTCTCGGTGAACTCGGCCGGCACGCCGACCGCTCGCAGCTGCGCGACCAGCCGCGTGCACTGGGCGTGCAGCAGTTCGTCCACGTCGGCCTGGACATAGGTCGGCGGCAGCCCGGACGGGTCGGCGAGCAGCGGCGCGTAACCGGTGTCGGTGCGGTCGCCCGCACCCAGATAGGCGGCGGCACAGGCCCGCGACCACCGCTTGTCGATGACCAGATCGCGGTCCCGGACCGGCACCTCGTTCGGGTCGGCCCAGGGCGCGATCAGGCCGAGCGCGGCCGGAACCAGCCGGTGCCGGTCGCGTAGCCGCAGCGCCAGCGCCAGCGCCAGCCCACCGCCGGCCGAATCACCGGCCACCGCAATGCGTTCCGGCCGATAGCCGGCGGCCACCAGGTCCAGGAAGGCCGCCTCGGCATCGTCGAGCGCCGCCGGGAACGGATGCTCGGGAGCCAGCCGGTAGTCCAGAACCTGGACGGCGCAACCGGTTTCCCGCGCCAGATAGGCCGCCAGCGACCGGTGCGTAGCCGGCGAGCAGACGGTGTAGCCGCCGCCGTGCAGGTACAGCACGGTGGCGTTGTCGGAGACCGGCCCGACCGTCACGCGTTCGGCCGGACGGCCGCCGAGTTCGACGTGCTCCACGTGGGTGCCCCGCGGCGCGCGCTGCGCCACCGAACTCCAATCCAGCAGCGCCCGTTGGACACTGAACGGCAGCCGATGGTTGAGCACGATCCGGAAGAGCGGATTCAACGCGGCGCGGACGATGGGCAATGGCAGTGTCACATCGGGCATGACCGAGCGTCCTTCCTTCGTCACTGTCCTACGGCAGGAAGCGCTTCTGCACCACGGCGGAGATGCGCTGGTAGTACGAGGCGGTGGTGCGCACGAACAGGTCGAGAGCCTTGGCCTCCCAGCCGATGAGCACCCGGCCGTGGCCCTTGCGGACGGCCTCGGTAATGGTCTGCGCGGCCATTTCCGGGGTGTGCAGGGCCAGCTTGCTGTCGAAGAGGGCGGCCAGGTTCTTCTGGTTGAGGCCCTCGGAGACGGTGGCATTGCGGGCGACGGCGGTCTTGATGCCGCCGGGGTGCACGCAGGTCACCTTGACCGGGGTGCCGCTCATGAGCATTTCCTGGCGCAGCGCCTCGGTGAAGCCGCGGACCGCGAATTTGGCCGAATTGTAGGCACTCTGGCCGGGGACCGCGATCAGGCCGAAGAGGCTGGACACGTTCACCACGTGGCCGTCGCCGGATTCGATGAGGAACGGCAGGAACGCCTTGGTGCCGTTGACGACGCCCCAGAAGTCGACGTCCATGATGCGCTCGATGTCCTTGAAGGCGGTGTCGAGCACATCGCCGTGGTGGGCGATGCCGGCATTGTTGTAGATCTGGTTGACCTTGCCGAAGTACTTCTTCACGTCATCGGCGTAGAGCAGGACGGCCTCGCGCTCGGCCACATTGAGCCGGTCGGATTTGACCTTGACGCCGTACTTCTCGCAGCGTCGCACGGTTTCGGCGAGGCCCTCGTCGTCGATGTCGGACAGCGCCAGGAGCGCGCCGCGCCGGGCCAGGTTCTCCGCCAGGGCGCGGCCGATGCCGGAACCCGCACCGGTGATCACGCAGACCTTGTCCTTGAAGTAAGCGTCGTTGCTCACGGTTACCGCCTTCGGTTGTCTGGGTTGGGTGGACTAGACGGCCTGTGCGACAGGCTCGGTGGTCGTGTCGTAGGCCGAGACATCGAAGTGCTCGAGCAGACTGCGGAACCGGAAGGTGAAGTCCGGCCACAGCGTGGTGTTGTTGCCGTGCTTGTCGAGGTACCAGGAGGCGCAGCCGCCGGTGCTCCACACCGCACCTTCCAGTTTGCGCTGCAGGCCGGCGTTGTATTCATCCTGCACGTCCTTGCGGACCTCGACCGTGCGCAGGCCCAGCTTGTCGAACTGCGCGATGGCGTCGGAGATGTAGTTGATCTGCGATTCCAGCATGAACACCATCGAGGTGTGCCCCAGGCCCACGTTCGGACCCAGCATGAAGAACATGTTGGGGTAGTTGTTGATGGCCGAGCCCTTGTAGCCCTGCTGACCGATGGCCTCGAAAACCTCGGAAAGCGTACGGCCGTCGCGGCCGGAGACGGTGTCGTAGACCGGCGAGTCGGTGACATGGAAGCCGGTGGCCACGATGATGGCGTCGACCTCGCGCTCGGTGCCGTCCTTGGTGACGATGGAGCCCGGGCGGATCTCCTTGATCCCGTCGGTCACCACGTCGACATTGTCGCGGCTCAGCGCCGGGTAGTACTCGTTGGAGATCAGCATGCGCTTGCAGCCGATGCGGAAGTTAGGGGTGACCTTGCGGCGCAGCTCGGGATCGCGCACCTCGGCGAACAGCTTGGCGCGGGCGATGGCCTCGAGGCCCAGCATGGCGGGCGGGAACTTGGCCAGTCCGACCACCTGGGTCTCGCGGGCGGCGTAGATCCCGGCGCGGTAGAGGCTGCGCAGCGCGGGAATGCGCTTGAGCGCGAACTTCTCCGGGGCCAGGTACTCGCGGTCCACGCGGGGCAGCAGCCAGGGCGCGGTGCGCTGGTAGACGTCGAGGTGCGCGACCTCACCGGCGATGCTGGGGACGATCTGGATGGCGGAGGCGCCGGTGCCGATGACGGCGACGCGCTTGCCGGTCAGGTCGGAGTCGTGGTTCCAGCGGGCGGAGTGGAAGATCTCGCCCTGGAAGTCGTTGATGCCCTTGATGTCGGGCAGGTTGGGCTCGCAGAGCGCGCCGACGGCGGAGACCAGGATGTCGGCCGTGAAGGGGCCCTGGCTGGTCTGGATCTCCCAGCGGGCGTCCTCGGCGTTCCACCGAGCGCCGGTCATCTCGCAGTCGAAGATGTGCTTGTCGCGCACGCCGTACTTGTCGGCGACACCCTGGATGTAGCGCTGGATCTCCGGCTGTTTGGAGAACGAGCGCGACCACTCCGGGTTGAGCGCGAACGAGTAGGAGTACAGCTGGGAGGGCACGTCACAGGCCGCACCCGGGTAGGTGTTGTCGCGCCAGGTGCCGCCGACATCGCTGCCACGCTCCAGCACGAGATAGTCGGTGCGTCCCTGCTGGCTCAGCCGGATGGCCAGGCCCAGGCCCGAGAACCCGCTGCCGACGATGATCACGCGGGAGTGCCGGACCGGCCGGTTGCCGACAGCTTTGTCTGTAACCTTGCGACTCATGTATCCGAGCGTAGGGTCTTATTGAGCAGGAGTCAACAGTATTGACTCACGTTCAGTAAGACATGACAAGATGGCCTAACGTTGGACCGATGACCAAGGAGCGCGCCGTGAGCAGCAGACCGGACAGCCGGGGCAAACGCGTGCGCCTGAGCCCCGCCGAACGCCGCGAGCAGTTGATCACACTCGGCACCAGCATGCTGCGTGAACGCGCCCTGGACGACATCTCCATCGGCGAGATCGCCGAACAGGCCGGCATCTCGCGCGGCCTGCTGTTCCACTACTTCCCCACCAAGCAGGACTTCCACCTGGCCATCATCCAGCACGCCAATGCCGAACTGCTGGAACGCACCTCGCCCGACCCGAAGCTGGCGCTGTTCGACATGCTCCGCGACTCGGTCGAGCGCTACATCGACTACGTCACCGAGAACCGCACGTCCTACCTGGCCCTGCTCCGCGGCCCGGCCAGCGCCAGCCCCGAACTGGTCGCCCTGGTCGACGCCACCCGCATGGCCCTGGTGGACCGCATCATCGCCGAGACCCCCATCCCCGCCGAGGACCCCGACCGCCCCCGCCTGGGCCTGGCCGTTCGCGGCTGGATCGCCTTCGTCGAGGAAACCACCCTGACCTGGCTCCGCGAGGAACCCATCACCCGGGAGTCCCTCGTCGACATGCTCGTCGCTTCCCTCCCGGCCCTCGCCCTCAACGCGGATCTCGCTGCGGCCCTGCGGCAATGACGCGGGAACCTAACGGACCCTGACCACGAGCGCGCTGGCCGGCTCGTCCCGGTCGGGCCACCGCCCCGTCGTGGCGGCGACGATGAGCGCGGCCGCCAGTGGGCTGTGGACAAGGGTCAGCGCGCGATAGAGCCCGTCGACCGCTGTACATCCGGACGGTATTTCGGGTGCCGACATCGGTCACACCTCCCGTGGGTTCTGCCCCGGATCCATGATGGGGAGACTCCTCGAGCGTGACACGGTGCGGATGTAAGAAAGCCTGAAAAATCAGGTCTCTCGGCAGAATTTCGGGAATCACTCCTCCAATTCCGCGAATCGACGCAGTTTTTCGAGGTCCCGGACGTGGACGTGCCGGTTGTTCAGGCGCACCAGGTCGGACTCCCGCATTTCGCGCATGGCCAGTCCCACCGCGTCCACACCGGCGCCGACGAGATTGCCGAGCTCCTCGTAGGACAGTCGCACGGTGATCTCCCACCCCGTTTCCGCACGCCGCCCGCAGGATTCGACGAATTCGACCAGCAGGCGGGCGAGCCGGATGTGCACGTGGCAGCCGCCGAAGTCCAGGCGCCGCTGATCGGACCAGGCCAGCCGATCGGCCAGCGAGCGGCACAGCACCAGCGAACCGTCCGGATGGGATTCCAGAAACGCCATGAACACCGACCCCGGAATACGGTGCGCGATGGTGGCGGTGCACACCGTCGCGGTATTGGACCGTGGCGAATCCGGTACCAGCGCACCCAGTTCGCCGATCACGTCGCCGCTGACCCGGATCGCGAAGAGCTTGCCGTCGGCCGCGGTGATCTTCACGCACGCCGACAGCGAGCGCAGCAGGTACACCGTGGTGCCGGGTTCGCCCTGGCGCATGAGCACGGTGCCCGGCGGGCAGTAGGTCTGCACGCCGAGCTGGAGCAGGTCCTGGCGGCTGCGCGCGCACAACCGTTCCATGAAAGTCCCCGTAGGCCAGGGCCAATCGCCCAGATGCCCGCCGCCTGGTGGGTTCACAATCGTATCCCGGTTCCGTACCGCCATGGGAAGCTGCCCCGATCCACCCACGGTAGGCGAGCGAAACCGGTTGCGACGCAGGGGACGCCGAGGTGTTACGGATTCACGACCCGGCGGGGGTCACAGGGCGTGCGCGTCGAGCCAGACCCGGGCGACCGCGGCGGGGACGGCGCCCTCGTCGCGGACCTGGTGGATCATGTCGGCCAGGTCGGTGGTGATGAGTTCGCCGGCGACATAGTTGAGCTTGCGGAGTTGCTGATCGGTCAGGGCGGATTTGCGGATGATCGGGAGGATCATCGCGGCGCGGAAGGCGTAGTCGGGGTCGGCGAGTGGTGCGAGGTCGGCGCCGCCGTCGGGGAGGAAGGCGGGCGGACCGGGGAGAACGGCCAGCTGGATTTCGCCGTCGGAGAGGGCCTTTCGCAGGTCGGCGTCGGTGGCGAAGGTGACCGGGTGGGTGATCGCGCAGTGGTAGACGGTGCGCAGCGGGTCCAGGACATCGCGTTGCGGGTCGAGCGGGGCGCGCAGAGCGTCCAGGGGCGTGCCGGTGTCGATACCGATGGTGAGCTCGGCGCAGCGCGCGCCCAGGTCCTTCAGCGAGGACGGCAGGCCGTCGGGGCGGGCGGCGGCGGCGACCACGGTGGGGCGCAGGTCGGTGCCGTCGGCGGCATCGGAGTCGACGACGTCCTCCGGAAGCGCCTTGGACAGAGCCGCATTCACGTCGTCCGGTTTCGTGACGGTCGCGGTGGAGTCCAGGGCGGTCAGCAGATCTCCACTGACATCGCCGAACAGCGCGATCCGGTCGGCGTCGAGGGCCGCGAGCAGATCCGCGCGCTGTCCGATCCGATCCTCGACCCGGGTGCGCAGTCCGGTGCGGGCCAGCGCGCCCGCGTAGATCTCGGCGATCATCATCGATTCCGCCGAATTCCCTGCTCCCACTGTCAATACCGGTCCGGTGCCCGATTTGCCGCAGGCCACCGCGGCCGCGGCGACCGCGACGACCAGCAGCGCCGACCCGAGGCGGGGCCGCCGCGCGCGGCGGAGCGGGCGGGCGCGACGGCCGAGGGCGCGCGGTGCGGAGGAGTCTGTGCCGGACACGCGCAACAGTCTGCCGCCCCACCCCTCCCCCACGCGAAACCGACCCGCGCATGAGCGCACCGCGGAGTTCCGCGCAGCTCGAGCCGAGGGGTTCCGCCGCCGGAAACGACCCGGCACGATGGCTCGACCGGATCCGCCAAATGCACGAAACCGACCACAGGTAGGCAACGTTCGCGGGAACAGCCGGGCAATATGGACAGTTGAGTCTGTTTCAGGGGTGGAATCCGCCCCGCCCGCGCAGGCACCCCGCTCGGAAGGACGACAGTGCACTCGCTCATCACCACGCGCGCCGACGGCAGGCGCACCGCCCGGACGGTACTCCGAATTCTGGCCGCGTCGGTGGCGCTGGCCGCGGCCATGGCGCTGTCCGCCTGTGGCGGCTCCAAGTCCAATCCGCTCGGCGGTGGCGGCGACTGCGGCAGCGACGCCAACAAGGTGACTGTCGGCTCGGCCAACTTCCCGGAATCCGAGACCGTGGCCGATGTCTACGCGGAAGCCTTGCGCGCCAACGGTTTCGGTATCGACACCAAGCTCAATATCGGCAGCCGCGAAGCCTACGTCCCCGCGCTGAAGCAGTGTGCCATCACCCTCATCCCGGACTACACCGGCAATCTGCTGCAGTACCTGGACAAGTCGAGCACCGCCACCACCCCGGACGAGGTGAACGCGGCATTGGCCAAGGCGCTCGGCGATCAGCTCGCCATCGGCACTCCCGCGCCCGGTGAGGACTCCGACGCCGTCGTGGTCACCAAGGCCACCGCCGACAAGTGGAACCTGACGAGCATCGGCGATCTGGCGGCGCACTCGGCCGAGGTGAAACTGGCCGCGCCCGCGGAGTTCTCCGAGCGTCCCGGCGGCCTGCCCGGCCTGAAGAAGAACTACGGCCTGGACATCGCGGCCGCGAACTTCGTGCCGATCGCCGACGGCGGCGGCCCCGCCACCGTGAAGGCCCTGACCGACGGTCAGGTCACCGCGGCCGACATCTTCACCACCTCCCCCGCCATCGCCGCCAACAACCTGGTGGTGCTGACCGACCCGAAGCACAACTTCCCGCCGCAGAACGTGGTGCCGCTCTACAACACCGCCAAGAAGAGCGACAAGCTGACGAAG
Source organism: Nocardia sp. NPDC046763 (assembly GCF_040645495.1). Lineage (NCBI taxonomy): Bacteria > Bacillati > Actinomycetota > Actinomycetes > Mycobacteriales > Nocardiaceae > Nocardia > Nocardia sp. NPDC046763. The sequence goes on along the minus strand of NZ_JBEYYI010000012.1, from coordinate 18,682 downwards.
GTTCTCGACGCGGTCTCGGCGAAACTGACCACCGCTGAACTCGTCTCGCTCAATACCGCCGTCTCCGGCAGCAGCAAGACCGAACCGGCCGCCGCCGCCAAGCGGTGGGTGGCCGCGCAGGGGCTCGACAAGCCGATCGCCTAGGAGGGCCGAACACGGTGTCCGACATCGAATTCACCGGCGTCAGCAAGACGTATCCGGACGGCACCACCGCCGTCCACGACCTCGACCTGCGCATCGAATCCGGGTCGTTCACCGTGTTCGTCGGGCCGTCCGGCTGCGGCAAAACCACCTCCATGCGCATGATCAACCGCATGATCGGCCCCAGTACGGGCGTCATCACCGTTGGCGGGCAGGACATCTCGCGCAGCAACCCGGTCCAGCTGCGGCTCGGCATCGGCTACGTGATCCAGAACGCGGGCCTGCTGCCGCACCGCACCGTGGTCGACAATGTGGCCACCGTGCCGGTGCTGCGCGGACAGTCCCGCCGCGCGGCCCGCCGGGCGGCGCTCGAGGTGATGGACCGGGTCGGCCTGGATCGCGGTCTGGCGCAACGCTATCCGGCGCAGCTGTCGGGTGGTCAGCAGCAGCGCGTGGGCGTGGCCCGAGCGCTGGCCGCGGACCCGCCGATCCTGCTCATGGACGAACCCTTCAGCGCCGTCGACCCGGTGGTGCGCACCGAACTCCAGAACGAGATGCTGCGGCTGCAGGCCGAACTGCACAAGACCATCGTCTTCGTCACCCACGACATCGACGAGGCCATCAAGCTCGGCGACCACATCGCCGTGTTCGGCCCCGGCGGCTACCTCCAGCAGCACGATGTGCCGCGGACCGTACTCGCCAAGCCCGCCACCGATTTCGTGGCCGGCTTCGTGGGCCGCGACCGCGGCTACCGGGAACTGTCCTTCCGGACGGCCGATACCGTTCCGCTGCACGAACTCTCGACGGTCACTCCGGAGGAGGTGACCGGGGTCCGGCTGGAGCAGGGCGAATGGCGGCTGGTCATCGATCGGGCCAAGCGGCCCCTGGGCTGGATCGACACCACCGGCGTGGAGGGCGTGCGCGCCGGGCACGCGCTGACCGACAGCATGGCCGCGGGCGGCTCGCTCTTCCCGCAGGACGGCGATCTACGCCAGGCCCTCGACTCCACCATCTCCTCGCCCTCGGAAATCGGTGTGGCGGTGGATGATTCCGGGGCGGCAGTGGGCGCGATCTACGCGCGCGACGTGCTCGAGCAGCTGCACCGGCAGCGCACCGCCGAGGACGCCGAACGCAATCGGGTCTTCTTCGAGGAGCCCCGGTGAGGTACCTCATCGACAATTTCGACGAGATCGCCGGATACGCCCGTACCCATCTGTATCTGGCCCTGCTGCCGCTGCTGCTGGGCCTGGTGATCGCGATCCCGGCGGGCGCGCTGGCGCATCGGGCGCGCTGGCTGCGGCGGGTCACCACCACGGCGGCCAGTATCGCGTACACGATTCCGTCGCTGGCGCTGTTCGTCATTCTTCCGCCGCTGCTGGGCCTGGGCGTCATCGATCCGCTGAATGTGGTTATCGCGCTGACCATCTACTCGGTGGCGCTGCTCATCACGGCGGTCCCCACCGCCCTGGATTCGGTGCCCGCCGACACCCTCGACGCCGCCGACGCCATCGGCTACCCGCGCTGGCGGCGAATACTCACCGTCGACTTCCCGCTCGCCCTACCGGTTTTCATGGCCAACCTGCGGGTCGTGGCGGTCACCAATATCTCGATGGTGACCGTCGGCGCGCTGATCGGTGTCGGCGGGCTCGGCAAGCTGTTCACCCAGGGCTATCAGCGCGACTACCCGGACGAGATCGTCGCGGGCATCATCGTGGTGCTGGCGCTGGCCCTGATCGTGGACCGCCTGCTGTACCTGCTGGGCCGGGTAGCGACGCCGTGGCTGAAAGGGCGTCCGGCATGAGCGGTCAGGCCGCGGAGGAGGCAGCCTGTGTAACCACGCAGCGGCCCCGTCCATGCCGAATGGAGTCAGCATGAGCGGTCAGGCCGCGGAGGAGGCAGCTTGCGTAACCACGCAGCGGCCCCGCCCATGCCGAATGGAGTCAGCATGAACCTTTTCCTGGATGCCTGGCACTTCCTCACCGACGGCGCGAACTGGTCCGGCCCGGCCGGCATCGGGCGCCGCATTCTCGAACACCTGTGGTACAGCCTGCTGGCCGTGGGCCTGTCGGCCGTGATCGCGGTGCCGATCGGCCTGCTGATCGGGCACACCCGTCGCGGGTCGGCCCTCATCGTCGGCTTCGCCAACTCCATGCGCGCGCTGCCGACCCTGGGCGTGCTGACCTTCGTGGTGCTGCTCATGGGCCTGGGCCTGACCCCGCCGCTGCTGGCGCTGCTCACCGTCGGCATTCCGCCGCTGCTGGCGGGTGCGTACGCGGGCATCGCGAATGTGGACCCGGTCGTGGTCGACGCCTCGCGGGCCGTGGGCATGAGCGAACCCCGGGTGCTGCTGCGGGTCGAGCTGCCCAATGCCTTGCCGGTGCTGCTCAGCGGCCTGCGCGCGGCCACTCTCCAGGTGGTGGCGACCGCGACCATCGCCGCCTACGTGAACCTCGGCGGGCTGGGCCGCTACATCTTCGACGGCATCAGTCTCTACCGCTACGACAAGGTGCTCGTGGGCGCGATCCTGGTGGCCGCGCTGGCGCTGATACTGGACGGTCTTCTCGCGTTCGTGGTGTGGCTGAGCGTGCCGGGAACCGGCCGCTTGCGCCGCCTCACGGATCGCTTCCAGCTCACGCATTGACCTTCCGGTGTGATCGGGGTCACGATGTCTCCTGGCACACCCATCCCGAGACAGGAGGTTGCAGTGAAGGCTCGCGACATCATGCACCGGAGTGCGGAATGCATCCCCGCCGATGAAACCCTGGACCGCGCCGCTCAGCTGATGCGCAACATGGATGTCGGCGCACTCCCCATCTGCGAGGGCGACACGCTGATCGGCATGCTCACCGACCGTGACATCGTCGTGCACTGCGTCGCCATGGGACACGACCCGAGCCGGGTCCGGGCCGGTGATCTGGCCCAGGGCCGGGTGTGGTCGGTCGACGTCGACACGGACTTGAGTACCGTCCTGGACGTCATGGAACAGAACCAGATCAAGCGCATGCCGGTACTCGATATGCGCAAGGGTAATCAACTGGTCGGCATGATCTGTGAATCCGACCTCGCCAAGAGCATCGACGACAGGAAGCTGGCGGAATTCATTACCGCCGTCGCGGTCCCGCACTAAAGACCCGGGAGGCGTCCCGGTTCGCAGCGGATTCACAGGCAAAGGCCTGAGAATTGCCGGGTGCAACCGGGACGCATTCTTGTCATCGAAGACGCCGAGGCCATTCGGGCCGCGGTGGGGGCCGGACTGTCCGCCGCCGGGCACGATGTGCTCACCCGTGCGGACGGCGGCCTGCTGGAACAGGACCTGGCCCAGTTCCGGCCCGATGTCGTGGTGCTCGATGTGATGCTGCCCGGCCGCGACGGCTTCGCCCTGCTGGAATCGGTGCGGGCCCGCTCGGCGGCCGGCGTGGTTATGCTCACCGCCCGCGACGGCGTCGAGGACCGGGTGCGCGGACTGCGCGCCGGCTCCGACGACTATGTGGTGAAACCCTTCGACCTCATCGAACTGGTGGCGCGGGTGGACGCGCTGCTGCGGCGGATGGGAAAACTCCAGAGCCGCATCGTGATCGGCGACCTCGAGGTGGACGTGGACGCCGGGGGCGCGCGGCGGGCCGGGCACGAGCTCACCCTCACCGCCACCGAATTCAAGCTGCTCGTCTACCTGGCCGCGCAGCGGGACCGGGTGGTCACCAAGACCCAGATCCTCACGGCCGTCTGGGGATACGAGGACTACGACCCCAACCTGGTCGAGGTACACGTGAGCGCGCTGCGCCGCAAACTCGAGGAACACGGTGAGCGGGTGGTGCACACCGTGCGCGGCCTCGGATACACGCTGCGGGTGCCGCGGTGAGGACGGTCTCGCTCCGCGGCCGCGTAACCCTCACGGCCGCACTGGTTTCCGGCATCGTGCTGGTGCTGGTCGCACTGAGCGTGCACGCGCTGTTCGGGGTGGTGGTGACCCGCAGCGAGAACACCGTGCTCACCGACCGCGCCCAGCTGGCCAGACAGCTCGCGCAGGAAGGTGTTTCGCCGGAGGACCTGATCACCCGGGTGGACACGCATTCGGTGCGGGTCCGGCTGGTGCTGCCCGACGGACGCACCTTCGGCAGCCTCGAGCACCGGCTGGCGGAGGACAGCACCACCAAGACCCGCGTCATCAAACTCACCGGACCGGGGACGCTCAACGACGGCCGGCTCACCCTGCAGGTGGACACGCCGCTGATCGCCCGAGTGCAGTCGCGGCTGGGACTGCTGCTGGCCCTGGCCACCACCGGGGCCATCGCGGTGATCTCGCTCGGGCTCTGGTTCGGGGTGCGCCGTGCGCTCGCGCCCCTGGACGCCATGACCCGGCTGGCCCGCGATATCGCGCACGGCCACCTCGGCAGCCGCCTCGAACCATCCCGCACCGACACCGAATTGGGCCGCACCGCAGCCGCTTTCGACGAGATGCTCGATGCCCTGGAGGGCGCGCTGCGCGACACCGCCGCCGCCGAGGCCCGGGCCCGCGCCTCCGAACAGCGCATCCGGGTGTTCGTCGGCGACGCCGCCCACGAACTGCGCACCCCCATCACCGGCGTGCGCTCGCTGGCCGAGGCGGTGTTCCAGCAGCCCGCGGACACCGATCCCGAGGACCGCCAGCGCATGCTGCTGCTCCTGGTCCGGGAGACCCAGCGCGCGGGCCGCCTGGTCGACGACCTGCTGGACCTGGCCCGCATCGACGCCGGCCTGCAGCTCCGGCTCGAACCGGTGGACCTCTACGCGCTGACCGCCACGCATCTCGACCGTATGCGAATGCTGCACCCGCACACCGAATTCCGGCTCACCGGCGAGGCGGCCACCGTGCCCGCCGATCCCGAGCGCATCACCCAGATCCTCACCAACCTGTGCAGTAATGCCTGCCAGGCGATGAAGGACCACGGCAGCATCACCGTCGAGTTGCGCGCGTATGCCGATGCCGTCGACGTCGTCGTCTCCGACAGCGGCCCCGGCATTCCGGTCGAGGATCGCGAGCGTATCTTCGACCGCCTGGTCCGGCTCGACCATGCCCGCCACCATCGCCCGGACGGTTCGGGCCTGGGCCTGGCCATCGCGCGCGGCCTGGCCCGCGCGCACGGTGGCGACCTGACCTGCGCCGACCCCGACCCCGGCACGACCGGAGCCGTCTTCGTCCTCCGCCTGCCCCGCAGCGCACCGCCGGCTCACCCGTGATCGTCGAGGTTGCCGACGGGTGGCTGAAGATCCCCTGAAGATGGCCGGCCGATTCAGGCCGCCTTCAGCTTGCGCGGGCAGATTCGGTGGGGACCCCAACCCACGAACATGGAGTGAGAATGAAACGCACCCTTGCCGCCGCCCTGGCCGGCGCCGCCGGAGCAGCCGCCATCGCCCTGGCCGTGCCGGGCACCGCCTCCGCCGACACGCCGCAGTGCAGCCCACAGGCCGCCGCCGCGGCCCGCGCGGACGCCGCCCCCAAGGTGGCCGCCTACCTGGCGCAGCACCCGGATGTGGCCGCCGAGATCGCCAAGGTGAAGACCCTGCCCGAGGACCAGCGCCGCGCCGAACGGAAGGCGTGGCGGCAGGCCAACCCGCAGGAGGCGCAGGACCTGAAGGCCGCGCGCCAGGCCGTCATCGACTACCACAAGGCCTGCGGCCACCAGAAGTAAGCCGTCATCACGCACCGGGCCCGGTCGAAATGACCGGGCCCGGTGCGTATTTCGGCGCGTTTCCGATCGATCAAACGCGGGACGGGTCGAACTTCCCCGCCATGACCGCGCCCACGAACGCATCCCACTGACCGGCGGTGAAGACATGCGCCGGCCCGGCGGGATTCTTGGAGTCGCGGACACCGACCTGGCCCCCGGCCAGGAACGCGGCCTCCACGCACTCCTTGCTGCCGCCACTTCTGCTGCTCTTGAACCAACGTGCGCCGTTGAGTTCGTAGTTCACGCGTTGTACTCCCTTGCTATCTCGCGCACCAGATCTCTGCTGCTCGATTCATCCAGCGCAGCCCGCTGGAGGACTCTGTACGCCTCGATGTAGCGGTCGACGACATCGTGCTTCTCCGAGTACATGTCGCTCGAGTAGCCCTCGCTGTAGATCGTGGTCGGCGCGACAGGCTGGCCACGTCCGTCCGGCCCGAAATCGATGATCACGAACGGCCCGGTCTGATCACCGGTCGGCATCCCGGCGGAGAACGGAAGGATGCGGAGGGTCACGTTCGGCAAAGTACTTGCCTCGGCAAGACGTTTGAGTTGGTCTGCCATTATCTTCGGCCCGCCGATCACTCTGCGCAACGCAGTTTCTCCGAGCACCATGTTCAGCTGAGGCTTCTTGAGGTTGTGTGTGAGGAGGCGCTGCCGCCTCGCCTTCAACTCCAATCGCCCTGCGAGAGCGGCTTCTCCGTCGTCAGGGTTAGCGGTGTAGGCCAGCACGCGTGCGTAGGGACGCGTCTGGAGGAGTCCGGGGATGAGGTCGGGCTGGTAGGTCGTCAGCATCGTGGCAGCAGATTCCATATCCACATAGATGCGGAAGTCCTCCGGAAGAACGCGGCTGAACTCGTGCCACCATGATTTCCCGGCGGCGGTTTCCGCCAAGCCCCTCAGGTGCGCGGCCTGGCGATCGTCTATCTGGTACAGCCGGATCAGGAGGTCCAGATCGGGACGACGGATCTTCGCAACCTCTCCGGCCTCGTGTCGCTGGAGCTTGCTCTTGCTCCAATCCATCTGTCTGCCAGCCTGTTCCAACGTGAACCCGGCCTCCTCGCGGGCCGACTTCAGGTACCGACCAAGTTGGCGGCGGGTGAGGGTGCTTTCGCTTTCGGACATGGAATTTCCCGTTCTCGGGTCATCATGTTTCCCGCTCCGCGACGATGATGATTCCCGGAGCGGGAAAATCATCTCACGGTCTGAGGGTCGAATCCTGGTGAAACAGTGAGAAAATCCGGATTCCCGCTTTTCACTTCCCAACTCCTCGTCGCCTCGATGCACTTGATGCATGGCAACCCAGCAGCAAGGCAAGCAGCCCGAGCACCAGAGATCCTGGGTCGACGACGACTGCCAGAACGGTTCGATTCACCCCATCACCCGGGCGCGAGCCAAAGGCATCAGCGCGATCCATGCCAACTGCGAGCCGCCGTGCCCGCGCGCGGAGAGCGCCCGAAAGTACCTGAAACGGGAAGGAATTCACCATGCCGGTACAGAACATGACCGGTGAGAGCCCGCTCGAACGGCAGGTGTGGCTGTACCGGGAGCTCTACGGTCTGCCCTGTCGGGCATCGGGCCCCCGAATCACGCTGTCCACCAGCGATGTCAGCGCGATCAATGCGCCGAGCGGGCTGGCAGCGCTGATCGACGATGAGCTGTTCTGGAGCAAGAAGGTCACGCCGATCCTGGACGAGGGCACCGGCAGCGGCGACCTGATCCTGCTGGCCGCCCCGAGCCCGCTCGACATGAGCTGCTGCGCCGCCGATCTCCGCCGCCGCGCGCGCTTCGAGTTCCTGCCGCCGGGAAGGCAAATCGCCCTCCCCTCCACCCTCCCTCCTCCCGGACCCGAGCCCCACTGGTTCAGATACCCGCAGTCGGAGAGGCTCCAGCCCATCACCGCGGTCTTACGAGCGATCCGCATCGTCCTCCGCGACATTCCCCGCACCTACCCCGCCTAGCCACGAGAGGACACCATGGTCACCGAAATCGTCACCACCGCAGCTACTTTCATGCTCCTCGCGTGGTATCTCACGCAGACCGGTCGACGCTACCTCCCTGGGCCACGCATCCCGGACCACCGCTCGGTTGCCGCAATCCGAGCCCGCATCGAAGGCGAAAAGCGCGTGGCCGCAGCCTCGAAGCACGAGGCGGCCCGATTGGCGACCCAGTTCACGCTCACGACATGACAACCAAGCCGTCCGCTACGCCAGAGCCGTCCAACATGCTGTGAGTTACGTTGCTGGTCAACGATTCTCGTACTGGTCGGCACGCACATGCACACGCATTCCTTGGAGGCCGAACAGAATGAGTAGTTCGACCGTTACGCCGTCGGCGCTGTCCGATGCGGATAGTTGGCGGGGCGTCGGGCGGTGTTCATGGGTTGGGGGTGGCGTCCGGAGTCTGTGGCCGCTGGTGAGGTGGGGTGTCTTCGCCGGGTAGCAGGATGCTGGCGTAGATGCGTCGGGTGCGGCCGGGTCCCGGTGGGTTGGCCAGGCCGGGTTGGAGCACGCTGAGCAGTTTGCGGCGCAGTTCGGCGAACTCGGTGTCGGTGAGCCACATGGCGGCGAGGCGGTAGGCGACCTGGTCGCGTAGCAGATCGATGTCGCCGCGAGCGAGATAGCGGTCGAAGTCGCCGAGCAGGCCGGCGATGTACGCCATGAAGGCTTGGCGGTGGTCGTCGGCGCTCATCGCGTCGATCTCGTCCAGGCCGATGCTCGCCGCGCTCAGCCGTAGGACATAGGTGCGTTCGACCGTGCCGCGCACGCGGCGCTCGGCGACGACGGTGAGAACTCCGGCGTCGACGAGGCGGGTCATGTGGCGGTACAGGGTGGTCGGCGCGACGTCGGACAGCTCGTCCCGCAGGTCGCTCGTGGTCAGGGCCCGGTCGTTGAGGAACGCCTGCACGATCCGCAGGCGGATCGGGTGGAGGAGCAGATCCGCGGATGTCACGACAATCAGGCTAGCAACACGAATCCGATTTCGGTAATGTTTCCACTTGTGGATTCAATGGAGCGTCGGCTCCTGACCGGACGGGGGACACCATGATCGAGCAGACAGGCGCGGGCGCGCCCACCCTGACCGCCGCCGAACAGCTGGACTGGCTGGTGGCCGCATCCGCTCGGGTCCCGCTTCCCGAGCAGGAGATCCAGCAGCGCGTGGCCCCATCGTTGTTGACCGCCAGCGGCGGGCCGGCCGGGTTCAACGCTGCGGCCGGCGCGGTCGGCCCGCTCACCGTGACCCGGGCGGCGGTGGCAGCGTCGCGACCCGACCAGGCGCAGGCAGCGGTGCACGGCGGCGGACTCGACTACCTGCTCACGGTGCGGGTGGACCAGGCGGGCCGGGTAGGCCACCTGGAGCTCACCCTCGACGAGGCCCCACCGGCCTGCTGGGCGGAGGCGGACAGTCGGTTGGCCGCGCTGGGCGGACGGGTGTCGTTCGCCGCGGCCACGATCGCTCCGGACAGGACGTGCCGGATCGAGCACGGCCTCGATCCCGACGCCCTGCGCCCGATCGGGTCGGGGTTCAAGCTGTACGTGCTGGGCGCGCTCGGCCAAGCTGTCGCCGAGGGCCGAGCGTCCTGGGGCGAACGGCTGGCCATCCACGAGGACTGGAAGAGCCTGCCCTCCGGCACCCTGCAGGACCGCCCGGCCGGCGACGCACTCACGCTGGCCGAGTACGCCGACCCCATGATGTCCATCAGCGACAACACCGCCACCGACCACCTGATCCACCGGTTGGGCCGGGACACCGTGGCCCGCCAACTCAGCCTGTTCGGCCACCAAGAGCCCCGGGCCAATGAGCCTTTCCTGACGACCAGAGCGTTCTTCCAGCTCAAGTACAGCCCAGACCACGTGCGGCGGTACTTGTCGATACCCCCGGCGGAGCGGGCCATGCTGGTCGAGCACCTGGAAAGCATGCCCCTGCCCGACACCTCGCAGCCTTGGACTCAGCCACGTGAGATCGACCAGATCGAATGGTTCGCCTCGCCGGTCGACATCTGCCACGCCTACGCGGGCCTGCTGCGGCTCAACCAGCCCGAAATCGGCCATGCCCTGTCCCTCGACCCCGGCGGGCTGGGTCTGGATGCTGCCCAGTTCCCGACAGTCTGGTACAAGCCCGGCAGCGAACCCGGCGTAGTAACCCTCAACTACCTGGCCCGCACAGCAGACGGCCGCGCTATGACTGCCAGCCTGATGGTGTCCGACCCCACCACGCCGCCCAGCAACATGGACGTACTCACCAAAGGCCGCCTCATCATCCGAGGCGCATTCCAGCTACTGGCCCAACCACACTGATCACACACATCCAGCCACCACCCCACCTCCACGACCATCCTCGACTGCCGCATACCACGCTGACCAAACCGGCCAGCGCGGTGCGGCCGGCGGCGAGACCGACTGCGGCCCAGAACATCCTCTTCTGCCGAATTGAGGCTGTTCAGGCTTGGCTCACGATCGACCGTCTGCTGGTCGGTTCGATGCCGGGTCGGAGATCCGCCATGGCGGGTTGAGCCGATTGTCTCCGGCGTAGAACAGGCACAGCCGATGGCCGTCCGGATCGCGCAGCCATGCCTCTCGCCACAGCCACGACATGTCGGCGGGCAGGCTGTCGAACACCACGCCCGCACCGGCTAGCCGAGCGCATCGGTCGTCGAGGTCATCGGACTCGAAGTAAATGGAGACCTGTTCACCGTCAGGCACGGATTCGACCAACTCGACCGAAAACGTGCTGCCGCCATCAGGACATTGGAACCGCAGATAGTTGTCGGTCTTGACGATCAACTGCATTCCGAGCAGTCCATAGAACCGCTCGGACCGGCCAAGGTCGGTGGCACCGATCGTGATCTGATTCAGCCGCATCCAGCCACTGTGCAACCTCAACCGCGCTACAGGTCAACCTATCGGGCGAGCCACGCTCGCCGAAGATAAGCCGGCCGCCCAATTCGAGGCCGGCCGAACGCACACTTCTGCCGAGTTCCGTGCGACCGGTGCAATCCCTCACAATCCGGCGTAGAGCAGCAATTTCACGCCAATTCCTCAGCTGTAGTGCACGTTTAGAACAGTTGGGTCGGCCGTTCATGCCCGCATGGCAGCGCACTCTCCTGCCGCTTATCGCGCTGACCGATCCGACCACGGCGGTCTTGCGGAAGATCAACTGGCCGTGGCCATCTGAGACCGCCCGAATGCACTGGTATGCCGAGTTTCGTGCGGTCGGCGCTACCGGGTGCCACGCCACCGGTGCCGCCCATTGGGGTCTATCAGAGGATGTCCCCTCGGATAGACGTTCCAGCCCTTTGTATTCGGGGTGCTCGCCGTCGAGGGCGAGAACAGTCAGGCACCTTTTGCCCAAGCCCAGGCCGTCAGCCGCCACTGTGCCCCTACCCTGCCGAGCACGACAGTGAATATCGAGCCGGTTTGGGTTACCTGCTTGCCCTGCAGATTGACCGTCATGGTGGCAGGAACAACGACATACGCGTGGTCCCCGGTGACATCGATGTGCCGTGGCTCGGCGAGCGCAATGTGGTAGCCCGACGCTCCCACGTGCTCGCCCTCCCTCTGTACGGCCCTCCACCAGTCCTCGCTGGCTGTCGGTCCCTGCCATACGTGCGGTGACATGCCGTCGAGTATCTGCATCGGGTCAGCGCACAGTGCTGACATCGCCTTCGAGTCACCGTTGTTGAAGGCATCGACGTATCGGAGCACCACCGCCATGGGCGGGTCGAGGGCGACGTTCATGCTGGGGACGGTAGTTCGAGTCCTCGGCGCCGGGATGAATGGCGCCGTCGTGTCGTCGTCCGCAGCTGCGGATGTTCCTGCATCCTTCAGCGCTGGCCGAACGCACGCTCCTGCCGCTTATCGCGCGGTCGAGGTCGGCCCACGACGTTGTCGAAAATCGATGATGTTGGGAGGCTGCCGACCTTCAGTGGGAGAGCTTGGACCACCGATCTGTGTGAGGGCGGTGAGGTCGTCAGTGTATCCGCGGGCGTTGCCCGGCTCGAACACATTGAAATGCCAATGAGCGAGCGGTACCCGATCGCGAGTTTCCTGGCACGGTCAGGCTTTGGGGCGGGTTGTGTCGAGGAATGTGGAGATGACCGGCAGGAGCAGTTCGGGGCGGTGGACGAGGCTGACGTGGGAGGTGCCGGGCAGGATGGCCAACCGCGCGTTGGGAAGTCCAGCCGGAGTGTCACCGCCGATATCGCCGCCGAAGACTCGGAACATCTCGATCGCGTGGTCGAGGCGGATGGATTTAGCCTTGAAGGCGGGTCCGGGATGCGGCTTGTCCGAAGAATCGGTGTCGGGTTGGAACCGGTCGAGGGCGACGGCCCCAACCCGCGGACACGCCATCTACAGGATGCGACCCCGGCGCGAACCCCGAACGGCGAGCGGGAGACTCGTCGTTCGGGTGGACGGTATCCGGTCAGATGGTCCAGTTGATCGGGTAGTCGACGATCGGGTGGAAGGTCAGGGCGTCGAGCTGCTGAAATTCCCCACGGGCGACGGTGACCATTTCGTGCAGCGAATCCATCTGCACCGCATGGTCACTGGAGTCCCAGACGCTGATATTGGCGATCGCGCCCACCGGCGACACGGCGGTATACCAGTGCACGAGTCCCGGCAGTCGTTCGATGGCCGGGATCAGGTACTCGGCCTGCTTGATGGCCAGGGTCTCGACCTCGGCGAACCGGTCGGCGTCGAAGCTGCCGCGGGCGACATGGATGACCGCGGCGGCCGGCACCGATCCGGCGATGGTCCAGTTGATGGGGTAGTTGATGATCGGGCGTTCGAAATGGCCGCCGATCGCTTCCATTTCGCCGCGGGCCACAACGGCCATCAACTTCAGGTCGTCCATCTGCTTGGCGTGCGCCTCGGTGTCCCAGATGCTGATCTGCACCGTCGAACCCTCTGGCGAGACGCCAGTGAACCAGGAGATGAGGCCCGACAATTCCTTGATGGCCGGGATCAGGTAGTCCGCCTGCTTGGTGACCAGGGCGCTGAAGTCCGCGAAGAGGCTCGGGTCGAAGGTGGCGCGTCCGACGCGGATCACCGCGCTCACCGGCAACGACTCCGTCATGATGGTTCCTTCCATCTGTCACTTACGTTCCGATGTACTATCGCAATGTAATGAGCACCCCGCAACCGAAAGCCGGAAGACCGAGGAACCCGGCCCTGGACCAAGCGATCTTGGCGGCCGCCGCCCACTCGCTCGGCGAACTCGGCTACGCCCGCATGTCGCTGGAATCGGTCGCGGCCGCCGCGGGCACCACCACCCCCAGCCTGCGCCGCCGCTACCGAAACAAGGCGGAATTGGTTGCAGCGGTGATCGGTTCACTGCGGGTCGTGGAGCCACCCGCCGCCGCCGCGACCCCCCGCGCCCACGCCCTGGCGATCCTGGAGAACTTCCACGACAACCTGCGGGCCGGTCCCGCCATGGCCATTCTCGGCTCACTACTCGCCGAGGAAGGCCGCCACCCCGAACTGCTGGAATCGTTCAAGACCCGCATAGTCGAGCCGCGCCGCGCCCTGCTGCGAAAAGCCCTGGCAGTGGGCGATTTTCCCGCGTCCACCGATCTCGACGTCCTCACCGGCATGCTCATCGGCTCGTTCTACGGCAGCTACGTCACCCTGGCCGGCATTCCCGACAACTGGCCAGGCCGCGTGCTGAGCGCCATCTGGCCACCCGAATAGGCGAGCCTACGAATGCCCGACCGACCCGGCATCCGGTCTCGGCTGAGTGCGCAAGAACATCCGGGGCCTCGGCGGCCCCAATAGAACGACCTCTTCTGCCGCTGATCGCGCTGACTGAACTGGCCAGCGCCGGGCGGCGAAGGTCAACTGGCCCTGCCGATTCGGCGATGTCGGAAGGCGCCGTCAATGAGGTTTCGTAGTGGGTGGATTGGGCGGTGGCGCAGGGGCGTGAGTCCGGAGCAGCCGAATCCGCCGCTGCTCCTGAACCGTCTGAGGCACACCGGATTCTGTCGTACTGATCCGAGCCTGTCCGGGTAAAGCTGGTCTTCACGCCGTGATCCGTGCTAGGACAGGAGTCATGATGCGAGGCATGCTCAGGTTTGCGGCAGTATCAGCTCTGCCGGCAATCGCGTTCGGGGCGTTGGTCGGCCCGGCGTCCGCGGACACGTCGTCCTTCGATCCTGCCCACGTCGATGGCGGACCGGGCTGCGTGGGCACGGTCAGCGCGTCGGCTTCCCCTCAGCAGGGGCAGCAGGGCAGCGACCATGCGACTTTCTTCGACAGCTCGGTGCAGGTCCAGGTGAGCTTCAAAGCCGATGCCGCGAGCGACCCACTCGGTTCGATGTCGGCATCCCCCGCCGCGGGCACCAACTGCTCGATCTCCGCGACGGTTACTGCCACCAATCTCGACACCGGTGTCACAACGACCAACACCCAGGCCACCCGATACGACAGTCACTACGGTTGGAACGCCACCTTCTTCAACTTCCCCGGCTCGGGCCGAGTGAGCATCCAGGTCAGCACGAATCCCAGCCCGACCGAACTGGTTGTAGACGTACCGGCACCACGCTGACATCGAAATGTCAACGGGCCATCAGCATTCGGTACCGACGATCGCGCCCTCATGCCGAGTTCCGTGCGACCGGTGCAATCCCTCACAATCCAGCGTAGAGCAGCAATTTCACGCCAATTCCTCAGCTGTAGTGCACGTTTAGAACAGTTGGGTCGGCCGTTGCCCGCATGGCAGCGCACTCTCCTGCCGCATACCGCGCTGACCGAACCGACCAACGCAGGGCATCGGAAAATCAACTGGCCGTGCCGATCCGAGACCGGCGGAACGTCCGCTACTGGTAAGGACAGGGCATGTTCCAGACTCCATCCATCTGTTGCAATAGCTACCGCCACAGCGGTTTTGGCTCTGCCTGGGCGACTCAGGGAATTCGACAGTTCGAAAGGCTGCGGATGGATCACCCATGATGAGGGTGGCGAGGACCTTTTCGTTGCGGCCCGCTCGGTCCTGGCGACGTCGAGCAGACGATAGAGCTTGCGGCCCTGAGATCTAGCCCCGGCGACGTTGACGTGCCCACGGCGATCCACCGCAAGCCGCCCTGACATCCCGACCGGCATCCGTCCGATCCACGCGCACCGACGCGCCGGACCGGACGATCGTCGATCCAGCCACACGCTCTTAGTAAACTTCAGCCGGATAAAGCGTCCGCACATGCCGGACCCGCACGTTGGTCAGTTGTCCAGAATGGTTGGTAGACAACGTCTTCCAGAGTCACCCGAGTGAGGAGTCACATGAGGATCAAAACCGCGTTGCTCGTCACAGGAGTCGCGGCCGTTGCCGCACTCGCACCGTTCATCATGAGCCCGGCCGAAGCCGCCACGCCAGGTTCCCAGTGCCGCGCCACCGCTGGCGTGCTCGGCCTACCGGTCGTTAGTCTGAGTGGATCCGTGGACGGTAGCGGCCAGAACTGCAAACTCCTTGCAGTATCATTGTCTGCCCTGCTCCATATTTCGCAGGATGTCTATGTTCCCTGTAGCGGCGCGGTCATTCAGGTTGCCGGCCTGACCTTCACCGGTACCTGTCCGTAGTAGCAAGGACCGCCATCCGTCTGGACTGTACCGTCGGGCAGCATCGACGCAGTCCGCAGTCCAGACCTGGAGACTTCCAGCGGGGTCGCCCCTCGAATCCCTGCCGATGGCGCAATCCACTACCGCAGCTCGACAGTCGCTGACTTCAGTCGACTAAGGTATACGCACATGCCGCATGCCGCGCTGACCGAACCGGCCAGCGCGGGGCATCGGAAGATCAACTGGCCGTGCGGATCCGAGGCCGGCGGAAAGCCCGCTATTGCCGAGTTCCGTACGACCGGTGCAATCCCTCACAATCCGGCGTAGAGCAGCAATTTCACGCCAATTCCTCAGCTGTAGTGCACGTTTAGAACAGTTGGGTTGGCCGTTCATGCCCGCGGAGAATCCGGTTCTCGATCGCGGCGGTGGTGAGTCCGGCCGCCAGTGCGGCCCCGAGCTCGCCGTGCGCGCGTGCCCGGGCCGCCCGCAGCGCGGCGAGCGTGCCCTCGACGTCAATAGCCCGAATTACCTAGTGCGAGTGAGAGATTCGCAGTCGGTCATGCGCCGGCCTTCGTTCGTGTGGGTGCGGATGTCGGGGCGGGTATGGGCAGCAGGCGGCTCGAATGGCGGATTGCTATCGACCCAGCGGTCCTGCGAAAGGCAGGACGACCGTGCAGGAGACGGGTGCGGCGTGCGCGGGGTCGAGGGCATTGAGGACCACGCGCGCCGTGACCGGATCCGCGGGCAGCTCGTAGTGCTCGGTGTAGTCGGTCGGGCAGAGGTCCTGCAGCACCACGTCGTCGACATTGGGCCCGTCCAGCAGGCCGGTGGTCCAGGGGGTGGCGATCTCGTCGTAGCGGGAGACCACGGTGGTGAACCGGATGTCCGGCGCGAGAGCCGGGTCCGCGTTCAGGTCGATGGCGACCTTCGAGCCGGGCGAGAGCTGGCACGGCCCGCACTGCGCAGCCAGTTCCGCTCCGGGCGCGGTGGATTCGAGCAGCGGCTGCAGGTTCGCGAGGCCGCTGACCGTGGAGCCGTGCAGCGGCGCGGCCAGCGCCACGTAGTGGTCGATCTTCGGAATCGCGCCGAGGTGGTTCAGGGCGTAGAACGGCACCGCGCCGCCCATCGAGTGACCGACGAGATCGACCTTGTTCGAGCCGGTTTCGGCGCGCACCCGGTCGATGAAGTCGGAGATCTGCCGGGCGCTGGTCTCGACCGGCGTGATCGCGCCCAGGACCGGGCCGAGCGCGCCGGTGCCGTAGGTCGTGGTGAACACGCAGTAGCCGGCGTTCGTGAGGACCGCGGACAGGGTGTTCCAGGTGACGGTGTCATTGGACAGTCCATGCAGCAGCACCACCGGATCAGGGTGCACGGCAGCGGGTTTGCACGACCAGTCGTTCGCACCGGGCGGCGCCTGCCCGGGCGCGGTGAGCTCGGCCGCCAGTCCGCCGAAGTAGCTGTAGGACGGATCCGGCTCGTCGGCCGCGGCCGGGCGTCCGGCCAGCGCGGCGGCGAACAGGATGGCGGCGGTGAGGCAGCGGGTGGCCGATCGCATGGGTACTCCCGGGGATTCGTGCCGGTCGGCCTCACGATGCCCCCTACGCGCCGCGCATGACCGACCGGTCGGTCATAGGCTAGTCGCTGTGTACCCTCGGGGGGAAGAGACAGCGCAGGAAAGGATTCCGGCCATGCCCCGACCCGCGGAACCGGGCCGCAACGCCCTGCTCGACGCCGGGGCGGAGGTCGCCGCGCGCACAGGTCTGGCCGGACTGTCGGTCAATGCCGTGGTCCAGGCCGCCGGCATGGCGAAAGGCACCTTCTACCATCACTTTCCGGATCGGCGCAGCTATGTGGTCGCGCTGCACCGCCGGTATCACGACGAGCTGACCGGTCGCGTCCTCGCTGCCGTCGTCGACCTCGCGCCCGGCCGCGAGCGACTGCGCGCCGGCCTCACCGCCTACCTCGACGCCTGCCTGGCCACCCGGGGCACCAAAGCCTTTCTCGCCCAGTCTCGCACCGAGGCCGATCTGCTCGACGAGGTGACCGCCCGCAATCAGCTGGTCGCCGCGGCGATCGCGCCCGATATCGAACAGCTGGGCTGGGCGGACCCGCCCGCGGTGGCGCTCCTGGTCATCGCCATGGTGGCGGAGATCGCGCTCGCCGAACTGTATTCCAGCGCGGCCCGCCCCGACCTGCGCGCCGCGCTCACCGCATTGATCGAGTGCACGCCGCGGCTTTGATGAATTCGATCTGAGCGGATGACGGACCGCGGAATTCCTGCTGGATCCGGTCGGCATTGGCGGCCTGCATTCGATACAGACTGTCGCGCAGCCCAGGATCACCACCATGGAACTGCTCCAATAGACCCATCCACCGCTCCGCCAGCTGCCGCGCCTGCGGTGATGCCGGGTCCAATCCAGCCTCGATTGCCGCGTCGACCTGCGGGATCAGCTCGCCCCATCCCGCTTCGACCTGCTGGACATGGAGTTCGCCGAATTCTTCCCGACGCTGAGCAAGCTGCGCCAGTTGCTCTTGGGTGAAGTATTGCTTGACGGTGTCGTCGACCATGACTGTCCTCCTGATCAATCCCAGGAAGTGATTCGCGGAGATGTCGGGCCGGTTCTCCGCCGTTGTCGCCAGTGCCGCCACCAGGGCGTGCAGGTCCTGCGTCGCAGCCACCTGAGCAGCCAGATAATCTCGATGCGCGGCCAACACCTGCGCCATTGCCACGGTGCCCGCGAGCACGTTCGCGATCTGGTCCAATCCCAAGCCCAGCTGACGCAAGGCCAGAACCTGATACAGGCGCTGGACATCGGCTTCGATGTAGAGCCGGTGACCGGTATTGGTGCGCCCGGCCGGGCGCACCAAGCCGATGCGGTCGTAGTGATGCAACGTCCGAACCGTCAATCCGGCCTCGGTCGCGAGCTCACCGACCTTCCACACGTGCCCGTTTCCCGGCTCGGCCATTCCGCTTCCAGCTCACTTCCACCGACGCACCCCGCGCCGGTATCGCCGACGCTAGGACCTGACGTCACGTCAGGAGCAAGCCGAAACCTCCTGCTGGATCTCGCGACAGCAGCACTACGGAATCGACCAGGAACGCACCACTTTGCCGCATACCGCGCTGACCGAACCGGCCAGCGCGGGGCATCGGAAGATCAACTGGCCGTGCCGATCCGAGGCCGGCGGAACGTCCGCTACTGGCACCCCTCTATGTCAAGACGTGGGTGTGGGTGTGGGGTTAACCTGGTTTTCGGGTCCGGGATGTGGCTTGTCCGAAGGGTCGGT